>NZ_JBXUHE010000018.1:0-109976 GCF_057180585.1 Actinomycetospora sp. 2LY8.5
GGGGCCACCCCCGCGCGGACCAGCCCCCACGGGGTGGCCAGCCGGTCGAACATGTCCACCCGTACGTCCAGATCCGCGTCGAGCAACGCGGCCGCGGCGTAGAAGCCCGACGGCCCGGAACCGACGATGACCACGCGGTACGGGCGGTCGGTCATCGCAGCTCCGTCCCCGCGCGGCCCAGGCGCCGCGCCATCTCCTCTTCGACCAGCTGCCGGCGTCGCCGCTTCTTGATCCGCAGCAGGATCAGCACGGTGCCGCCGTGGGCGAGACCGAGCACGACGAGGACGATGCCGAGCTTGAGCGACACGGCATAGAGCGGCGCGAAGCCCGGTAGCTCGGCCGACGCGACGAGTGCGACCGTCCCCAACGAGACGAGGTAGAACAGCACGTCGAGCAGGCGCGACACGGCATCCGCGACGCGATCGTCCTGCAACACGTCGTCGAGGAACGGGCGACCCGCGCGGCGCAGTGCCCGCCCCACGACGACGGACACCGCTACCCCCAGGACCAGCACGGCGATGACGCTCACCATGGTCGACGCCTCCCCGACCGGTGCGACCTACAGGTATGAGGTAACCCGTCGAGGAGTCTGTTACTCCCTGGCGTCCCGCGCATCCGTCGATCCGGTCGTCGCGCTCCGTGGTCGCAGCGTCAGTCGGCGCACGACGACGGCGGTCACGCCGGACAGGCTCAGGACCGCGAGCAGGCCGGGTGCGCCGACGCCGCTCTCGGCGAGCCCGTCGGCCGGCAGGGCCTGGATCTGGCTCGCTGTGGTGACCGCGCTGGCGGGCTCGCCGCCGAGGTAGGCCGGTGCCCCGGCGCGCAGACCGCCGAAAGCGGAACCGAGCAGCGTCGCCGGGTCGTACTGGGCCGGGGCGGGGCCGACGGCCGAGCGCAGGAACGACGAGGGGAGCCCGCCGAAGGCCGAGCCGAACGCGGGTGCGGCGGCCGCGGCCCGCTCGGCAGTGAGCGCCGGCGCGACGGTGGACACCGGGGTCGGGGCGACCGTGGCGGGCGCCTCGGGGCCGGGGTCGACCGCGGCGTCAGCGGTGTCGGCGGCCCGCCGCGCGGCCTCGGCGACGGGACGCAGCGGCGGTGCGGCCTGGGCGGCGGCCGCGGCGGCCGGGGCGGCGACCTCGACGTTCACGCGGCACAGGACCCCGCCCGCCGAGCGGCGGATCGGGTCCATGCCGGCTTCGACCGGCACGAGGAAGGGCAGTCCGAGCGCAGGGGTCACCCGGATCTCCTGGCCGGGCTCGGCCTGGACGGTCTGGCCGCAGCGGGCGGGGACCGGCTCGTCGGCGGCCGGGTCGGGGGTGGGTGCGGGGGCGGCGACGGCGTTCCCGGCGCCGATCGCCGTCGCGCCGACCAGCAGGCCGCCCACGAGGCCGGTCATCAGGGCCGTCCGCCAGGCGCGGGGAGCACGAAGGGACATCGATGGACCTTCCTCGTCACGGGGAGCCGCAGCGTCCGCGACTCAGCCCGGCGAACGGGGGAGTCCGAACGTCGCCACGGAGTAGCTGTGTGCCCCTCCAACGACGCGCTGGCAGACAGGTGACGATTTCTGTCGTCCTGTCTCACCCGGGCGCTAGGGTGCGAACCCAGCGATCGCGCGCAGGGAGGTCGAGTGACTCACGTCGAGGTCGATGCCAGGCATCGTCGGTGCCCGGTCTGCTCCGCCTGGGGTGGGCACCGGGACGCGAGGGCGTCCGGCGACGCCGAGCGGGAGACCCTGCTTCGGGCGCTGGGTGTGATCGACGAGGCCCGGGACCGGCTCGACTCCCTCGAGGCGGAGCTGTTGGACGCCGCACGGCGATCGGGCGCCCCGTGGCGTGAGATCGCCGGAGCGCTGGGGCTGTCGACCCCGCAGGCGGCCTTACAGCGCGCCAGTCGTCACCGGCAGCGCGGCACGCCCACCTCGGACGTAGCCTAATCTACAACGTGTAGGTAATGTCGGTCCGGGTTCCGCCGAGGAGGGGAGTGGACATGGCACGCATCGCCGTGGACTACCGGAGATGCAACGGGCTCGGGATCTGCGAGTCCGTCGCACCTGACTTCTTCGAGCTGCAGGAGGACGGCAGCCTCACGCTGCTCGAGGAGAAGGTCGGGCCCGACGAGCTCGGCGAGATCCGCGAGGCCGTCGCCGGCTGCCCGACCGACGCCCTTTCGCTCGAGGACGATGAGCCGTGAGCGCCGACTCGATCCCGCGCGAGCTGCCTGCCGTCGTCGAGCGACACGGACAGGTCGTCGCCGCCGGCGATCAGCAGGCGATCCTCAACGACTTCCGGTCCGACCGGATCGGCCAGCTCGTCGCCTCGGCGGCGCTGCCGGAGGACCTGGTGTCGAGCGAGCTGCTCTCCCTGGAGCCGCAGGACGACGGGCTGTTCGCGGCCCACATCCGCTACACCGCGGCCGACGGCCGCGAGACGGTCCTGCGCTCGCGGTGGATCCGGATGCCGGAGGGCTGGCAGGTCACGCAGGTCCGCAACGTGCCCCCGACGCCGCCGCGACTGCCGGCCGAGGGCCCGGCGGCCGACGGGCTCGACGCCCCGCACTGGGAGGGCCTCGCCGCCGGCGAGCTCCGCCTCCAGCGCTGTGCCCGGTGCGAGTCGTGGATCTGGGCCCCGCGGCCGATGTGTCCGCGATGCCACAGCATGGAGTTCGCTTGGCCGACCGTCGAACCCGCCGGCACCGTCTACAGCTGGACCCGCACGTGGCAGCCGTTCGCGCCGGAGGTCAGCGGGCACCTGCCCTACCTCGTGCTGCTGGTCGAGCTGCCGCAGGCCGGCCGCCGGCGGGTCCTCGGTGTCGTCGCCGGCGGTGACGTCGAGGACGTCGCGATCGGCCGCGAGGTCAAGGGCGAGATCGACACCCCTGGCGCGGACGGGCAGTGGCCACTCCTGCGGTGGCGGCTGACGTGAGGGCGCCGCGACGAGGGACGGAGAGGCGATGACGCGGTCGATCCGGGGCGAGACGGCGGTGGTCGGCGTCGCCAACACCGCGTACCACAAGCGCGGGCAGAGCGGCCGGTCGTCGACTCAGCTGACGCTCGAGGCGATCCTCGGCGCGGCGGCCGACGCCGGCATCGACGTGCGCGACATCGACGGCTTCGTCTCCTACGCGAACGATCTGAGCGAGGGCCTGGCCGTCGGCGCCGCTCTCGGCGTTCGCGAGCTGCGCTGGTCGACGATGGTCTGGGGCGGCGGGGGTGGCGGTGTCGCCGCCGCCGTCAATGCGGCCGCGGCCGCGGTTGCGAGCGGCCAGGCGGAGTGCGTCGCGGTCTACCGAGGTCTTTCCGAGTCGGACGTCGGGCGGCAGAGCTACATCCAGGGGCACCTGCCCCCGCTCCTCTCGGCGCACGGGATCCTCGCACCGGCGCAGATCTGCGCGCTGCGGACCCAACGGATGCTCGAGGTCGACGGCGTGCCCGCGTCCGCGCTCGAGGCGCTCGTGGCCGCCGACTACCATCACGCCCAGCAGAACCCGGACGCCGTCGCGTACGGCAAGCCGCTGGACCACGAGACCTATCGCGACTGCCGCCCGGTCAGCGAGCCGCTGCGCCTGTTCGACTGCTCGCGGGAGAACGACGGCGCGGGCGCGGTCATCGTGACCACCGTGGAGCGGGCCCGCGAGCTCGCGCAGCCGCTGGTCCCGATCCTCGGCGGCGTCCAGGGCGCCGCCTCGGGCTGGAGCGAGTCGGTCGAGAACGACGAGCCCTACACGGGCGCCGGGTTCCATCCCGCGCTCGTCGCGCGGCTGTGGGACGACGCCGGGATCAAGCCCGGTGAGGTCGACGTCGTGCAGGTCTACGAGAACTTCTCCGGGCCCGCGGTCGCGTCCCTCATCGACGTCGGCCTGTGCCCGCCCGGCCCGGACGCGGGGTCGGTCATGACGCTCGAGAACCTCATCGCCCCCGGCGGGCGTCTCCCGATCAACACCGCGGGCGGCAACATCGCCGAGGGGTTCGTGCACGGCATCGGCCTGGTCGTCGAGGCCGTGCGCCAGATCCGTGGCAGCTCACCGAACCCGGTGCCCGGTGCGGACGTGTCCCTGCTGCTCGGCGGCCCGCAGGCGCCGCTGGTCGGCGCCACGCTCTTTGGCTCCGAGCGCACGCTCTAGTCCCGTTCCTCCCGAGACCAGCTCCGACCCACCTCCTGGAGGCGATGGATGACGTCCACGGCCACTGACCTCGACCGCACCCGCTTGTTCATCGGTGGGCGCTGGGTCGAGCCGCACGGCGCCGCGACCCACCAGGCTCTCGAGGCGGCCACCGGGGAACCGCTGGGCGTCGCCGCGATGGGCGACGAGGCCGACGTCCATGCTGCCGTCCACGCCGCCCGCGAGGCCCTGGATTACGGCCCCTGGGGCCACACCGACGCCGCCGAGCGGGCCACGATCATGCGCCGGTTCGCCGACGCGCTGGCGGCGCGCGCGGAGTCGACGAGCGCGCTCGTCAGCCGCGAGAACGGCATGCCGATCCGGATGTCCGCTGCGGTCAACGGCATCGCGCCGGTGGCCCTGCTCAAGCAGTACGCGAAGATCATCAAGGACCTGCCGCTGGAGTCCACGCGGCCGAGCCGGGCCGGAGCGACGATCGTCCGCCGCGCCCCGGTCGGGGTCGTCGGGGCGATCACCCCCTGGAACTATCCACAGGTCCTGGCGATGATGAAGATCGCTCCGGCCCTCGCGGCCGGGTGCAGCGTCGTGCTCAAGCCCTCACCGGAGACGGCCCTGGACTCCTATGTGCTCGCCGAGGCGGCCGAGGAGGCGGGCGTGCCGCCCGGGGTCCTCAACGTCGTGCTGGCCGGCCGGGAGGCCGGTGCCGCGCTCGTCGTGCACCCGGAGGTCGACAAGGTCGCCTTCACGGGGTCCACGGAGGCGGGCCGGTGGATCGGCGCGGAGTGCGGGCGCCTCGTGCGTCGCTGCACTCTCGAGCTCGGCGGCAAGTCGGCGGCGATCGTGCTCGACGACGCCGACCTCGACGTGTTCGTCGCCGGGTTGCCGGGGGCCTCGTTGATGAACAACAGCCAGACGTGCACCACGCAGTCCCGCATCCTGGCGCCGCGCTCACGCTACGCCGAGGTCGTCGACGCCGTCGCCTCCTTCGCGCGGGGCCTGACGGTCGGGGATCCGCTCGACCCGGCCGTCACGTGCGGACCGATGGCGAGCGAGCAGCACCGCGAGCGGGTCCTGGGCTACGTGGAGGTCGGCCGAGCGAGCGACGCCCGGCTCGTCGCGGGCGGGGGGCGCCCCGCGGGCCTCGACCGCGGATGGTTCGTGGAGCCGACCGTCTTCGCCGACGTCGACAACCGCGACCGCCTCGCCCGCGAGGAGGTCTTCGGCCCGGTGCTTGCGGTGATCCCGTACGAGGACGAGCAGGACGCCGTGGCGATCGCCAACGACTCGGAGTACGGGCTCGCCGGGTCGGTGTGGACGGCGGACGAGTCGCGCGGCATCGACGTCGCCCGCCGGGTCCGCGCCGGCACGATCGGGGTCAACTACTACGACCTCGACCTCGGGGCGCCGTTCGGCGGGATGAAGGACTCCGGGATCGGGCGCGAGCTCGGACCCGAGGCGCTCGACAACTACCTGGAGTACCAGTCGCTCTATGTGAGCGCGGCGCAGCTGCCGGCGTGAGCGAGGCGTCGCTGGTTCAGTGCCCCGACATCCCGCCGTCCACGGTGACGGTGGACCCGCTCATGTAGCTCGACGCGGGCGAGGCCAGGAAGACCACGGCGGCGTCGATCTCGGCCTGAGTCGCGAGCCGGGGGATCGGCGCCTCGCCGACGAAGCGCGCGAGCACGTCCTCGGGCATCTCCTCGGTCATCTCCGTGGCCACGAACCCCGGCGCGACCGCGTTGACGCGGATGCCCCGGCGGCGCGTCCACTGCCCGGCCAGGTCGCGGGTGAGCCCGAGCAGGCCGGCCTTGCTCGCCGAATAGCCCGCCTGGGGCAGCACCGAACCGATCAGCCCGAGCACGCTCGAGACGTTCACGATGCTCGAGCCCGGCCCCATCACCCGCGCGCACGCCCGCGCCGACCAGTAGGCGCCGGCGAGGTTCACGTCCAGTACGCCGCGGAAGCCGTCGGGCTCCTCCTTCAGCGCGGGCACGACGCTGCTCACCCCGGCGTTGTTGACGAGCACGTCGACCCGGCCGAGGCCGTCGACCGCCGCCGCGGCGAGCCGCTCGCAGTGCTCCGGGTCGGTCACGTCGGTGGGCACGGCGAGCCCCCGTCGCCCGGTCGCCCGGACGGCCTCGAGGGTCTCCTCGAGCCGGTCGACCCGCCGGGCCCCCAGCACCACGTCCGCCCCGGCCTGGGCGAGGGCGCGGGCGAACCCCGCACCGAGCCCGGAACTGGCGCCGGTCACCACCGCGACGCGGCCGTCGAGACGGAAGAGATCCAGGACGTTCACCGGCTGGTCCACACGTGCCTCCCTTGCTTGACCGCCAAAACCTATAGGAATAAGGTGACAGACGTCATCGACCATCGGTGCGCCCCTCGGTGTCCGTTGAGCGTGACACCCCGCCCGACGTCATGGCGGCGAGAGAGTTCGCCGACCGGGTGGTGCGGGGCCCACCACGTCAGAGAGGACGCCTGCGTAGATGAGGCTCGAGGGCAAAGTCGCTGTGATCACCGGCGGTGGCTCGGGGCTGGGGCGTCAGTCGTCCCAGCTCTTCGCCTCCGAGGGCGCGAAGATCGTCGTGTTCGACATCGACGGCGAGCGCGCCGACGGCACCGTCAAGCTCGTCGCCGAGCAGGGCGGCCAGGCCGTCGCCGTCGTCGGCGACGTGCGCAAGGAGGCCGACGTCAAGGGCGCGGTGGAGACCGCCGTCGCCGAGTTCGGCAAGCTCGACATCATGTTCGCCAACGCGGGCATCGTGTCCCGCGGCGGCGTGCCGACCGTGCTCGGCGGGGAGACGCTGGAGTTCCAGGACTTCCCCGAAGAGGACTGGCACAACGTCATCGACACCAACCTCACCGGTGTCTTCCTGTGCGCCAAGCACGCCGTGCCCGCGCTGCGTGCCAACGGCGGCGGGACGATCATCGCGACCTCCTCGGCGGCCTCGTTCGCGGCGTACCACAGCATCTCGCCCTACTCGGCGAGCAAGGCGGGCGTGAACGGTCTCGTGCGTGGTCTCTCGCTCGACCTCGGCAAGTACGGCATCCGCGTCAACGCCCTCGCGCCGACGCACGGCATGTCGCCGAACTTCCTCATGGGCCCCGGCACCGACGTCATCGGGAAGTCCTACGAGCAGATGCAGGAGGACATGGAGGGCAAGTGGGACCCGGGCGTCTCGCCGATCCCGCTGAAGCTCCCCCGGCCGCCGGCCATCACGGACAACGCGAACGTCGCGTTGTTCCTGGCTTCGGACGAGTCGGCGTACATGTCGGGTGTCGTCATCCCGGCGACCGACGGCGGCACGCTCGGACGTGTCGCGATCCAGTTCGAGGAAGACACCCCGCACCCCTGGTCCACCCAGGACTGAGCCGGGCCCGAACGTCCGAGGAGGCGGTCGTATGACCTCCCACCTGCAGGTCGACCGAGAGGCCTGTGCCGGTCACGGGCTCTGCTACGGCACGGCCCCCGACATCGTCGACTGCGACGACCAGGGCGATCCGATCGTCCTGGCCGACCCGGTCCCCGCCGACGAGGAGGAGGCCGCGCAGCGCGCGGTGGAGATGTGCCCGGAGCGGGCGCTGACCCTCCAGAAGGACTGACGCCTCACTGGTCACACCCGGCCCCGGGTCGGCGCCACCGTCAGGTGGTGACCGTCCCGGGGCCGACGTGTGAGGATCTCATCTGGTCAGGAGCTGTCAGTAGTTACCTTAAGATGTTAGATTCTTGGGTGTCCGGGGCACTCCCGGGGGACGGACCGGTGATCACGCCGCCCGTCCGCGAGCCGCCGGCGTCCCGTCCGGTCGGCGGCCGGCTGTCCACGTCCGGAGGTTCACGAGATGACCACCGCGAAGCGGGAGTCCCGCGACGACCGCATCCGCCGCGCGCTCGACCACCTGCGCGACGGCACCACCGACGAGTTCGCGGAGACGAACCCGTTCACGTCGGGGGAGTACACCGACCCGGAGGTCGCGCGCCAGGAGCGCGAGCACATCTTCGGTCGCGTGCCGTCGATCGTCGCGCACGGGTCGGAGGTGCCGAACGCCTACGACTTCATGACGCTCCAGATGCCGCGCAACAAGGTCATCATCGTGCGGCAGCCCGACGGCGGCGTGAAGACGTTCGTGAACCTCTGCCGGCACCGCGGTGCCCTGCTGGAGAAGGAGCAGTCCGGCAAGTGCCGGATCTTCTCGTGCCCGTACCACCGCTGGTCGTATAACCCCGACGGATCGCTGCGCACCGTCACGCTGGGCAACACGTTCGGCGAGATCGACCGCAGCAAGCAGGGGCTCATCGAGATCCCCACCGAGGAGCGGCACGGGTTCATCTGGGTGGTGGACCGCGCGGCCGAGACGATCGACGTCGCGTCCTGGCTGGGCGAGGAGATGGACCAGATCCTCGCCGAGTACAAGCTCGACGACCTCGTGTGCGTGCGCGGTGAGGGCTTCGAGGAGACCACCAACTGGAAGCTGATGCAGGACGCGTTCCTGGACGGCTACCACATCCAGTACGCCCACCCGAACACCGCAGCGAAGCACATCCACACCAACGTCATGGCGTTCGAGGACTTCGGGCGGCACTGCCGCTTCGTGGCGCCGCGCAAGACGATCGACCGGTTCCTCGAGGAGGACTCGGCCGGGGTCGACCTGTCGAACTACGTCACCGAGACGCACTTCCTGCTGCCGAACTCGACGCTGCTCAAGCAGCCCGACCACTTCGAGCTCCTGACCTTCCGGCCCCACCCGAGCGACCCGGGCCAGTGCGTGATGGAGATGCGCCTCATCGTGCCCAAGGTCGAGGACTCGGGCCTCGAGGAGGGCAAGTGGTCGAAGCTCTGGGACAAGAACTGGGAGATCCTGCTCGCGGTGCTCCACCAGGAGGACTTCCCGCTGCTGCGTGACTCGCAGTCGGGCATGTGGAGCGCCGACGCCGGGGACATGGTGCTCGGCCGCAACGAGATCGCCAACCAGGTCTTCCACCGCGAGAAGCGCCGGATGGTCGAGGCGGGAGAGCGCGGAGAGCGTCCGTGCTGACGTACTCCTGGCGCCCCGGCGGGCTGTCGCAGGCGGAGCGCGCCGAGCTCACCGAGCTCGCACGCGCGGCCGCCGAAGAGGACGCCGAGGCGGGGTTCTCCCAGCTCGACGTCGCCGAGCCGGAGGAGCGCCCGGGTGTGCGGCGCCACGAGTTGCTGGTCCGGCGTCTGCCCCGCGAGACGGGGCGCGACGTCGGGCTGGCGACCGAGATCCCCGAGGAGGATCTCCCGCTCGTGGGCTACCTGCGTCTCACGGTCTCCGAGGAGGACGGGGGCGGTGAGGTGCAGTACGCCGTGCACCCGGCGCACCGCTCCCTCGGGGTCAGCACGGCCCTGTTCGAGTCCCTGGGGCTCGAGTTCCCCGGATGGTCGGGCACGGGCGCGAACCACCTCACGGTCTGGGCCCACGGCAACCATCCGGCCACCCGCCGCATGGCGCGCCGCTTCGGCGCCGAGACCACCCGCCGGCTGTGGAAGATGACGCGGCCGTTCTGGGGCGATCTCGCCGAGGAGCTCCCCGGGGAACCGCTCCTCGAGGGGGTCACGGTGCGCGCGATGGCGCAGGACACCGACGCCGACGGCGTGAAACGGCTCGTCGAGCGCGCGCGGGGCGTGCGCGGCGTGGGCCGCTGGACGGTCACCGACGCCGACCACTTCGCCGAGGAGGGCGGCTTCGATCCCGAGGACGCCTTCGTGGCCGAGCAGGACGGCGAGGTCGCGGCGGTCGTCGTCGTCGCGCCGCCGCCCCCGCCGGACCAGCGGCGCCTCGCCACGGCGCGTGTGCGGTTCATCGGGACCGACCCCGAGCACGTCACGCCCGACGCCCACGAGGCGCTGGTCCTGCACGTGCTGCACCAGATGCGTAGCCGGGGCTTCTACGCGGCGTCGGCCTACATCGACGCGGCGGACGAGGACCTGACGAAGGTGTTGCTCGCCGCCACCGTCGAGCACGAGCACTCAGACGTCTGTTACCGCGTCGGCTGATGGGCGACGCGGCGCCGTTCCCGCTGCCGAACTCCTCGACCGACCTCACGGGCCAGGTGGCCCTGGTGACCGGCGCGTCGGGCGGCCTCGGGCGGCGTTTCGCCCGCTGTCTCGCGGCCGCCGGAGCCTCCGTGGCCGCCGTCGCGCGCCGTCGTGAGGCCCTGGACGAGCTCGCCGAGGAGATCACCGCGGCGGGCGGGCGGTGCCTCCCCGTCGTCCTCGACATCGCCGACGACGACGCCCCGGTCACCGCGCTCGACCGCGCCGAGGCGGAGCTCGGCACCGTGACGATCCTCGTCAACAACGCCGGGATCCCGGACCCCGGCCGCCCGCACAAGGTCGCGACGGACGTCGTCGACCAGGTCTGGGGCCTCAACGTGCGCGCCCCGTTCCTCTTCTCCTGCGAGTTCGCGCGACGCGTGATGGCCCTCGGCCTGCCGGGGCGGATCGTGAACCTCTCGTCGATGGGCGCCTACGACTACGACGGCTCCGCTCCGGGGGCGATGTACTCGACCTCGAAGGCCGCGGTCGTGCGTATGACCGAGACCCTCGCCGTGGAATGGGCCCGGAAGGGGATCAACGTCAACGCCATCGCGCCCGGCCTGTTCCGCAGCGAGATGAGTGACGGGATGATCGCGCGCATCGGCGATCCCTCGCCGTCCCTGCCCCGGCGCCGCATCGGCGACCCCGCGCAGCTCGACAGCACCCTGCTCTTCCTCGTCGCCCCGGCCTCGGAGGCCGTCACCGGCACCGTCGTCAAGGTCGACGACGGTCAGCACGGCCGCTGACCGGTCCCACCGTGTCGGAGCCGGGGAGCGGGTCTCAGCGCACCTTCGTGTACTGCCCGGGGATGTCGGCGTAGTCGTCGCGCAGCTGCCGCTTCGCGATCTTCCCGCTGGCCATGCGCGGCAGCGGCTCAGGGCGCTCGATGACGTAGCGCGGCACCTTGAAATCGGCGAGGTGCTCATCGCAGTGCCGGATGAGGTCGGCGACATCGAGGCCGTCGGGAGCATAGACGATCGCCGCCGGGGTCTCCCCGAACTTCTTGTCCGGGGCGCTGAGGACCGCGACCTCCGCGACGCCCTCGTAGCGCTGCACGACGTTCTCCACCTCGGAGGGGGAGAGGTTCAGACCCCCGGAGATGATGAGATCCTTGAGTCGGTCGACGTAGGTCAGCGATCCGTGCTCGTCGAGCTTGCCGAGATCGCCGGTGTGCAGCCAGCCGTCACGCAGGGTGTTGTCGGTAGCCTCGGCGTTCTGCCAGTAGCCGGTGATGACGCCCGGCCCCTTGACGACGATCTCCCCGGGCGTGTCGACGGGCTGGTCGTTGCCGTCCTCGTCGACGACTCGGATGCGGCTGAAGATGGAGCTGCCGCCACACTTGCCGGGCGCGCTCTTCGCCCCGGCGCGGGTGTTGATCGTGACCTTCCCGCCGCCCTCGGTGAGCCCGTAGATCTGGCGGAGGACGACACCCTTGTCGAGCCAGGTGTTCAACAGTTCCGGGGTGACCCGCGCGCCGCCGACCGCGGCGATGTCGAGGTGCGTGAGGTCGGCGTCGGCGAAGCCGGGCTGGGCCGCGATCTGCTCGAAGATGATCGGCGGGCCGTTGAGCACCTGCACCTGGTGCTCCGCGAGGGTCCGCAGCGCCTCGGCCGGCTCGAACTTCGGCTCCAGGTACATCGTGCCGCCGTGCATGACGGCCTTGACGATGCCCCACAGCAGGCCGGCGGCGCTGCCCAGCGGGAGGACCATGGCGAGGCGGACGCCCCCCTGGCCGTAGGTCGGCTCCATGAGCGACCACTCGTGGATCATCCCGCCGATCGTCCCGTGGGTGAACACCGCGCCCTTCGGGGCGCTCGTGGTGCCGCTGGTGTAGACGATGATCGCCGGGTCGTCGGCCTCCGCGTGGTGGGGCTCGCTGACGTCGTCGGCGCCCTGGCGCAGCGGCTCGAGGTCGGTCTCGAACGTCAGCAGCGTGAACTCGTGCCCGTCGTCGGCCACGCGCTTCATCGTGCCCGCGTGGGCCTCGTCGGTCAGCACGACGGTCGGCGCCGAGTCGCCCACGAGCTGGGTGAGCTCAGAGACGACGAGCCGGTTGTTGTACGGCGCGACGATGGCGCCCGCCTGCAGCCCGCCGAGCACGGCGGCGCAGTAGGCGAGAGTGTTGCCGGCGATGACGCCCACGCGGTCGCCCGACCGCACGCCGCGCTCCCCGAGCAGGCGCGACACGCGCGTCACCCAGCTCTCCAGGTCGCGATAGGTGACGACGTCCCCGCGCTGGTCGACGGCGGGGTGGTCGCCCGCGGTTCTCGCCCACCAGCGAAGAGCGTCGTTCACGGTTCCTGTCGTCATCGAGAGGCCTCCCCAGCAGCAACGGGTGCGATCGCCGGTCCTGGGACGTGGTGGACGCCATGCCAGCGGGACGGGACGCCCTTAATCTAAACTCTTACGGTAAGCGGAGACAAGCACCGTCGGCGGGTCCGGATCGTCCGGTTCCGCGTGGGAGGGGGTGGGCTCGTGGCGTCAGATCGTGCCGACGCCACGCACGAACGCCCGCGCGGCCTGCTCGAAGAGCTCGTCCTCGGTGAACGAATTGGCGCGGAGGGCCTCGGTGAGCCGCGGATGCGCGTCGGGCTCGACCGTGGCGAACACCTCGGTCTGGTCGGCCGGGCGCATCGAGTCGATCATGATAGTGCCCAGCGTGAGCTTCTCGAGCCCATCGAGCAGCAGCACGCGACGCTCCTTCGGGACCTGTTGGCCGCGGTCGAGCAGGACCGCGGCGTCCTCGTAGAGCGCGACCATGACGTCACGGGGCAGGAACTGCAGCAGGACGGGGGCCGCGCGCCGGTGCTCGAGGATCGCCGCCCGGAAGTTCACGGCGAGCTGGACGAACCACTCCTCCCAGCTCCCGTCGCCGTCGAGTGCGGGCAGCCGGGTGGAGCGGACCATGGCCCGGGCGACCTCGGCGAGCAGCTCGGCGCGGTCGCGGTAGTGGTAGTACAGCGAGGGCGTGCGGACGTGCAGCTCCTCGCCGAGCCGCGGCAGGCTGAAGGCCTCGAACCCGTCACGCTCCATGATGCGCAGGGCTGCCTCGACGATGTTCTCGCGGCTCAGCAGCGGTGTGGTCGGGCGAGGCATGCGATCAAGTATCACGCATCCGTCCATCACGTGACCTCAGGAGGAAGCCGATGACGCTCGACCCCCGCACCCCGGTCATCGTCGGGGTGGGCCAGATCGACGGGCGCTCCGTCGCGGTCGACGAGGGCGCCGGACTCCGGGCGCCCGAGCCCGCGGCGATGATGGCCGAGGCGGCCCGAGCCGCGGCCGGTGACGCCGGCGCCGAGAGCCTGCTCGCGCGGATCGACTCGGTGCGCGTGGTGTCGCTGCTGTCCTGGCGCTACCGCGACCCCGGCCGTCTGGTGGCGTCGCTGGTCGGCGCGCAACCGCAGCACACGATGCTCAGTGCGATCGGCGGGAACGAGCCACAGGAGCTGGTCACGGCGGCGGCCGGGGACGTGGCCGCGGGTCGGGCCGACACGGTGCTCGTCACCGGGGCGGAGTCGTGGCGCACGCGGATGGCGTGGAGAGCCCAGGGCGGCAAGCCCCCGTGGACGCGGCAGGACGACGACGTCGTACCCACCGAGCAGGGCGAGCAGACGCAGCTGGCCTCCGACGGGGAGATCGCGCTCGGGCTGACCATGCCGGTGCAGTTCTACCCGCTGTTCGAGCAGGCCCTGCGGATCGCGGGGGAGCGCTCCGTCGACGAGCAGCTCGACCACGCGGCCGGGCTCTGGTCGCGCTTCAGCGCGGTGGCCGCGCAGAACCCCCACGCGTGGACCCGCGAGGAGCGGTCCCCCGAGGAGATCCGCACACCGGGACCGGACAACCGCTGGATCGGCTGGCCCTACCCGAAGCTGATGAACTCGAACAACAACGTCGACCAGGCGTCGGCGGCGCTCGTGTGCTCGGTCGAGGCCGCCGAGCGGGCGGGCGTCCCGCGCGACCGGTGGGTCTTCCCGCTGTCGTCGGCCCGCGCCCACGACACGCTCGCGGTCACCGAGCGCCCGGCGCTGCACCGGTCACCCGCGATCCGTGCGGCCGGGCGGACCGCCCTGCAGCTCGCCGGTACCGGCCTCGACGACCTCGCCACCATCGACCTCTACTCGTGCTTCCCGTCGGCGGTGCAGGTCGCCGCCGACGAGCTGGGGCTGCCGCTCGACGACCCGGCGCGGCCCCTGACGGTGACCGGCGGCCTGACGTTCGCCGGCGGGCCCTGGAACAACTACGTCGGGCACGCGATCGCCACGACCGTCGCGCGCCTGCGCGAGGCGGGAGACGCGGTCGGGCTGGTCAGCGCCAACGGCGGGTTCCTCACCAAGCACGCGATCGGCATCTACGGCACCCGCCCGCCCGCCGACGGCTTCCGCAGCGCCGACGTGCAGGACGACGTCGACGCCGAGGGCTCCACGCCGGCCGCGTACGACCACGAGGGTCCGGCGACCGTCGAGTCCTGGACGGTGATGCACGCCCGCGAGGGCGAGCCCGAGCGCGCGTTCGTCGCCCTACGCACCCCCGAGGGCGCGCGGACCTGGGCGACGACGCAGCGCACGGAGGCCCTGGCGACGCTGCTCGGCACCGATGTCGCGGGCACCAAGGTCACCGTCGGCGCGGACCGGGACGTCGATCTCGGAGGCTAGTGCGAGGCCGGGCGACGCCGACGAGAGGGCGGCACCGGTCGCGGCGGGACGACGTCGTCCGCAAGGATCTACGTGTTGTCGGTGTGTACGTGGAGGCGAGATGTCGAGGTCGGAAGCCCCGGTACTGGTCGACGAGCGCGGCGAACGCGTGCCGCGGGCCACGGAGATGACGCCGACCGGCGAGCCGATCGACGCGGAGAAGGCACACGAGCTCACCCACAGTGAGGACGCCGAGGAGGGCCCCCGCGCCTTCGCCGAGAGGCGGGCACTCGCGTGGTCGGACCGCTGAGCGCCCGCCGCGCGGTGACCCCCGAGAAACCTCGGGTCGGCGCGGCTCACCGCGGCGGCGCCGGGGAGCCGCTCGTCCTGTTGCACGGGCTGATGATGTCGTGGCGGGCGTGGCGGTCCGTGATCCCGACACTGGAGATGCATCACCGTGTCTTCGCCCCGACGTTGCCCGCGCACCGAGGCGGACCCGACGTCGACCCGACGGCGTGGAGCGTCGCGACCATGGCCGGGCTGCTCGAGGACTGGCTCGACGCCGAGGGCATCGGGACGGCACACCTCGCGGGCAACTCCCTCGGTGGTTGGCTCGCCCTCGAACTCCTGCGTCGCGGCCGGGCCCGAAGCGTGGTCGCCTTCTCGCCCGCCGGCGGGTGGGGTGAACGCCGCGACCTCGTCGCGCTGCACGCCGCGGTGCGGGCCGGGGCGCGGCTCGGGCGCAACGCGGCCGTCCGCGCGTCGGTGGCCTCGCCGCAGACGCGCCGGCTCGTGCTGCGGACCCTCTTCGAGCACGGCGAACGCCTCACCGCGCGGCAGGCCGGGGCGGTGCTCGAGGACCTGGCGCGCTGCCGGGCGATCGAGGGGGTCATCGCGGCCGGGCGGCGGGACGGTCCGATCCGGGCCGTGCGGGGGAGCGGCGCCCGGGTGCGGGTCGCATGGGGGGAGCAGGACAGGATCCTGCCGTTCGCGCGCTACGGCCGTCCGCTGGTCGAGCGCATCCCCGAGGCCGAGGTCCTGCTGCTGCGCGGCGCGGGGCACGTCCCCATGTACGACGACGCGGACGCCGTGGCCCGGACGATCCTCGAGGTCACCGACCGGCGCAGATCCTCACCGACCGCCACGACACCACCGCCCTCGCAGGAGGCGACATGACCGAGCCGAGCTGTGTCCGCCGGGTGCTCGACACCGTCGAGCGATGGGTCGAACCACCGTTGACCACCCTCGTCAACCACGAGTCCGTGGTCGTGGGACTGGCGCTCGCCCACACCGCGCGGGCCCACGTCGAGCGCACCGCCGAGACCGCGTCACGGCGGCTGCTGCACCTGTACAACCTGCCGGCGGGCAGCGACATCACGCGCCTGCTGCAGCACATGGCCGCGGTGGAGCGCGAGGTCCGGCGCCTGAACAACCGCATCGACGACCTGCTCGAGGACCGGCTCGAGGAACGCCGATGAGCGTGCTCGACGACCTGCGGACGGGCTTCGACGAGCTCGGACGGCGAACCTGGAACGGCCTGCGCCACCTCGGCGGGCTCGACCAGCCGCCGATCGCGCCGACGCCGGCCACCGAGGTGTGGCGCCGCGACAAGGTCACCGTGTGGCGCTACGACGGCCGGTCCCCCTCGGACCGGCCCCCGGTGGTGCTCGTCATGAGCCTCGTGACCCGGTCCTACGTCTTCGATCTCATGCCGGGCGCGAGCCTCGTGGCCCGCCTGCTCGCCGCCGGCCAGGACGTGTACCTCGTCGACTGGGGCGTCCCGGACGCGGTCGAGGCTCAGAACACGTTCGCCACGTACTGCGACGAGTACCTGCCGCCCATCGTGGAGCGCATCGCCCGGGACTCGCCGACCGGGGACGTCGTGCTGTTCGGGTACTGCCTCGGCGGGCTGCTTTCGGCGCTGGCCGTCGCGGGTCACCCGGACCTGCCCGTCCGCGGCCTCACGCTGATGGCCACGCCCGTCGACTTCGCCGAGCTCGGACCGATGTCGCGCATCATGCACCAGCACCGAACCCGCCCCGCCGACCTGCTCGACGAGACCGGCAACGTGCCGGCGGCGGCCCTGCACGACGGGTTCCGGCTCACGCTGCCGACCACGCCGCTGGCCACCATGGCGAGCCTCTGGGACAGCCTCGCCGATCGCCGGGCGCTGCAGGCCCACCAGGCGTTCGTGGGGTGGTCGAGCGACCACATCCCCTTCCCCGGGGCGTTGTTGCACGAGCTCGTCGAGCACACGATCCGCGGCGACGCGCTGCTGCGCGGCGCGATGCCCGTCGGTGACGTGACCCTCGACCTGGCCGACGTGCGGGTGCCGGTGCTGATCGTCGTCGCCGACCGGGACACGCTCGCCCCCGAGGCCTCGACCCGGGAGCTCCCGGGCCTGCTCACCGGCGCGGACGTCGAGGTCGCGCGGTTCCCGGTGGGGCACGCGGGCCTGCTCGTGGGCCGTCAGGCGGTGAAGGGTGTGGTCCCGCGGGTCGTCGCGTGGCTCGACGAGCGACGCGACGACCCCGGGTGCTCGATCAGCCCACCATCTCGCCCGTCACGGCCCTGATCTCCACCGGGATCGCGTTGAGCGCCACCGTGCCCGAGAGCGGGTCGAGCACGGTGTCGTCGGAGAGCACGTTGCTGTTGGAGCCCGGGCGGCGCTTCGCCACCCGCAGCCGCGAGCGCGGCTCGTCGTGGCCCCAGCCGTGGGGCAGGGAGCACACACCGGGAGCGACGCTCTCGGTCACCGACACGTCGACCCGGACCACCCCCGCGCGCGAGGTGACGTCCGCGTCCCCGCCGTCGGCGACGCCGAGGCGTGCAGCGTCGTCGGGGTGCAGGTGCAGCGCGCTGCGCCGCTCGCCCTTGGCCAGGGACTCGATGTTGTGCAGCCAGGAGTTCTTCGACCGCAGCTCGCGGCGACCTACGAGCAGCAGGCCGGTGTGCGGTGCCTCGTCGAGCGTCGCCGCCAGGCGCGGCAGGTCGGCGAGGATCCACTCCGGCGCCAGTTCGACCGTGCCCGACGGCGTGCGCAGCGCATGCTCCAGCCGACTCTGCAGCGGGCCGAGGTCGATCCCGTGGGGCGCCTCGCGCAGCCGCTGCAGGGACAGCCCGTCGGGGACGCGGCCGTAGCGGTCGCCGTAGGGCCCGGTCCGCAGGCGCAGGTCGATCAGGCGTGACGGCCCCGTGCCCTCGAGCGCGCCGACGACCTCGTCGGGGTCGAGTTCCTGGGACCGGGCGGCCCGGCGGGCCATGTCCTCGGCCAGGGCCCGGTCGGCGGCGTCGGTGTCGACGTCCGGGCCCTCGCCGGCGGCGATCCCCGCGAGGCGCAACAGGATGCGCCATTCCTCGAGCAGGCCGTCGGGCAGCTCGCGCGCCGGCGGGGAGAAGTTCGCGACGTTGCGCAGCGCGTACTGGTAGAGCACGAGGTCGAAGTGCTCGCGGGTGAGCGCCCCCGGTGCGGGAAGCACGACGTCGGCGCGTGCGGTGGTCTCGTTGAGGTAGGGGTCGAGACAGACGAGGACGTCGAGGGCGTCGAGCGCCTCCTCCACGGCGTCGGTGTTCGGGAACGATCGGGCGGGGTTGCCGGCGAGCACGACCAGCGCGCGCACGCGGTCCTCGCCGGGCGTCAGGATCTCCTCGGCCAGGCAGGCGACCGGCAGCTCGCCCAGGATCTCGGGGAAGCCGCGCACCCGGCTGTGCCAGGCCCCGAAGGTCGCCGGCTTCCCGCGTCCCGGCGCGCGGGTCGTCGGCGAGCCCGCCGCCGGGGTCGTGAACATGGTGCCACCAGGGCGGTCCAGGTTGCCGGTGAGCACCCCGAGCAGCTGGATCGCCCAGGTCGTCAGCGTGCCGAACGACGTCAGCGAGCTGCCCAGCCGCCCGTAGACCGCGGCCGACGGGGCCGCGGCCAGCCGGTGCGCGAGGTCCTCGATGGTCGCCGCGGGCACGCCGCAGTGACCGGCGACGCGGTCGGGGGCGAACGGCGCCACCGCCTCGCGGGTCGCTTCGAGACCCGACACGCGACCCTCGGTCAGTCCGAGCGACACCAGGTCGTCACGCACCAGCACGTGCACGGCCGAGAGCAGCAGGAGGGCGTCGCTGCCCGGACGGGGGGCGACGTGCACGTCGGCCGCCTTCGCGGTGGTCGTGCGCACCGGGTCGACCACCACGAGCTGCCCGCCGCGCGCCTGCATCGCCTTGATGCGCCCGCGCCAGTCCGGGGCGGTCGCGACGCTGCCGTTGGACACCAGCGGGTTGCCGCCCACGACGAGCAGCAGGTCGGTCCGGTCGATGTCGGGCACCGGGATCGAGCCCATGTGCCCGTAGAGCAGGCGCGCGACCACCTGGACCGGCATCTGGTCCATGGTCGACGGCGCGTAGCGCTGCCGGCTGCCCAGCGCCGCGACGAACTGCCCCTGGTAGAGCGGGTAGGCCACGTTGTGGCCGGTCGGGTTGCCGATGTAGGTGGCCACCGCGTCGCGGCCGTGACGCGCCAGGATCGGCGAGAGCAGCTCGTCGACGCGGGCGAACGCGGTGTCCCAGCCGGTCGGGACGAGCTCGCCGTCGACACGGATCATCGGCGCGGTGAGGCGGTCGGGGTCGTCCTCGACCCGCCCCAGCGACGCGCCCTTCGGGCAGAGGTAGCCGTGGCTGAACACGTCGTCGGGGTCGCCGCGGACGTCGGTCACGGCGCCGTCGTCGTCGAGCTCGATCTTCAGGCCGCACGTGGCCTCGCAGAGCGGACAGGTGCGGTAGGCGGTGGTCACGGCGACTCGGGGGTGAAGACCACGGGCAGCGAGGCGAACCCGCGGACCTGG
Organism: Actinomycetospora sp. 2LY8.5; assembly: GCF_057180585.1. NCBI lineage: Bacteria > Bacillati > Actinomycetota > Actinomycetes > Pseudonocardiales > Pseudonocardiaceae > Actinomycetospora > Actinomycetospora sp. 2LY8.5. Next base: position 19,639 of record NZ_JBXUHE010000018.1, read on the forward strand.
CTGGGGACCACCACCGGCGGGTTCGCGGGATCGGGACGCAGGTCGGGGAGCCGCCGCAGCAGTTCCTCGAGCGCCACCGTCAGCTCGATGCGGGCGAGGTGCGAGCCGATGCAACGGTGTGGACCGGAGCCGAAGGCGAGGTGCCGGTTCGGAGTACGCGTGACGTCGACCGTGGTCGGGTCGTCGAACTCGCGGGGGTCGCGGTTGGCCGAGCACAGCATGACCAGCAGCTGGTCGCCCGCACGTACGGTGACGCCGCCGAGCTCGACGTCTCGGGTGGCGCGCCGCCCCGCGGCCACGGCGGCCTCGATGCGGAGGATCTCCTCGACGGCCGAGGGCACGAGCGAGCGGTCGGCGAGCAGCCGGGCGCGCTGGTCGGGGTTCGCGGCGAGGTGCACGACGGCCCACCCCAGCGAGCCCTGCACCGTGTGCAGGCCGGCGATGAGGAGCAGGAAGAACATGCGGGCGAGCTCGTCGTCGCTCAGCGGCCGGGTCTCGCCCTCGAGGGTCAGCTGCGAGCCCAGGATCTCCGCGGTGACGTCGTCGCCGATCTCCCCGGAGCGCCGGGCCGCGATGACCTCCCCGAAGTAGGCGAACATCGAGTACGCCGCCTCCTGGCGGGACGCCGCCGCCTCCTCGGAGGTCGTGTCGGTGGGGCGCCCGTTCATGGCGATGTCGGTGGCCTCGGTGAACAGCGGGGCGTCCTCGAGCGGCCAGCCCATGAGCGCGAGGAACATCCGGGCGGGGAGCTCGTGGGCGAACTCGGGGATGTAGTCCGCGCGCCCGCGCCCGGCGAAGCCGTCGATCAGCTCGGTGACGATCTCCCGGATCCGGCCCTCCAGCGCCCGCATGCGGGCCGGGTTGAACAGTGGCTGGAGAGCCTGCCGATAGGCGGTGTGGTCAGGCGGATCGATCTCGATCGGGATGAACTTGCCCTGGCCGGCGTCGACGAGGTTGTTGGGGAAGCTGGAGAAGACCTCCGGGTGCCGGAGGACCTCCTGGACCTCGGCGTAACCGCAGACGAGCCAGTGCCCGCCGTGCGCGGTGGAGTAGACGACGGGCCCGCGGGCGGCGAGCGCGGCGACCTCCTCCTGCATCCGGTCCACCGGGGCCGTGACGGTCGGGTCGTAGACGTCGAAGTCGACGACGAGGTGCTCGGGCACCTCGGTGGCGGTCGTGGTGGTGGTGGTGGTCATTGGTCCTCGCCGGGCGTGGTGGTTATCTAACGAACATAGATTTCACGAGGCATGCGGAGGCACGGGAGCGAACTCCGGGCTCGCACGGGGTCAGGGGCCGCGGTCGTGGCCGTCGTGGCGGCGCCCGGCGCCCGTGGTCGTATCGGCGCTCCGTCCCCGCGCGCGGAGGACGACGACCGCACCACCGACGACCGCGGCGATCACCAGCACGGCGAGCACTGCCCAGAGCATGGCTTCGGCATGGTCGTTGACGATCGGTCGTCCCTTCTCAGGCGCGGGCGAACGGTGAGAGGACCGTCAGGTCCGGAGGCGCGGCGAGCAGGCCCTTCAGGGCCCGCCCGACGTCGGTCATCGTCTCGCTGCGCATGTGCTCGTCGAAGGCCGCGTGGTCGCGGTAGCGCTCGTAGCACCACACGACGTCGTCGTTGCCCGTGTCGAGGTGCAGGACGTATTCGAGCGTCCCGTCCTCGGCGCCCGCGGCAGTGACCGCCGGTCCGACGGCATCGACCAGCGCGCGGCGCTGGCCCGGACGGGCCTGCATCCGGGCGAGCACCGTAACGGCGTCCTCGTCGCCCATCGTCAGGCCGCCGGGGCGTCGGTCTCGGCCGTGAACGTCAGCGGCAGCGCCGCCACCCCCCGTACCTGGCTCGCGTGCGAGACCGGCGGATTGTTCGGGTCGATGCGGTAGTCGGGGATGCGACGGTGGATCTCCGAGAGTGCGATGTTGAGCTCGACGCGCGCGAGGTGGCTGCCCAGGCACCGGTGCGGACCCGCCCCGAACGAGAGGTGGCGGTTCGGCGAGCGCTCGACGTCGATGTCCGCCGCGCCGTCGAACTGCGCCGGGTCGCGGTTGACGCCGGAGAGGATCACCACGAGCTGGTCGCCCTCGCGAATCTTCACGCCGCCGAGCTCGACGTCGCGGGTCGCGCGGCGACCCATCGAGATCGCGGCCTCGATCCGCAGCAGCTCCTCGATGGCGGTCGGCAGCGACTCGGGGTCGTCGATGATCTTCTGGCGCTGCTCGGGTCGGTCGGCGAGATACATGATGCTCCACGCCAGGGTGCCCTGGACGGTGTGCAGTCCGGCGATGAGCAGCAGGAAGAACATGCTGTAGAGCTCGTCGTCGCGCAGCAGCCGGGTCTCGCCGTCGATCTCGATCGGTGTGTTGATCACGGCGGCGGTGACGTCCTCGGGGTCCTCGCCCTCGCCCGCGCCCTCCGCGCGGCGCTTCGCGATGACCTCGGCGAAGTAGCCGTAGAGCCGCTGGCCGGCCTCGGCCTTGGCCGCGTCGGACTCTTCGTCGCTCGCGCCCGGCCTGCCCATGAGCACGGTGTCGACGCTCTCGGTGAACATCGGCCCGTCCTCGATCGGCCAGCCCATGAGCGCCAGGAACATGCGTGTCGGCAGCTCGTGGGCGAACTCCGAGATGTACTCGCAGCTGCCGCGGCCCGCGAACCCGTCGAGGAGCTCGCTGGTGATCTCGCGGATCTGTGGCTCCAGGGCGCGCATCCGTTTCGGGTTGAACAGCGGCTGGAGCGCGTGGCGGTAGGCCGTGTGCAGTGGGGGGTCGATCTCCAGCGGGATGAAGCGGTCGGCCCCCTGCTGGAGGATGTTGTTCGGGTAGCTGGAGAAGGTCTCCGCGTCCCGGAGCACCTGGTGCGCCTCGTCGTAGCCGGTCACCACCCAGTGCCCACCGTGGGCGGTCGAGAAGGCGACCGGACCGACCTCGTCCCGCAGGGCCGAGACCTTCTGCGGCACGGTGTCCACCGGCATCGCGTTGGACTGGTCGTGGATGTCGAAGTCCACCACGAGGTGCTCGGGAACCTCTTCGAGCGTGGTGGCCATCGAGATGCGCTTCGACACGGGCTCTCCTCCCGACTTTACCGACAGGTCTTAGATATTTATGTCAACGGGTCACGTCGCCCATGGGTACGGGGCGGTCAGGCGTCCTGAGGGCCGAGGGAGGGGTGCAGCATCATCCCGTAGGCGGCGGCCTGCATCCCGCCCGCGCGCGACGACCACTCGCTCTTCGTCACGGTGTAGGCGAACAGGCCGTCCGGCCCGAGCTCGGTGCCGACACCCGACTCCTTCCGGCCTGCCATCGGGGTGCGCGCCACATCGATGGCGCCGGCGTCGTTGATCCACACCAAGCCGGCCTCCAGGCGGTCGGCGACGGATCGTGCCCCGTTCTCGTCCTGGCTCCACACCGAGGCCGCGAGACCGTAGCGGGAGTCGTTGGCCTTCGCGACGGCATCCTCGACGCCGTCGTACGCGATGACGGACAGCACGGGACCGAAGATCTCCTCGCGCGCCACCCGCATGTCGTTGGCGACGTCGCGCAGCACGGTCGGCCGGTAGTAGTGCCCCCCGTCGGGGACGCCGGTCGGGCGTGCTCCGCCCGCGGCGACCTTGGCGCCCTCGGTCACCGCGGACTCGACGAACGTCTCGATCTTCGCGAGCTGGTCGGCGCTGTTCACCGGACCGACGTCGGTGCCGTCGCCGAGCGCCGGACCGACCGTCAGCCCATCGGCGTAGGCCGCCGCCGCGGCGACGGCCTCGTCGTAGAGGTGAGACGGGACGAGCATCCGCGTGGTGGCCACACAGACCTGCCCGGCGTGCATCATCGACGAGAAGACGGTCCCGCGGACCGCGAGGTCGAGGTCGGCGTCGGGGAGCACCACCGCGGGCGACTTCCCGCCCAGTTCCATCATCACCGGGGTGAGGTTGGCCGCGGCACTGCGCATGATGTCGCGGGCGACCGCCGAGCTGCCGGTGAAGGTCAGGACGTCCACGTCGGCGTGCCCGGCGATCGCCCGCCCGGTCTCGGCGCCGCCGTGGACGACGTTGAGCACGCCGGGCGGGATGCCCACGGCCTCGCAGGCCCGGGCCAGTTCCTGCACGCCGACCGGCGTCGTCGGCGCCGCCTTCATGACCACGGCGTTGCCGGCGAGCGCGGCGGGCGCGAACTTCCACACCGCTTCGTACATCGGGAAGTTGTAGGGCACGAACGCGCCGACCACGCCGAGCGGCTCGCGCGTGAGGCGCCACTGGCCCGGGAGCGGTTCGTGCTGGTCGAACACCTGCGGCGCCGCCAGCAGGCCCTCCATGTCCGCGAACGAGCGCAGGTTCATGACGGGGCCGTAGACCTGCAGGGCACCGCAGAGCTTCGCGGCCGTACCGGTGTCGGTGGCCAGCGAGACCGTCAGCTCGCTCATTCGCATTTCGAGGTGCGCCGCGACCGCGCGCAGCTTCTCGGCGCGCTCCGCCACCGGCATCCGGCGCCACGGACCCTCGGCGAACGCACGCCGCGCCGCCGCCACCGCTCGGTCGACGTCTTCGGTGGAACCGTCGGCGAGCCGAGCGAATGCCGCGCCCGACGAGGGGTCCTCGACGTCGAGCCAGCGGCCGGACGCCGCCGGCTCCCAGCGCTCCCCGATCCGGTGGAGCAGGTCCTCGGTCACAGGGTTCGTCCTCCGTGGTGATCTGGGCAACACCTGAAAACTTACGGCCGAAGGTTTTCGATGGTCAAGGAGTAGCCGACCCGCTTCCTTCCGTGACCTACAACATTTAGGTTAGGCGTGTTCGAGTGGAGGGAGCCGACGATGGCCTACGTGGTGGCCGAGCCGTGTGTCGACGTGCTGGACCGGTCCTGCATCGAGGAGTGTCCGGTCGACTGTCTCTACGAGGGCGGGAGAATGATGTACATCCAGCCCGACGAGTGCGTCGACTGCGGCGCGTGTGAACCGGTGTGTCCACAGGAGGCCATCTTCTACGAGGAGGACCTCCCCGAGGGCATGGAGGCCTTCGCCGAGGCCAACGCCGACTTCTTCTCCGAGCTGGGCTCGCCCGGTGGGGCCGGGTCGGTCGGCAAGAGCGAGCGCGACGTCGCCCTGGTCGCCGACCTGCCCGCCCGCACCGAAGCCTGAGCCGATCACCGAGCCGATCACCGAGCCGATCACCGAGCCGATCACCGAGCCGATCACCGAGCCGATCACCGAGCCGATCACCGAGCCGGTCACGCCGTCGGCGGGCGGCGGCCGGCGACCCGCGTCGTGCGCTTCGGCCGCGACGCCCCCGACTTCCCGCCGACCCGTGACCCGCTGTCGCCGTTCTTCCGCACGGGCCGCAGCCGAGCGGCCCGCGCCGACGGGGCCGGCACCTCCTCCGGTGCGCCGTCCGCGGTGTCGTCCGCGGTGTCGTCCGCGGTGTCGTCCAGAGCGGTCGACGGCTCCTCGATGGCCTCGCTCGCCGTGCCCGCACGCCTGAACCCGATCGGCTCCCGGGCCTCCTCCGGGCTCTGCTCGGGGCTCTGCTCGGGGCTCTGCTCGGGGAGCGGCCGGGGACGCGGCGACGGTCGGACCGTCACTGGGCGGGCCGGCGAGATCGCCGGCAGCGGGCTGGTCTCGGGGCTCGGGTCGGGAGTCGGCTCGGGGGTGGGCGTCGGCCGTCGGAGCGGGGTCGTCGGCTCCGCAGCGGCGACCGCCGCAGGGTCCCTCGGCGCCGGGGCGTCGGGCTCCTCGTCCCGCGGCTCCTCGTCCCGCGGCTCCTCGTCCCGCCACGCGTGGCGGCCTCGCGACGGAGCCGGTGACGAGATGTCGGGCGCGTGTTCGCGCACCACCACGGCACGCTCGGGCGGCGTCGCGGGATCCGCCTCCTCGGCGACCTGCTCGGCTCGGGGCGCGCCGGTCCGCACGCTCGAACGGATGCGGCTGCGCCCCCGATCCGTGCGCCACCGCGAACCCGTCGGGCCCCCGGCGGCAGCATCGGCCACCGTTCGCGCCGCGCGGCGGCCGACGACCAGTCCGAGAGCGCCCGCGATGGTGAGGACGACGGCCGGCAGCCCATAGCTGATCACGAGCTGGGTGCGACCGGCCTCGACGAACAGCGCGGTCGCCCACGTGTAGCCGAACCCGATGGCGAGCAGGAGGCCGGAGATCGCGTTGATCGCGCGCGAACCGAGGTGGTCGGCCAGCGTGGACGTCAGGCGTTCCGTCGCCGGCCGGTGCGCCACACGGGCCGTGGCGGTCGCCCTCTCCCCAACGGTGTCCGTCATCCGAACCCCTTCCCGCCGGGCCTCGACGCCGTGGCCCGGATCACGTGGGAGCGGAGGCTAGCGGAGGCTCGAGACGATGAGACAACCGGCGTCGATTGTCACGTCTTCCGCAAGGGCTGCGCCAGGAAGCCGGGCAGCGCGAAGTCGCGGAGGAGCGTGCGGGTCTCGGCCCACTGGGTCTCGGTCGGCTCCGGGCCCAGCGTGGCGATGAAGGTGGCCTGAACGTGGATGAGCCACGACATCGCCGTGGTCATGTCGACGCCGTCCCGCAGCTCGCCACGATCCCGGGCCCGCTCCAGGACCGGCTCCCATATGCGCCGGGAGAGGCGGTGCGCCGTGTCGGAGCGCACCAGGCGCTCGGCGCCACCGCTGTCTCCTCCGGCGAGCAGCTCGATGACGACCCGGTCCTGGCGCCCGCGGTCGATGAGGAACAGCAGTCCCTCGAGCAACCGGGTCTCGAGGTCGTCGAACCGGGCCAGGTACTTCTCGGCCCGCTCCATCAATCGCTCCGAGCGGCGCATCGTCACCGCGACCGAGAGCGCGTCGCGGTCCGCGAAGTAGCGGTAGAGCGTCGGCCGGGAGAGGCCGGCGCGGCGGGCGACGTCGCCCATCGACGTCTTCGCGACGCCCCAGTCCGCGAAACACGCCTCGGCGGCGTCGAGCAGTGCGTCGCTCGTCGACCTCGTCGCGACGTCCTGCTGCGGTCTCGACACGATCAGCCGTCTCCCTCCCCGCGCTGCGACCCCCGCCGACGCGTGACCGTCCATGATGCCCACCTCCGGCCCGCCGGCGTGCACGTCAGGGCCGGTGCGGCGATGAGCCCGGTCACTCGTGCCGCGGTGTCCACGCTGCGCTCCGCATCCTCGGTGGCGAGCCTCGGGTCCGCCATCAGGAACGATGGCGAAAAACATGACCCAAGTCACAACCCGTAACGCGAGACGGATGACGTCGTTTGTCTCGATGACAAGCCACGCAGTGACGGTCCCGACACGGCCGTCCCGTCCGTCGATCAGACGCCGGCGATCCCGGCGCCGACGGACGGCGTGCGCTCAGGCAGTGCAGAAGACCCAGCGGCCGCGCGCGCGTCAGCGCCGGCCGCGAACGCCACCGGCGTGCACGGTTCACGGCCTCCTGCGGAGACGCTCCCCACCGTCTCCTCCGCGGGGGCGACCGGTCGGAAGGAGATGCGCGCGGCCATGCTGTTCCGCCAGAACCCCGAGGTGTCGTCGTGACGGCGCCCTCGGCGGTCCAGAAGGCGACGAAGCCCGTCGGCGGCTTCATCGCCTTCACCCTCGACACGTTCGTCGCGATCTTCAAGCGACCGTTCCAGTGGCGGGAGTTCATCCAGCAGACGTGGTTCGTGGCCAGCGTCAGCCTGGGTCCCGCGATCCTCCTGGGGATTCCGTTCGTCGCGCTCGTGACCTTCCAGTTCAACCTGATCCTGGTCGAGATCGGCGCGATCGACCTCTCCGGCGCGGGCTCCGGGTTCGCGACCATCACCCAGATCGGGCCGGTCGCCACCACGTTCATCATCGCCGGGGCGAGCTCCACCGCCATCTGCGCGGACATCGGCGCCCGGAAGATCCGTGAAGAGCTCGACGCCATGGAGGTGCTGGGCATCGACGTGGTGCAGCGCCTCGTCGTACCCCGCGTGCTGGCAACGGCGCTCAACGCGTTCCTGCTGAACGGCGTCATGATCCTCATCGGGCTCACCGGGGGCTACGTCTTCGGCGTCTTCCTCCAGGGCGCGAGCCCCGGGCAGTACATCGACTCGCTACGCCTGCTCGTCGGCTTCCCCGACCTGGTGCACGGCGAGATCCGCGCTGTCGTGTTCGGCGTGGTGGGGGCGCTCGTCGGCTGCTACCGCGGCATGAACTGCGCGGGCGGTCCACGCGGCGTCGGCAACGCGGTGAACGAGACGGTCGTCTACACGTTCCTCGCCCTCTTCCCGATCAACATCATCCTCACCCAGGTGCCGTACTCCCTGGGCATCGTCGGAGGCCACTAGTGAGCAACGCGACCGGCAGAGGAGTGACTGTCGCACGCCGCGTCGCCGGCGCCCCGCTGCGGCTGCTCGACGACCTCGGTCACCAGGCCGCCTTCTACGGGAGCTCGATCGGCTGGACCTACAAGGCCGTCGCCCGCTACAAGAAGGAGCAGGTCCGGCTCATCGCCGAGGTCGGCATGTCGTCCGGCGCTCTCGCGGTCATCGGCGGGTCGTCGGTCATCTCCCTGTTCATCACGCTGTTCGCCGGCGTGACCGGTGGCGTGCAGACGTTCGACGCGCTGCAGGACCTCTCGCTCGAGGCCCTCGGCGGCTTCGCGTCCGCGATCATCAATCCGCGGCTGCTGACGCCGATCGTCGCCGGGGCCGCCCTGGCCGCCACGGTCGGCAGCGGCTTCACCGCCCAACTGGGCGCGATGCGGGTCGCCGAGGAGATCGACGCTCTCGAGGTCATCGGCGTCCGGTCGCTGCCCTACCTCGTGACCACGCGCCTCGTCGCGGGGATGATCACCATCGTCCCGATCTTCGCGATGTCGATGGTCGGCGCGTGGGTCGGCTGGAAGCTCACGCAGGTCCAGTTCTTCGGGCTCTCCGAGGGCACCTTCAACCACTACATGGACACGTTCATGCAGTGGCAGGACATCCTCTACTCGTTCGCCCAGGCGGTCGGCATCGCCGTCGTGGTGATCCTGATCCACACCTACTACGGCTACACCGCGACGGGTGGCCCCGCGGGCGTGGGCGAAGCGGTCGGCAAGGCCGTCCGCACCTCCCTGATCGCGGTGCTGGGCGTCGAGCTGTGCATCTCGATGGCCCTCTACGCCGACTCCGACGCCTTCCGGATCTCCGGATGAGCGCGCCGGGCGGGACTGATGCGGGCCGGAGGATCCCGGTCCACGAGCCGTCGACCTGGGACCGGACCAAGTACAAGCTCTACGGCGTCGTCCTCCTCGTCGTCGTCGTCGGGTTCGTGTCGATCTGCGCGGCCGTGTACGCGAAGGCGTTCGAAGACGTCGACACCGTGACCCTCGACGCCGAACGCGCGGGCCTGCAGATGTACCCCGGGAATCGGGTGCAGCTGCGCGGCGTGGACGTCGGCGAGGTCGACTCCGTCGAGGCCGTCGGCACCGGCGGCGTGCGCCTGACACTGAGCATGTTCCCCGACCAGATGGCCAACATCCCGGCCAACGTCGGAGTCCAGCTCAACCAGCAGACCGCTTTCGGCGCCAAGACCGTGAACCTCCTGGACCCGGACCGGCCGGCGGGCGAGACCCTCCGGCCCGGTGCCCGGCTCGCCACCGACGCCATCACCGTGGAGGTCAACAACCTCTTCGACCGCCTCGACACGGTCCTCGCGGCCGCCCGCCCCGCTGACGTGAGCGCGATCCTCGGGGGTCTCGCCAACACCCTCGACGGGCGCGGCGGGGAGCTCGGGCAGACCGCCGAGGAGCTGTCGGCCTACCTGCGCCGCTTCAACGGGAACCTGCCGCAGCTGCAGCGCGACTTCGCCAAGGGCGCCGACGTCGCGAACCTCTACGCCGACGTCGTCCCCGACCTGCTCGGGACCCTGGAGAACGTCCGAACCCCGAGCCGCACCCTCGTCGAGCAGCAGGCCCAGCTGGACAGCTTCCTGTTCGCGCTGACCCGATTCGGGCACGTGGGCAACGCCTTCTTCGCGCGCAACGCCGACGGCATCGTCAACACCGCCGCGGATCTGCGCTCGATCACAGGCCTGCTGGGCGAGTACTCGCCACAGATCCATTGCTTCGTCAGCGGCCTCGCCGAGACCAATCGGCGCTTGCTGACCCAGCAGGGCAACACGGTGCCCGGATTCGTCGGGAACACGACGATCGAGTACGGCCAGGACGCCTACGCCTACCCGGAGCGGCGCCCGGTGGTCTCCGCCAGCGGCGGCCCGAACTGCAACGGGCTGCCCTACATCGCCGGTGACGACGTCCCCGCCTCGCTGTCCCGACCCGTGGACGGGGGCGGCGAGGAGACCGGTGGCAACCGGATCCGGACCGCACGGGACCCGCTGGTCGTGACGCTGTTCGGCCCGCAGGCCGCACTGCCCCTGACCACTCCGCCGGTCGCTCCCGGCAACGCCCAGGGCGACCCGGACGGCGTGGAACGCCCCCAGACCCCCGAGGGAGGCAACTGATGGCGCGGCAGTCCGCGCTCGCGATCCGCGGGCCGCTCACCAAGACCGTGCTGTTCGTCGTCGGCACCCTGCTGGTGCTCGGTCTCATCGCGATCGAGCTCGGCGCCGGTGGCGGCTTCCGCGGCCGGGTCGAGTACAAGGCGCTGTTCACCGACACCTCGGGGCTCGAGGCCACCGACTCGGTGCGCATCGCCGGGGTGAAGGTCGGCGAGGTCAGCGACGTCGAGGTCGTGGACAACGTGCGCGGCCTGGTCACCTTCGCGGTGGACCAGGACGTGCCGTTGCCCGGGGGGATCCAGGTGGCCATCCGGTACCTCAACCTGACCGGCGACCGCTTCCTCGAGCTCAAGGACGGCCCGGGCGAGATGCGCCCGCTCGTCGAGGACGCCGTCATCCCGCCGTCGCAGACGTCGCCGGCGCTCGACCTCGACACCCTGCTCGCCGGGTTCTCGCCGCTGTTCGAGGGCCTCGCCCCCGACCAGATCAACAGCCTCTCCACCGAGATCGTCTCGGTCCTCCAGGGGCAGGGCGGGACGATCGAGAACCTCCTGCAGCGGGTCGCGTCGCTGACGAGCACGCTGGGCGACCGCGACCGGCTGATCGGGGACGTGATCAACAACCTGAACACCGTGCTCACCACGCTCGACGAGCGCGGCCCGCAGGTGAGCGCCACGATCAAGAATCTCGACCAGCTCGTCACCGGCCTGGCCGGTCAGCGGGGGCGCCTCGGCGAGGGACTGGACTCGACGCGGAACCTCGTCAACGGCGTCGACACGCTGCTGACGCGGCTGCGCGGCCCGCTGGACGACATCGTCCCGCAGATCGACCGGCTCTCGGGCAACATCGTCGAGCAGCAGGCCGGCTTCGACGCCTCCCTCCGCGACCTGCCCGGCGGCTACCTGCGGGTCAGCCGCCTCGGCTCCCGCGGCAGCACCTACAACCTGTTCATCTGCTCGCTGCGGGTGAAGACCACCGGGCCGACCGGCGCGCCGGTCTACTCCCCGTGGTTCGGCCCCAACCCGGACCTTGAGCGCTGCCAGCCCAACGTCGCCCCGCTGGAGACGCCCGAGCAGAGCAGGGAGCTGGGCCGATGAGAGTCCGTTTCCGCGAGAAGAACCTCACGGTCATCGCGATCGTCGGCATCGTGGGCGTGCTGGCGGTGCTGTTCGGGAGCTTCCAGATCGCCGCCCTGCCGATCGTCGCGGGCACCTCCTACGAGGCGGCCTTCACCGACGCCGGCGGGCTCAAGGCCGGCGACGACGTCAAGGTGGCCGGGACGCAGATCGGCGAGGTCACCGACGTCGAGATCGAGGACGGCCTCGCCCTGGTGTCGTTCACCGCGAAGGACGTGGTGCTCGGTGACCAGACCCACGCGCGGGTCTCGACGCAGACGCTGCTCGGCGAGCGCTTCCTCGGGCTCGCCCCCCGCGGTGTCGCCGAGATGTCGAGCGGGGACCGCATCCCGCTCGAGCGCACCGAGTCGCCCTACAGCGTCAGCCAGGCCATCGAGGACCTGACGTCGCGCACCTCCCAGATCGACAACCAGCAGGTCGGCGCGGCCCTCGACGCGTTCTCCGAGACGTTCCGGGACACCCCCGACGACATCGGCCCCGCGTTCGACGGGATCCAGCAGCTCTCACGGGTGCTCTCGTCGCGCGACGAGGCCCTGCAGCAGCTGCTGGCGCGGGCGGAGAACGTCACCGGGCTGCTGCGTGACCACACGCAGAACGTCACCTCGATCATTCAGCAGGGCAACCTGTTGCTGGGCGAGCTGCAGGCTCGGCGCGAGACCATCCGCGCTCTGCTGGCGGAGACCATCCGGGCCGCCGACCAGGCCTCGGCGTTCATCACCGAGCAGCAGGACCAGCTCAAGCCGGCCCTCGACGAGCTCAACCAGGCCATCGCCGTCCTGCGCCGCAACGAGGGCAACATCGTCTCCGCGGTCCAGCGGGTCTCGTCGTTCATCACCGGCCTCGGCGAAGGTCTCTCGACGGGACCGCAGTTCAGCGGCGTCGGCGACCTCGGCGCCGTGCCCGGGACCGTGTTCAACCCCGCCCAGTTCTTCACCGGCCTGAGCCTGCCGAACGCAGCCAACCCGACCGGGGGCCTCCCGACGGGCGCGGTGCCGGACGTCGGCGGGCTCCTCGGTGGGGGACAGAGCCAGGGAGGTGGCCGGTGAGCGAGCGGCTCACGGAGCGGCTCCGCTCCACGAACCGGGTCACGACGATCGTGGCCGCCCTGGTGGTGGTGGCCCTGCTGGCCGTCACGGCCGCGGTGGTCCTGACGCTGACCTCGGACAAGACGGGCGTCGCGTACTTCCGCAACGTCAAGAACATCTACCCCGACGACCGTGTGCGGATCGTCGGCGTCGACGTCGGTCAGATCACCGCGATCGAACCCGAGCCGGACCGGGTCAAGGTGACCTTCAGCTACGACAGCAGCTATTCGCTGCCGGCCGACGTGAAGGCCGCGGTCATCTCCCCGACGCTGGTGTCGACCCGCTTCCTGCAGCTGGCGCCGGTGCTGCGCGACGACAGCGAATCCCCGGAGTTCCCCGACGGCGGGACCATCCCGCTCGAGCGCACGGCCTCGCCACTGGAGTTCGACGACCTCAAGGCGCAGATCTCGTCACTGGCGAAGTCGCTCGGGCCGACCGCGCAGGACCCCCAGGGGGCGCTGTCGCGATTCCTGGACGTGGCCGCCGCGAACGGCCGCGGGCAGGGCGCGAACTTCAACCGGACGGTGCGCGAGGCCTCGGCCGCCCTGCAGACCCTCGCGGACGGCCGGGAGGACTTCTTCGGCACCATCCGCAACCTGCAGGTCTTCGTCAGCGGGCTGGCCGCGATCGACAGCCAGATCGTCGAGTTCAACCAGCGCCTCGGCGACGTCAGCGGGCTGCTCGACGACAACAGCGGCGAGCTCGCGGCGGCGCTGGCCTCGGTCGACCGTGCGGCCGGTCTGGTGGACCAGTTCCTGCAGACCAATCGCGAACCGCTCGTCACGACGGTGGACCAGGTCGGCCAGCTCACCCGCACCCTCGCGTCTCAGCGGGACAACCTCGCCCAGGTGCTGCACGTGGGGCCGAGCACGCTGATGAACCTCTACAACATCTACAACCCACAGTCCCGGGCACTGCGCGGCACGCTCGTCGTCGACAACCTGCAGACACCCGCGGACCTCGTGTGCACGGCGATCGCGAACACCACCCAGAGCCCGCTGCAGGCACAGAACCAGTGCGGACAGACCCTCGGTCCGACGCTGAACATGCTGCGCCAGCAGCAGCCGCCGATCGGCGTCAACCCGCTGCGGAGCCCGGGTGTCTTCCCCGTCCCGCAGCCGGGCGTGCCCGAGGGCAATCCGGACCGACCCGCGACGCCGCCGGCGAACCCACTCGACGGGCCACTGATCAGTGGAGGTGGCAACTGATGCGCTGCAGGAGAACCTGCTCGCTGCTCGTCCTGTTCCTGGTCGCCGCCCTGGCCGTCACCGGCTGCCGGTACGACGGGATCAACGACCTCGCGCTGCCCGGCACACAGGGCGGCGAGGACGGCTCCTACGAGGTGTCGGTCGAGTTCGACAACGTCGGCAACCTCGTACCGAACAACCCGGTGCGTGTCGACGACATCGACGTCGGGGTCATCCGCGACATCCGGCTCGAGGGGTGGCGGGCGCTCGTCACGCTCTCGCTCAACCCCGAGGTCGAGCTCCCCGCCAACACGATCGCGCAGGTGGGGCAGGTGAGCCTCCTCGGCGCGAAGTACGTGGAGCTCTCCCGCCCTCGCGCCGAGCCGGCGCGCGGGCGCCTCGAGCGCGGTGCGCGGATCCCCGTGATGCGCACCGGGCGCTACGTCGAGACCGAGGACCTGCTGGCCACGGTCTCGACGCTGCTCAACGGCGGTGGCTTCGCCCAGCTCAAGACCATCACCACCGAGCTGAACCGGGCCCTCGACGGGCGTGCGCCCCAGTTCCGCGAGCTGATCGACCAGACGAACACCCTGATCACCGGGCTCGACCGTCAGAAGGGCGACATCATCCGGGCGATCGAGGGGCTCGACCGCCTCTCCGCCCGCGTCGCCGAGCAGGACCGCGCGCTGCGCGGCGCGCTCGAGGACATCCCGCCGGCGCTCGCGGTGCTCCACCAGGAACGCGAGAACCTGCTGCGATCCCTGGACTCGCTCGGGCGGTTCGGCACCACGTTCCGCGACGTGGTCGACCGCAGCAGCAGCGACCTCGCCGCGAACGTCCAGAACCTCGTGCCCGTCGTGCGGGGCTTCGCCGACGCCGGCGGCGACCTCGTGAAATCGCTGGACCTCCTCGGCACCCTGGTCTTCCCGCTCAGCCGGATGAAGGACATCTTCCGCGGGGACTACGTCAACTTCTGGCTCACGCTGGACCTGACCCTCGGAACGCTCGACAGGAACTTCCTGACCGGCACCCCCCTGCAGGGCAAGCTCGGCGGCCTCGAGCGGGTGCTCGCCGCGGGCACCGGGGCGTCGACGGGCACGATCAACCCCCTCGTGCCCCCGGGCTCCGGGCAGCCTGGGGCTGCGAGCACCGAGCCCGGCGCACCCCAGGGCGGCCAACCGCCGCCGCAGGGTGGGCAGGCACCCGAGGAGCAGGCCCCCGCCATGCAGGCCCCGGCCGGGCAGGGCAGCGGGCAGCCCGAGCAGCCGGACGACGACCAGGGCGGTTCCTCGCTCCTCGGACCCCTGGGGGGCGGCTCGTGACCCGTTTCGTCCGCAACCAGCTCGTCGTCTTCACCGTCCTGACCGTGGTGGCCTTCTCGCTGATCATCTTCAGCTATGTCCGGGTCCCGGCACTGCTCGGATTCGGACGGATGACGCTGACCGCGGAGCTCCCCGTGACCGGCGGGCTCTACCCGAACGCCAACGTGACCTACCGGGGTTACACGGTCGGCCGGGTGACCGACGTCAGGCTCGTTCCCGGCGGTGTGCACGCGGTGATGCAGATCGACGAGGAGTACGCACCCCAGGTCGACAGCCGCACCGAGGTCCACAGCGTGTCCGCCATCGGTGAGCAGTTCATCGACTTCGTCCCGACCGCCGGGGACGGGCCGCGCTACGCCGACGGGGACACGGTGCCGCGGGCGCGGACCTCGGTGCCGCCGTCGGTGGCGTCCGTGCTCGACAGCACGAACGGTCTGCTCACCGCCGTGCAGCCGGGCTCGTTGCAGACCGTGCTGACCGAGGGCGGTGCGGCGTTCCGCAACCTCGGGCCCGACCTCGGGAGCCTGTTGGACAACACGCGCCTGCTCGTGGAGGAGGCCCAGGCGAACTACGGGCCGACCGAGGCACTGATCCGTGACGCGGAGCCCTTCCTCGACTCACAGATCGCCAGCGGACAGGACGCCCGGTCGTGGACCCGCGATCTGCGCGGCTTCACCGCGGAGGTCCGCAACAGCGACGCCACGATCCGCAGCCTGCTCGAGACCGGGCCACCGGCGGCGAACCAGGCCACCGACCTGCTCTCCCAGCTCAGCCCGGTGACCCCGCGGCTGCTGGCCACGACCGACACGCTCGCCCGGCTCGCTGAGGCGTACAACGCGCCGATCGAGCAGGTCCTGGTCGTGTACCCCATGTTTGCCGCAGCCGGCCAGACCTTCGTCCCCGACAACCGCCTCGGGGCGTTCAACTTCAACCTGTCGACCACGGTGAACCAGCCGAACTGCACCTACGGCTGGGTTCCGCCGGGGAAGCCGGGTGGGGCCCGCGACTCCAACCAGCTCGGCGACATCCCGCTGCCCCCGAACAGCTACTGCAAGATCCCGCAGGACGACCCGCTCCAGGCACGCAGCGCACGCCAGCTGCCGTGTTTCGAGCCCGGCTCGCCCCCCGGGCGCCGGGCGGCGCTCATCCAGGAGTGCCGGGGCAGCGGCTACGACCCCGAGGGCACCGGTCCCGAGATCGCGAACGTGCCCGGCCCGAACATCACCGTCCCCGACGGATCGGGCCAGGCGATGGCAAGCCCGCTGGGCGCGCTCGGCGCCCCCGAGACACCCGCACCGGCATCGGAGGAGATGACATGGCAAGGACTGATGCTCGCTCCGACGGGAGCGTGAGCACGGTGAGCACGACCTGGGACGGGTGGGACGACGTCGCCGTCGACCTGCCGCCGCAGGGCACCGCGCGTCCCGCCGACGAGGTCGACCAGGACGACGAGGGCAGCAAGGGCAGCAAGGGCAGCAAGGGCAGCAAGGGCAGCAAGGGGGAGGAGGCCCCGACGACCTCCACCGCGACCGCGACGACCACCAAGGCCGGGCGGCGCTTCCGGCTGGTCGCGACGACCGCGGTCGTCCTCGTCGTGGCGGCCCTGGCCGCCGCGGTCACCGCGGGTGTCCTGTTCGCGCAGGGTCGGACCCTCGAGGCCAACCGTGAGGGCGCGCTGGCGGCGGGCCGCCAGGCCGCCGTGAACCTGACCTCGGTCAACTTCACCACCGCCGAGGCGGACGTCGCTCGTGTCCTCGACAGCGCGACCGGCGACTTCGCGGCGCTCTTCGAACAGAACCTCGACTCGTACACCGGGATCGTCAAGGAGGGCCGCGTCGTCTCCACCGGCGAGGTCGCCGGGGCCGCGCTGCAGACGGTCGGCGGCGACACCGCGCGGGTCCTGGCCGCGGTCAACTCCAAGGTCCAGAACAGCCAGCTCCCCGCCGGGGAGACCCGCAACTACCGCATGGCCATGGACATGGTCCTCGGCGAGGACGATGTCTGGCGCGTCGCGAAGATGGAGTTCATCCCGTGAGCACCTCGGTGACGGACCGCAACGACGAGACCGCTGACGCGGTCGACGACCAGCCGACCGCCACGAGGACCGCGTCGGGCGGCCTCAAGAGCGTCCTCGGCCGAGCCGGTGGCGCCGTGCGTGCGGCCGGCCGGCTGCCCGGCCGAACGTGGTCGGCCGCGCGGGACGAGCCGCGCCGCGCGGCGCGCCTGACCGGAGTGATCCTGCTCGTGCTGCTGGTCGCGGCCGGGACCCTCGGCTGGTTCGCGTGGCAGCAGCGCGGTCTCGACGCCGCCCGGGGCGAGGCCACGGTCGCGGCCGAGCAGGGCCTCTCCTCACTCCTGTCCTACGACTACCGGACCGTCGGACAGGACGTGGAGGCTCGCCAGGCGCTGACCACCGGGCAGTTCCGCGACGAGTACGGCGCCCTCGTGCGCGACGTCGTCACCCCGGCCGCGGCTCGGCAACAGGTCGTCACGCAGACCAGCTCGGCCGGTTCGGCGGTCGAGAGCGACGCCGGTGAGGACCGCGTCACCGTCCTGGTGTTCCTCAACCAGACCTCGACCGTGGCCGGCCAGGCCGACCCGGTGTTCAGCGGCAGCCGGGTGCGCGCCGAGATGGAGCGCATCGACGACCGCTGGCTGATCGCGCGGGTCACCCCCGTCTAGTTCCCGTGTCCCGTCGCCGGCGCCGGAGAGGGCGTCGGCGACGCGGCCCCGAGCAAGGAGGTTCCCGTGCCGGGAGTCGATGTGGAGATCGCGAACCTGTCGAAGTCGTTCGGCAGCTCCAACATCTGGTCGGACGTCACGATGACGCTGCCGGCCGGGGAGATCAGTGTGCTGCTGGGCCCGTCGGGTACGGGCAAGTCGGTGCTGCTGAAGTCCATCATCGGGCTGCTCAAACCCGAGACGGGCTCGATCCACATCCACGGCACCGAGCTGATCACCTGCAAGGCCGCCGAGCTCTACGAGATCCGCAAGCTGTTCGGGGTGCTGTTCCAGGACGGCGCGCTGTTCGGGTCCATGGACATCTTCGACAACATCGCCTTCCCGCTGCGCGAGCACACCCGCAAGGGCGAGTCCGAGATCAAGAAGATCGTCATGGAGAAGCTCGACCTCGTGGGCCTCGCCGGTGCCGAGGACAAGCTGCCCGGCGAGATCTCCGGCGGGATGAAGAAGCGCGCCGGGCTGGCCCGCGCGCTCGTGCTCGACCCCGAGATCATCCTGGTCGACGAGCCGGACTCCGGGCTGGACCCGGTGCGCACCGCGTATCTCAACCAGCTCCTGGTCGACCTCAACGCCCAGCTCGACGCCACCATCATGGTCGTGACCCACCACCTGGGCACCGCCCGCTCGTTGCCGGACAACATCGGGATGCTGTTCCGGCGCAACCTGGTCATGTTCGGCCCCCGCGAGGTGCTGCTGACCAGTGAGGAGCCGGTGGTCCAGCAGTTCCTCCAGGGCCGCCGCGTCGGGCCCATCGGCATGTCCGAGGAGAAGGACTCGGCGCAGATGGAGGCCGAGATGGAGGAGGCGCGCCGTAAGGGTGGCGTGACCGAGTCCGACGAGACCTTCATCGACCCGCAGACCCTGCCGTCCGAGGGCCTGCCCGAGCGCAAGGCGGTGCAGCGGCGCAAGGATCGTGTCATGCAGAGCCTCCACGAACTGCCGCAGAAGGCGCAGCAGGCGATCCTCGAGGACCTCACCCCGGAGGAGCAGCAGCGCTACGGGTACGCCCGTGAGGACGGCGACCTCGACGAGACCCGACCGTTCCACCGTCCTCAGATCTACTGAGCGGGCCGGTGGAGCACAGCCGCCCCGTGACCGTTCCTCCGGAACCGAGCGGCGGCGTGCAGCGTGACATCCTGTCCGCGGCACGCCGCTGCTTCGCCCGGTACGGGGCCTCACGCACGACGATGGGAGACGTCGCCCGGACCGCCGGCGTCTCCCGCCCCACCCTGTACCGCTACTTCGGCGACCGCGACGAGCTCCTCGTGTCGGTGCTGGCGCTGCAGGTCAGGGCCGCGGGCAAGCGGGTCGCCGGCATCCTGTCGTCGAGCTGTCGCCTGGAGGAGAAGCTGACCGAGGGCCTCGGCGAACTGGTGGAGCGCGGACGCCGCGACCCGGTCCTCGCCGGGATGATGCGTGACGACGGCACCTCGCCGTCGCCGGGCGTCGAGCACCTCTGGCAGGTGGCGCTCGGCCTGACCGCCGAGATCTGGTTCGAGACGCTCGACGCGGCCCAGCGCCGCGGCGAGATGCGCGCCGACCTCTCCGTCGACGACGCCTGCCGCTGGCTGGCCGAGGTGCAGTTCATGATGGTGCAGACCCAGGACGGCGAGCGGCCGCTCGGCCGCGACGCCCGCGAGGTCATCGCCACCTTCATCGCCCCCGCGCTGACCCCCTGATCCCGCTCACTGCGGGGTCCACTCCTCGAGGACGCCCTCGGCGAGCAGGCGCTCGATCTCGGTGTCGTCGAGTCCCAGCACCCGGCGCGCGATGTCGCGCGTGTGCTCGCTCTGCTGCGGCGCGGGGCCCACGCGCGGCGCCGGCAGGTGCCGCGAGAGGCCCTCGGCGCCGTGCGCGGGCAGCGGCTCGTCGAACGGTGGCTGCGCCTGGGTGACGAGGAAGCCCCGCGCGGTCAGGTGCGGGTCGTCGCGGAACTCGGGCACGCGCAGCATCGGGCCCGCCGCCACGCCGTGCGCCTGCAGGCGCTCCGCCGCCTCGCCCGGCGTGAGGCCGGCGGCCCAGGCCGCGACCGCCGCGCGGAGCTCCTCGCGCGCGGCCACCCGGCACGCGGCGGTGGCGTAGCGTGGGTCGTCGCGCCACTCCGGGTGCCCGATCGCGGTCGCCAGGCCGGCGAAGGCCTCGTCGCCGTCGACGTCGACGACCAGCCAGTCGTCGTCGCCCCCGGTCGGGACGACGCCCCGCGGCGCGTCGCCGACGCGGTCGTTGCCCTCGGCGTCGACCGAGCCGGGCTGCAGGCCGGCCGCGACGAGCAGGCCCGCCATCTGCGACAGGATGATCTCGGCCTGGGCGATCTCGACGGCCCCGCCGCGGCCCGTGCGCTCCCGCTCGACGAGCTTGGCCACCGCGGCGAGGGCGGCGAGCCGGCCGGCGACGTGGTCGGGGTAGATCGTCATCGCGTCGGAGAACGATTCGCTGTCGTCCGGGTAGCGCCACAGGCCCGACAGCCCGGTGCTCGACCGCACCAGCGGCCCGTAGCCCATCCGCCGCGACCACGGTCCGCTGGCGCCGAACGCGCTGCTGGCCACGGTGACGATGCGGTCGTTGACCGCGCGCAGGGCCGCGTCGTCGAACCCGAGCGACGCCATCGTGCCGGGCTTGAAGTTCGACAGGACGAGGTCGCTGTCGGCCACGAGGCGCAGGAAGAGCTCCTTGCCCTGCGCGGAGCGCAGGTCGATGCCGATGCTGGTCTTGTTGCGGTTGCCCCACGCGAAGCTCGGGGTCATCGAGCGACCGTCGACCGACTGGCGGCTGCCGTCGGGGAACGCCGCGCTCTCCACCTTGATCACCTCGGCGCCGTGGTCGGCGAGCAGGCGGCTCACCTCGGCGCCGGCGACGATCACGCCGAGGTCGACGACGCGGATCCCGGCCAGCGGTTGGTCCGGGTCGGGGGCGCCGGACGGGACGACGGCGACGGTCGCGCGCGGCGACCACTGCGCCCGCACCTCGCCCGTGTGCTCCCCGAGCCCCGGGGCGCGCCGGCGCCGTCCGAGGCGGCCGTGCTCGTCGCCGAGCATCCCCGCGGGCACGGTCGCCTCGACCCCGGGCGCGATCTCGTCGGTGACGAACGATCCGCGGGCGGCGAAGTGGTCGAGCCCGAGGACCTCCTCGAGCGGGTAGACCCCGGCTGCGGGCACGCCGTGCTCCTCGCCCTCGGCCTCGATCTGGGCGCGGGTGCGGGACGCGAACAGCTTCTCGATCAGCGGGTCGATGCGGTCGCGGGCCTCGTAGCGGTCTTTCATGCGCCCGAAGCGCTCGTCGGCGAACTCCTCGGGCTCGCCGAGCCAGCGCCACATGCCGCGCCACTGCCGCGGGGCGAGCACGCAGTAGCGCGCCCAGCCGTCCGCGCAGCGGGCGATCGGGTAGAGGTGGCGCATGTCGGGGCGCCCGCGGTGCTTCGGCGACGAGGAGAGCCCGCCGCGTGCGCTGCCGCTGATGCCGAAGCCGGGGTCGAGGGTCTGCGCGACGCCCTCGAGCACGGAGAAGTCGACGACGTCGCCGTGCCCGCGCCGCTGCGCGGCCCAGTGGTGGAGGACCGCGAACCACGCGGCCTGCAGGGCGGCGCTCTCGAGCGCGAGGTGCTCGGGGGGCAGCAGCGGGGGGCGCCCGGGCAGGCCGGAGCGCGCGAGCACCCCGCCGACCGCGGTGTGGACGTCGGCGCTGCCCCGCCAGCGGGCGCGGGGCCCGGTGGCGCCGAAGTCGGTCACGCTCATGACGACCAGGTGCGGCGCGTGCGCCAGGAGCGCGTCCGGATCGACCGTCCCGCCGTGGAGCACGAGGTCGGCCGCGGCCGCGAGTTCGAGCAGCTCAGCGTGGTCGTCGACCACCACTCCGCGCTTGCTGCTGTTGCGCACGGCGTGGTCGATCGCGACGCCGCGGACGGCCGTCCCCGATCGCCGCGAGGCGCCGCCCTCCGGCGGTTCGACCAGCACGACATCGGCACCCAGCTCGGCGAGGACCCTCGCCGTGATCTCGACCGCGGGCCCGCCGAGGTCGAGGACGCGCAGGCCGTCGAGTGGGCCCGTCGCCGCCGCCGTCACAGCCCCCGTCACTGGGAGGAACGCCCGAGACGGCGCCGCCAGTCGTGCGCGCCGAGGAAGCGCGCGATCTTCGCCTGGGTGCGGCTCTTGCTCGCCACGTAGGGGTACCAGTGCGGCTCGGCCCTCATCCGCACCCGCTCGGAGACGACGGACTGCTCCCGGCAGTACTTGAGCAGCCCGTGGGCGCCGCCGAAGCGGGACCCGACGCCCGACTGCTTCCAGCCGCCCATCGGCAGCGGCAGCTGGAAGGCGGCCATGAGGACGTTGTTGATGTTCACCGCGCCGGCCTCGAGGCGCTCGGCCACGCGCTCGGCGCGGTCGGCGTCGCGGCTGAACACACTGGACGACAGCCCGTAGGGCGAGTCGTTGGCCAGGCGCAGCGCCTCGGCCTCGTCGTCCACCCGCATCACGGGCAACGTCGGGCCGAAGGTCTCCTCGCGCATGCAGGCCATCGTGTGGTCGACGTCGACGAGCACCGTCGGCTCGTAGAACAGGCCGTCCTCGCGGCGCTTCCCGCCGGTCAGGGCCGTCGCCCCCTTGGCGAGGGCGTCGCGGACGTGGCGCTCGACGATCTCGATCTGGTTCTCGGTGGCGATCGCCCCGATGTCGGTCTCGTAGGCCCCGGCGTCGTCCATCCCGGTGCGCACGGCCGACACGCGATCGACGAGCTTGGCGACGAACTCGTCGTACACCGCCGCCTCGACGTAGATCCGCTCGACGGAGATGCACGCCTGCCCGGCGTTGTGCAGCCCGCCCCAGACGGCCGCCCCGACGGCGCGGTCGACGTCGGCGTCGGCGAGGACGACCATCGCGTCCTTGCCGCCGAGCTCGAGGCTCGCCGGAATGAGGCGCTCGCCGGCGCGGGCGGCGATCCGCCGCCCGGTCGCCGTGGAGCCGGTGAAGCTGATCATGTCGACCTCGTCGACGACCGCGGCGCCGGTGGGGCCGTACCCGTTGACGACACCGAGCACCGGTGGGGCGCCGATCTCCTCGCGCCACGCGCGGACCAGCTCGGTCCAGGACAGCGGGGTGACCTCGGAGGGCTTGCTCAGGACCGCGGCGCCCGCGATCAGCGCGGGGATGGCGTCCATGGCCTGGGTGCCGATCGGCCCGTTCCACGGCGTGATCACGCCGACGAGCTGATGCGGGCGCGGGCGGACCTTCAGGCGCTTGGTGGCCGAGGCGGGACCGTGCGGCAGCGAGGAGCGCGGCGCGAGGAACTTCGCGGCGTGGCGCGTGTAGTAGTTGGTGATCTCGGTGGCGATCAGCGTCTCGAACGCGGCGTCGCCCCAGGACTTGCCGGACTCGAGTTGGGCGAGCGAGACCAGCCGGTCCTGATGGTCGAGGATCCAGTCCAGCCAGCGCAGGACGTACCCCGAGCGCTTCTTCGGCCCGAGCTCCTCCCACGCCGGCTGCGCCGCGCGCAGCACCGCCGCTTCGCGGGCGACGTCCTCGGCCGTCGCGACCGGCAGCGTGTCGACGACGCTGCCGTCGGCGGGGCAGTGCACCTCGAGCCGCGGCGGGCCGGCGGTTGCCGTCGAGACGATCTCCTGCTGCTCTGTCGTCACGTGTCGCCCTCCGACGGTGGTGGGACCTCCGAGCGTCGGGCACGATGTTATCTAAAGCCTTTCGGTGAGGACAAGGAGGTTGCCGCTGTGGAGAGCGATCTGCTCGATCGGGACCACGAGGACTACCGCGGTACGGTGCGCGAGTTCGTGCGCCGGGAGGTGGAGCCGCACCTCGACCGCTGGGAGGACGAGCGCCTCATCGACCGTGACGTGTGGCACGCCGCGGGCAAGCAGGGCCTGCTCGGCCTGCAGGTCCCGGAGCGCTTCGGGGGCGCGGGGGTCGACGACTTCCGGTTCCGCTTCGTCGTCTGCGCGGAGCTCGCCCGCGTCGGGGCGTCGTCGTTGCAGTCGGGATTCGCGACCAACGACGACATCGTGCTCGGCTACCTCCTCGGCCTGGCGACCGAGGAGCAGCAGGCGCGGTGGCTGCCGGGGTTCGCGACCGGCGAGACGATCGCGGCGATCGCGATGAGCGAGCCCGGCGCGGGCAGCGACCTGCGCGGCATGCGCACCTCGGCCCGCCGTGAGGGGGACGAGTGGGTCCTCAACGGCTCGAAGACGTTCATCACCAGCGGGATGCTCGCCGACCTGGTGGTCGTCGTGGCGCAGACCGATCCGGACGCGGGCGGGCGCGGCTTCACGCTCTTCGTCGTCGGGAACGACACTCCGGGCTTCCGGCGCGGGCGCAAGCTCGACAAGGTCGGGCTTGCGGCGCAGGACACCGCCGAGCTGTTCTTCGACGACGCCCGCGTCCCGGACGCCGACCGGCTCGGCGAGGTCGGCGACGGTCTGCCGTCGCTCATGCGTAACCTGCCGCGCGAGCGACTCGGCATCGCCGTCGCCGCCCAGACCTCGGCCGAGGCCGCTCTGGACTGGACGCTCGAGCACGTGCGCACCCGCGAGGCCTTCGGCGCCCCGCTGGCGGGCATGCAGACGATCTCCCACGCGGTCGCCGAGATCGCCACCGAGGTCGAGGTCTGTCGCGCGTACATCGACCGCTGCATCCGCGCGCTCGACGCGGGGACGCTCACGGCGGTCGACGCGGCCAAGGCCAAGTACTGGGCCACCGAGATGCAGTGGCGCGTGGTCGACCGCGGCGTGCAGTTGCACGGCGGGTACGGCTACATGCTCGAGTACCCCATCGCGCGCCTGTTTCGCGACGCCCGGGTGCAGCGCATCTACGGTGGCACGAACGAGGTGATGAAGGAGATCGTCGGCCGCGACCTCGCCCGCGCGGTACCGACGGCGTGATCGGCCGGCCCGCGCAGGTCGTCCAGGCCGACTCCGGCCGCGACCCGGCCGAGCTCGCGCCGGCCCTGGGCCGCCGTTCACGACCCGCCCCGCCGCGGACCGTCGCACCACCCTTCGGGCGGCTCGAGCATCGCGCGCGGTTCGACGAGGGCGTCTGACCGCCGATCTCGGGCGCAGGGCTCGACTGCCGCCGAGCCGCGGTCCCGTTGGACGGGCCCTCGCTGCGGCATCGTCACCATTGATCACTGGTCTCGTTATCAATGGCACGGAAGACGATGGCAAGGGGAGTGGGGTATGGAGGTCGACCCGCGGGACTGGCCCGAGGTCGTGAGCCACCGGCGGACGCCGCCGGGACGGCACGTGGGGCGGCGGTTCCTGCTGGTGCTGGTCCCGGCGCTGATCGCGGTGGGCGCGCTGGCGCTCGGCGCGGTCACCGGTGCGGTGCCGGTCGCGCTGGCGATGGAGGGCTCGCAGTCGCTGAAGATCACCGCCGAGCGGGTCGGTACCGAGGCGTTCGGGACGTTCCCCTCGTTCGTGCAGGACGACGACGGCACGCGGCGGCCGGTGGTCGTCGTCGACCTGCGTCGAGTCCGGCTGGCGGGGCTCTGCGCCTCGAGCAGCGTCGACACCCCGGTGGGTACCTATACGTTCCGAGCCACGACCCCATCCGACCGCGAGGTCACCGCGGACAGCTTCCAGTTCGCGCTGCAGAGCGTCGACGGGCTCGGCGCGCTGGGGCGCCGGATCGAGCTCAACCACGAGCGTGCCGCCGAGGACGGCACCCCGATCGACGCGTCGACCGGCGGGCTCCCGCTCACCGCCGAGGGCCTGGCGGTCGACCTGAGCGCGACCGCGCGGTGGGCGACGGTCGACCAGCTCGCGCTCAGCGGCGCGGACGTTCGCGTGGGGCGGGAGGAGCGCCCGTGCCCCTGACCGCCGCACACCGCTCGTCCCGCCCGGTCCGTCGGCACGGGTGGCGCAGTCGTCCGCTCGCGGGTGCGGTCCTGACGATGAGCTCGGGCGCGTGCCTGCTGCTGATCCCCGGCGGGTCGCTCGCCGTCGTGCTGCTGCCCGGTCTCGCCGGCACCTCGGGCTTCCTGTTCGGGTGCGCGCTCGTCGTGCTGGGTCTGTTCCTGCTGCTGCAGCCGCGCAGCCACGCCTTCGCCGGCGTGGCCGCCGTGCTCGTCGCGGTGGCCTCGCTGGTGACCACGAACGTCGGGGGCCTCGGTCTGGGACTCGCGCTCGGCGTGGTCGGCGGGGCGCTCGGGTTCGCGTGGTCGCCGGTCGGTATCGCGTCGGACGGGGATGCGACGCGCCCGATCGCCCGCCCCGGGCGGACTCGCCTACGGTGGCCGTCGCGATGACCGAGTACCGGATCGACGAGCTCGCGCAGGCCGCCGGCAGCACGGTGCGCAACGTGCGGTCCTACCAGGAACGCGGTTTGCTGCCCGCGCCGCGACGCGTGGGTCGCGTCGGCGTCTACGGCGATGCCCACCTGGCGCGCCTGCACCTGATCGGCCGCCTGCTCGGGCGCGGCTACACGATCAGCAACATCACGGAACTTGTCACCGCCTGGGAGCGCGGACGCGATCTCACCGGGATCCTCGGCCTCGAGCAGGCGGTCTCGGGCATCTTCACCCGCGAGCTCCCCGACACGATCACCCGCACGGAGCTCGTCGGCCTCCTGACCGGCGCGCACGGCGAGACCCCGGAGCCCGACGAGCTGGTCGAGACCGCGATCGAGATCGGCCTGGTACACGAGGGCGACGGTGAGCAGGTCTATCGGGTGCCGAGCCCACGTCTGCTCGCCGCTGCCCGCGGTCTCGTCGCCGCCGGTGCGCCGACCGGGGCACTCCTCGCGCTGGGCACCGAGATCCAGAACACCATCGACGACACCGCACGCGGGCTCGTGGAGATCATGACCGACCACCTCCTCGGCGGCCGCGACGCCGACGGGATGCCGACGACCGACGAGATCCCGGCGATGGCCGACTACCTCGACCGCATCCGCCCGCTGACCACCGAGGCCGCCCACGCCGCCCTCGACCAGGCCCTCGACCGCCACCTCGACACCGTGCTCGACGACTACATCGCCCGGCTCGCTCCGCACCTGGGCTCCGGCGACGCCGGCGCCTCGAGCGGCTGATCAGATCATCAGACCGGCGCGACCGCCAGTTCCGGGTGCGCGTCCCGGATGCGCCGACGGGCGATCTTGCCGCTCGCCATCCGCTCGAGCGGCTCGTCCTGGAACACCACGTGGCGCGGCACCTTGTACTTCGCCAGCCGTTTCTCGCACCAGGCGACGACGGCCTCGCCGGTGACCTCGGGATCGGCGTGCACCACGGCAGCCGGCGTCTCGCCGAACTTGGGGTCGGCGGCCGGGATCACGCACACCTCGCGGACGCCGGCCATGTCGGCCACGACGGCCTCGATCTCCGAGGGCGCGACGTTGTAGCCGCCGGTGATGATGATGTCCTTGACGCGGTCGACGATCCGGATGAAGCCATCCGCGTCCCGGATGCCGAGGTCGCCGCTGTGGAACCAGCCGTCGCGCATGACGTCGGCGTAGGCCTGCTCGTTGCGCCAGTATCCGGGCGTGACGCCGGGCCCGGCGACCACGATCTCGCCCGGCTCCTCGGCGTCACAGTCGGTGCCGTCGGGACGCACCACGCGGTGGCGGTTGAACACCGTGCCGCGACCGAACGACTCGGGGCGGGTCAGCGCCTGGTCGGGCGGGTTGATCGACGAGATGCCGCCGAGCTCGGTCATCCCGTAGGCCTGACGCAGTGGGATGCCCTTGTCCAGCCACGCCCGGATCGTCGTCACCTGGGCACGCGCCCCGGCGATGGTGACGAGCTCGAGGGAGGACAGGTCGGCGTCGGCGAAGTCGGGGAGGGCGGCGAGCTGTTCGAACAGCACGGGGACGCCGGCCATCACCTGGATCCGCTCCTCGGCGAGGCGGCGCAGCGCCGTGCGGGGCTCGAAGCCGCGCTCGTAGAAGATCGTGGCGCCGCGGGTCAGCGGGTGCAGGATGTGCCAGAGCAGGCCCGGCGCCCCCGACATCGACAGCAGGTAGATGATCCGCGCGCCGGGGCGCAGGGCGGGCTCGGCGACCGCGAAGTCCGCGATGAGGTTGAAGGTGCTGCGGTGGGTGAACACCACGCCCTTCGGCCGTGACGTCGTCCCGCTCGTGTAGACGATCTGGGAGACGTCGTCGGGGCCGGCGTCCGGGCGCTCGACGGGGTCGCCGGCGACGGTCCGCAGCCCGCTGAACTCCCCGAGCGCCTCGACGGTCACCGGCGTGCCCTCCGCGGCGGCGTGGATCCGGTCGCGGTGATCGACGTCGGTCAGTGCGAAGCGCGGCTCGGCGTCGGTGAGCAGGTAGCGCAGCTCGTCGGGCGTGAACCGGTTGTTCAGCGGGACGACGACCCCGCCGAGCTTGAGCGCCCCGATCGCGGCGACCACCCACTCCAGGCTGTTCGCGCCGATGATGCCGACGCGCTCACCGGCCCGGAGGCCGGCGGCGGCGTGGCGACGGGCGGCCGCGTCGGTCCAGCGATCGAGTTCGGCGTAGGTGACCGTGTCGTGGCCGTCGAAGACGATCGCGGGACGGTCCGGCGCCTGCTGCGCCCACGCGGACAGGCCGTCGGTCACGAGCTCGGTCACGGCGTTCTCCTGGATCGGTAGGCCTCGGCGCGGTCTGGCGAGGAAGAAACTTAAGGACGTAGATTTAGACGTGTCAAGCGCCACATCCGACATCCCGGACAGGCGATCTCCGGACGAGGAGGACCTCCGATGCCCCGGCCCGGCACCGCGCGCGACGAGCGCATCCGCATCACGCTCGACCATCTTCGAGCGGGCACGACAGACGAACTCGCCGACGTCGTGCGGTTCGGCCCGCGGGACTTCACCGACCCGGAGATCGCCCGCCGCGAGCGGGAGCGGGTCTTCGGGCGGGTGCCCTCGATCGCCGCGCACGCCACCGAGGTCGCGGCACCCGACGACACGTTGCGGTGCGTCATGCCGAACCACGAGGTCGTCCTGACGCGGCGCGAGGACGGCTCGCTCGACGCGCGGGCCGTGACCGGAGGAGCAGAGCTCCCGGTCGAGGAGCGCCACGGCCTGATCTGGCTGGTCGACCACCCCGGCGCGGAGATCGACGTCGCCGAGTGGCTCGGCGCGGAGATGGACGCCGTGCTCGCGGGCTACCGGCTCGAGGACCTCGTCCTCTACCGCGGGGACGGCTTCGACGAGCCCGCCAACTGGAAGCTCATGCAGGACGCGTTCATCGACAATTACCACATCCAGTACGCCCACCCGCGGACCGCGGCGAGGCACGTCCACACCAACGTCCAGACCGTCGAGGACTTCGGCCGGCACGTCCGGATGTGCAGCCCGCGCAAGTCGATCGACCGCTGGCTGGCCGAGGACCCGGGCGACCACGACCTCGCCACCGACGTCATCGACGGGCACTTCCTGCTGCCCAACAGCACCCTGCTGCGCCAGCCCGACGACCACTACGAGCTGCTGACCTTCCGCCCGCACCCGACCGAACCCGGCCGGTGCCGCATGGAGATGCGCCTGCTCGTGCCGACCCTCGAGGCCAGCGGGATGAGCCCCGAGCGCTGGACGCGGCTGTGGGAGAAGAACTGGTCGATCCTCGTGGCGGTGCTGCTCGACGAGGACTTCCCGATCTTGCGCGGTTCCCAGTCCGCGCTCGCGAGCGCGGACGCCGGTGAGATGCTCCTCGGGCGCAACGAATCGGTGAACCAGATCTTCCGCCGCGAGCTCGGAGTGCTCCTGGCGTGAACTTCGGGTGAAACAGCGATACACTCGACGTCACCTGTCTCGTCACTCGCTCGTTACCTCGACGAAGCGCCGGTGCTGAGAAAGGTCCGTCGATGGGTCGTCGTGGTCCCTGGGGGTTCGTCGTGGTCCTGCTGGGAGCGGTCCTCGCGGTGCCCCCCGCCCCGGCGGTGGCGGATCCGATCGTGCCGCCCGGGGTGTCCGAGGCGGTCGCCGCGCTCGCTGCGGCCAACGCCCGCGCGGCCGAGGCCACCGAGGCGTCGCTGGAGGCGGCCGAGCAGCTGCGGGTGCGCCGCGGCGAGGCCGACCGCACCCGCCGCGAGGCCCGCAGCGCCCGCGCGGCCGCCGACGAGGCCCGCGCCGCCCGCGAGGTCGCCTTCGTCGAGGTCGACCAGCTCGCCCGCGCCGCCTACCAGGGCGGGCAGCTCGACCCGCTCGCCGCGCTGCTGGCCAGCGAGTCCCCGCAGGCCTACCTCGAGCGCACCACCCTGCTCGACACCATCGCCACCGAGAACCAGCGCCACGTGCAGCGCTTCCTCGACGCCACCACCGCCGCCGAGACCGCCGAGCGTGACGCCGGGTCCCGCGCCCGCGACGCCGAGCGCTCCACCGCCGACGCGGCACGCACCGCCGACGACGCCGACCGACGGCAGGACGACGCCGACCGCGAGGTCGCCGCGGCCCAGGACGCGCTCGCCGACGCCGACCCGGCCACGCTGGCCGCGCTGCGCGGCGGGGGCACCACGAACTTCCCCACCACCATCCCCGGCTCGGGGATCGCGATCGAGGCGCTGCGGGTCGCGCTGACCCAGCAGGGCAAGCCCTACCTGTGGGGCGCCACCGGGCCGCGCACCTACGACTGCTCCGGGCTGGTGCAGTGGGCCTACCGGCAGGTCGGGGTCGGGCTGCCCCGGGTGAGCCGCCAGCAGGCCCTGGTCGGCATCCCGGTGTCGATGCCCGACGCCCGGCCCGGGGACCTGCTGTTCTTCAACGACCCGGTCACCCACGTCGGGTTCTACGTCGGGGACGACAAGTTCCTCGAAGCACCCCAGTCCGGCGACGTCGTCAAGGTCTCCGACGTGCGCTCCAACCTCACCGGCATCCGCCGGATCACCCTCTGACCGTCTCGCGGAAGGACCTGTGATGAGCGCACCCCCGGACCACCGGCTCTCGCCGGTCCTCAACGCCGTCCGCTTCCCGGTGCACCGCTGGGAGCTCCTCGTGGCGGCCGAGACCTACGGCGCAGACCTGCGCACCCGCGTGGCTCTGCGTCGTCTCTCGCAGACCACCTACGTCTCTCGCGAGCTGCTCCTGCGCGAGCTCGCCGCCATCACCGCCGCCGCCGAACGATCGGACCGACACCCCCGGAGCGCCTCATGACCCGCCCCTTGCGCCGCCCTCGCCGCGCACCCGTCACCTCGCACGTCTCCACGCACAGCACCACACGCGAGACCGAGGCGCGCACGTTCTGCCGTGCCTGCGGCGCGATCGTGTACCGGTGCGGCCTTCCCGACGGGTCGGTCGTGGTCCTCGACCCGCTCCCGCGCGAGGGCGGGCCGTTCCTCGTGAACCCGTACACCGCGGCGGTCGTCGCCGTCCGCACGCCGTCGCAGTGCCGCGGCGAGGGGTTCTTCCAGCACCACGCCGTCTGCGACGCGCCGTTCCTGCCTGCGCCCCGCAGCGCGTGACCCGACCGTTCCGCTTCGGTCTGGTCGAGTCCGGGAGCACGCCGTGGTCCGAGTGGCCGTCGCTCGTGCGGCGCACCGAGGACGCAGGCTATGCCGTCCTGCAGGTTGCGCACCACGCGAGCCTCCCGTCGCCGCCGCCCCTGACCGCGCTGGCCACCGCCGCCGCGTGGTCATCGGCCCTACGGCTCGGGACGCTCGTCCTCGACGCCACCGCAGTGTCGGTCCCCGAGCTCGCCCGGGAGGCGGCGTGGCTGGCCGCCATCAGCGGCGACCGCCTGGAGCTCGGGCTCGGCGCGGGCTGGATGGCCGCCGACCACGAGGTCGCCGGGCGACCCCAGCCGCCGCCGGGTGAGCGCCTCGACGTCCTCGCGGAGACCCTCGCCGCGTTGCGCGCGTGCTGGGCAGGCGAGCCCGCGACGTACCGCGGCACGGCTGTCACCGTGGAGGGGCTCGCGAACGGGGCGGGCGCCCGCGGCGTCCCGGTGCCGCTGCTGGTCGGGGGCGGGGGCCCGCGGGTGCTGCGCCTCGCCGCCGAGCACGCCGACATCGTCAGCATCGCCCCCGACATGCGTTCCGGGCGGATCGGCTCGGCCTCAGCGCGCACGGCGACCCTGCCCGCCGTCGCCGAGCGCGCCGCGGCTGTCCGGGAGCACGCCGCCGGGAGGCCCATCGAGCTGCACACCACGCTGACCGCGGTGCTCGCCGAGGACGATCCCCGCGTGCCCCGGGTCGCGCGTGCCTACGACGTCGCGCCGGAGCAGGTCCGTGAGGTCCCGAGCGTGCTGGTCGGCACACCGGACGCGATGGCCGAGCAGCTGTGCGCCCTGCGGGCGGCCACCGGGATCAGCTTCGTCAGCGTTCCCGCCGACCACCTCGACGCCGTGGCGCCCGTGGTGGGCGCCCTGGCCGGCCGTTAGAGGCGCGCGACGGCGCTGCCCGCGCCGTGGTGCAGCGTGAGGACCTCGTCGCAGCCCTCGACGAGGCACTGTCGGAACAGGTCGGGGTCGGTCACCGAGGCGCGGTCGACCGTGACGCCGATGCACCCGACGTCCTCGTACGTCACCATGACCGCCATGACGGCGCACCCCGGCAGGGGGCCGAAGCCGTACATGCGCTCGATGCGCGCTCCCGCGATGTGCGAGCCCGCGGCGACCCCGGGGACGTTGCTCGCCTGCAGGTCGTTGCTCTTGGCCATCGAGCCCGACAGCCCGGCGATGACCGGCCCGGGCAGGCGCGCGACGGCGGGGGAGAGCGTGCCGATGATGTTGGCGGCCGGCTCGTCACGCGCGGCCCGCATCACGGTGCGGACCTCCTCGATGCGCTTGGCCGGGTCGACGGTGCGCACGGGGCCCGCGACCTGGACGGTGGCGATGTTGTTGCCGGTGTCGACGTCGCCCTTGCTGCGCAGCGAGACCGGCACGGTGGTCGGGATCGCGTCCACCATGTCCGCGCCCAACCGCTCGTGGTAACGGCGGAAACCGCCGAGCACGGCGGCCAGGAAGGCGTCGTTGAACGAGCCACCGGCGGCCTTGCCGGCGGCGCGCAGGTCCGCGAACGGCACGTCGACGGCCGCCAGCGCCCACTGCCGGCTGCGGGCGGCGAGCAAGGGTGACGGGCCGCCCTCGGTGGGACCGAGCACGCGTGTCAGCGACTCGACGTAGGCGGCGCCGTCGCGGACCGACGTGACGGGGTCGGCCAGGGCCGACGCGATGCCCGCGCCCGCGTCGCGCAGCAGCGTGGGAACGGCGGTGAGGTCGTGGCGGAGCTGGGCGCCGAGCGCGCCCCACGGCGTCACGGTCTCCGGCGGGGAGGGCGGGGGCGCCGACTTGTTCGGGTCGTGTGCGCGTCTCCGGGAGTGCAGACGGGTGAGCAGGGCCATCGCGCCCATGCCGTCGGTCATGGCGTGGTGGAGCTTGAGCAGGAACATCGCGCGGCCGTCGGGCAGGCCCTCGAACAGCACCGCCTCCCAGGGCGGGCGGTGCCGGTCCAGCGGCGTCATCCCGACCTGAGCGATCGCCTCGTAGAGCTCCGGCCACCCGCCGCCGTCGGGGATCCGCTGGCGCCGCAGGTGGTAGTGCAGGTCGAAGTCGGGATCGTCGCTCCACCGTGGGGCGCCGAGGCCCAGTGGCGGTTCGACCACGCGCTGGCGCAGGCGCGGGGCGACGCGCACTGCCCACTCGTGCGCCGAGACCAGACGGTCCCAGTCGGGCACGCGGTCGAGCTGCTCGCCGACCATCGCCGTCATGCAGAGCGACGGATCGACCTCCGAGCGCCACATCGACGTCTCGAATGCGCTGAGTGGAGTACTGCCACCCCGACCCGGGATGGCGTCGCTGTCGTCTGCCGTCGTGGTCATGCTGCCGACCCCCGAGCCTGCGGTGGCGTGTCAAAAACCTTAAGGTTGTAGGGACTATGCCATGGATCATTCGGCGTGTGGAGGGCTCGTGACGGCAGGCGTGACATCGAGCGTGGGAGGGAAGAGCGCGCTGACCGTCGAGCGCCGCGGGCCGGCGAGCGCGCGGTCCCGTGTGGCCGAGCGCGCCCTGGCGCCGATGATGCGCCGGCTCTTCGAGCAGATCGGCAGCGCGGCGGCCAGTCCCGAGACCATGCGAGCGTTCGCCGCGTCCGCCGACCGGATGATCGGGCGCTTCCCCGTTCCGCGGGGCTCCCGTGTGTCACGGACGCGCGTCGGCGGGGGCGCCGCGGAGTGGGTGCGCGGTCCCGGCGTCGCCGGGACCGGCGACGCCGTCCTGCTCTACCTGCACGGCGGCGGCTGGTTCATCGGCGGCCCGTCCAGCCACCGGGCGCTCGTCGCCCGCCTCTCGTCCGCCGCGGGGAACCCGGCGCTGTCGGTCGACTACCGGATGGTCCCCGAGGTCGCCTTCGACGAGGAGATCGCCGACTGCCTCGCCGCCTACGAGGGTCTGCTCGCGCTCGGCGTCCCCGCGGGCCGGGTGGTCGTGATGGGCGACTCGGCCGGGGGGCACCTCGCGTTCGCGACGGCGCTGCGTGCCCGCGACCGGGGCCTGCCACTGCCCGCCGGCGTCGTGAGCCTGTCCGGGGCGCTCGACCTGGGTCTCGGGGGACGGGGCGGCGATCCGGACCACGACCCGCTCGGTGCCGTGGCGGCGTTCGAACGCCTCGTCGCCGGGGTCCTGGGCGGTGCCGATCCCGCCGACCCGGCCGTCTCGCCGGTGCGCGCGGACCTCACCGGTCTCCCGCCCGCGGTGCTCACGGCAGGCTCCACGGAGGTGGTCGCGCCGGACGCCGAAGCGATGGCAGGTCGGCTCGCCGACGCGGGCGTCGAGACGGTGCTGCAGCTCTGGGAGCGCCAGCAGCACGTGTTCCAGTCCTTCGCGCCCGCGATCCCCGAGGCGACCGCCTCGATCCGCGACCTCGGCCTGCGCGTGCGGTCGTTGGTGCGAGGCGCTGGTCCCACGGTGCGCGCGGCGTGAGCGCCGTGACGTCAGCGACCTCCGTCATGCTCCCCGGCGACGGCGTCCGGCTGGCGGGGGACCGGTGGGAGCCCTCCGGCGATCCCCGCGGGACGGTGCTGCTGCTGCACGGAGGCGGCCAGACCCGGCACTCCTGGCAGGACACCGGCGCGCGTCTCGGCGAGGCCGGGTGGGCGGCGGTCGCGGTCGACATCCGCGGACACGGCGACAGCGACTGGGCGCCCGACGGCGACTACAGCCTCGACGCCCTGGTCGGCGACCTGGAGGCCGTGACCGAGGACCTCGGCGAAGCCCCGGTCCTCGTCGGCGCATCCCTCGGCGGCATGACCTCGCTGCTCGCGCTCGGGGAGCACCCGGACCTCGCCCGCGCGCTCGTCCTCGTCGACGTCGCCCCGACCACCGAGCAGGCCGGCGTCGACGAGGTCACCGACTTCATGCGGTCGGGCACCGAGGGCTTCGCGTCGCTGGACGAGGCTGCCGACGCGGTCGCCGCCTACAACCCCGACCGGCCGCGGCCCCCGCGCCCGGAGGGCCTGCGTCGTAACCTGCGCCGGCGCGGCGGTCGGTGGTACTGGCACTGGGACCCGCGCCTGCTCGATGGCCGCCAGACCGACCTGGCGACGCGGGAGGAGAACGCCCGGCGGGCGTACGAGGCGGCGCGGTCCCTGCGGGTGCCGACCCTGCTCGTCCGGGGCACCCAGTCGCGGGTCGTGAGCCCCGAGGGCGCCCGCGAGCTGGTCGAGCTGGTACCCGGTGCCCGGCACGTCGACGTCGCCGGCGCCGGGCACATGGTCGCGGGCGACGACAACGACGTCTTCGCGGACGCGCTGACCGACTTCCTGGACGACAGGCTGGCCGGGTAAAACCTTAAACTGTTAGATTACGCCGAGGTGGCACGAAAGGAGCTCTCCGATGCGTGACGCGGTCATCGTCGAGGCGGTACGGACGCCGGTGGGGAAGCGGGACGGCGGCCTGTCCGGGGTGCACCCGGTCGACCTCTCGGCCCACGTCCTGGAGGGTCTGGCCACCCGGGCGGGCGTCGACCCGGCCGTGGTCGACGACGTGGTCTGGGGCTGCGTGTCGCAGGCCGGGGAGCAGACCCTCGACATCGCGCGCAATGCCGCGCTCGCGGCCGGCTGGCCCGAGACCGTGACGGGCGTGACCGTCGACCGGCAGTGCGGGTCGTCGCAGCAGTCCGTGCACTTCGCCGCGGCGGGTCTCGTCGCCGGGCAGTACGACGTCGTGGTGGCCGGCGGTGTCGAGTCGATGTCGCGGGTGCCGATGGGCAGCTCGTCGCAGGGCGCCGGCCCGTTCGGGCCGCGCTTCCACGCCCGCTACGGCGAGCAGTCGCCGAACCAGGGCGTCGGCGCTGAGATGATCGCGCAGCGGTGGGGGTTCACTCGCACCCAGCTCGACGAGTTCTCCCTCGCGTCCCACGAGAAGGCCGCCGCCGCCCAGGACGACGGCCGGTTCGACGCTCAGCTGCACCCGGTCGTGCGGCCGGACGGCACGGTCGCCGGCGCGGACGAGGGTGTCCGGCGCGGCGGCACGCTCGAGAAGCTCGCCGGTCTCAAGACCGTGTTCCGCCCCGAGGGCGGGGTGGTCACCGCGGGCAACAGCTCGCAGATCTCCGACGGCGCCGCGGCCCTGCTGATGACCACCAGCGAGAAGGCCGCGCAGCTCGGCCTGCGCCCCTTGGCCCGGGTGCACACCGCGGTCCTCGCCGGGGCCGACCCGGTGATCATGCTGACCGCCCCCATCCCGGCGACGGTGAAGGCCCTGGAGCGTTCGGGCCTGCGCCTCGACGAGATCGGCGCGTTCGAGGTCAACGAGGCGTTCGCCCCGGTCCCGCTGGCGTGGCTCGCCGAGCTCGGGGCCGACGCCAAGGCGCTGAACCCGAACGGCGGCGCGATCGCCCTGGGCCACCCGCTCGGCGGCTCGGGCGCGCGCCTCATGACGACGCTCGTGCACCACATGCGCGATCACGGGCTGCGCTACGGCCTACAGACGATGTGCGAGGGCGGCGGGCAGGCCAACGCCACGATCCTGGAGCTGATCTGAGGTGGCCGGTGGACTGGTCGTCGTCGGCGCCTCGCTGGCCGGGCTGCGCGCGGTGGAGGCCGTCCGCAACGACGGATTCGACGGCGACGTGACGCTGGTCGGGGCCGAGGAGCACGTGCCCTACGACCGGCCCCCGCTGTCGAAGGAGTACCTCGCGGCCGACGAGTGCCCCGACCCGCGCTACCGCGCCGAGGAGACCTTCGTCGGCGACCTCGACGTCGAGACGGTGCTCGGCACGCCCGCCTCCGCGCTGGACACCGCGGCCCGCACCGTCACGGTCGGCGACCGCACGCTGTCCTACGACGGCCTGGTGATCGCCACCGGCGCGCACGCCCGGAGCCTGCCGGGCACCGAGGGCCTGGCCGGCGTGCACACCGTGCGCAGCCTCGACGACGCGATCGCCCTGCGCGCCGCGCTGCGCGCCGAGCACGCGCGGCGCCTCACCGTCGTGGGCGCCGGGTTCATCGGCTCCGAGGTGGCCGCGGTCGGCCGCAAGCTGGGTCTCGAGGTCACGATCGTCGAGGCGCTGGGGACGCCGCTCGTCCGCGCCGTGGGCGAGCGCATGGGACGTGCGCTGACGCGCGTGCACGAGCGGCACGGCACCCGGGTGCGAGCCGGGGTCTCGGTGGAACGCGTTCTCGGGGACGATCGGGTCACCGGCGTGCGCCTGGGCGACGGGACCGAGCTCGACACCGACGTGCTGGTCGTAGGCATCGGTGCCGCGCCGGCCACGGGCTGGCTCGAGGGCTCGGGGCTGACGCTCGACGACGGTGTGGTCGCCGACGCGACGCTCGCGGCCGCGCCCGGCGTGTACGTCGCCGGCGACGTGGCTCGCTGGCCGAACGCGCTGTTCGGCGACGTCTGCGCGGCCCCGATGCGCCTCGAGCACTGGACCTCGGCCGCCGAGCAGGGCGCCCGCGCCGCCCGCAATGCGCTCGACCCGACGGCGGCGAAGGCCTACGAGACCGTCCCGTACTTCTGGTCGGACTGGTACGACAGCCGCGTCCAGTTCGTCGGGCTCGCGCACGCCGACGACGGTGTGGAGATCGAGGTCGTCGCGGGCGACGAGACCGACGGCCCGTTCACGGCGATCTACCGTGCCGGTGAGCGGCTCGTCGGGGCACTGGCCGTCGACATGCGCGCCGAGGTCATGAAGTACCGCCGCCTGATCGGCAAGCGTGCGAGCTGGGACGAGGGTCTCGAGCTCGCCGCCGAGCGCCGCGCGGCGCGGGAGGCGAAGGCTGCCGCGGTGACAGCCTGATCACAGCTCCTGCTCTCGGACCGTCGAGGACCAGGTTCGCGCGCTTCACGATCGGCACGGGTCGTGTCGGCGACGCGTCGTAGGAGCGCGGGCTCGAGGTTTGCCACATGGCTGTTCACTCGGCAGGCAGTCCGATACGACCCCGGTGAGCAGCATACTCGGATGGTGCAGTTGCACTGAGTCTTAGTGCGGTTGCACTATGTCTGGTATGGCGTGGGACTTCGAGACGGATCCCGAGTATCAGCTGAAGCTCGACTGGGCGAGCGACTTCGTGCGGGCCGAGGTGTGCCCCCTTGATCTGGTCCTGGGCGATCCGTTCGACAAGAGCGATGGGCAGGCGAGGGCCGTTGTTCGGCCGCTGCAGCAGGCGGTCCGCGCAGCCGGATTGTGGGCTTGCCACCTGCGGCCCGAGCTCGGAGGGCAGGGTTACGGGCAGGTCGAGCTAGCGCTGTTGAACGAGATCCTCGGTCGTTCACGGTGGGCTCCGACGGTGTTCGGCTGCCAGGCGCCCGACTCCGGGAACGCGGAGATCCTGGCGCGCTACGGGACGCAGGAACAGCGCGGTCAGTATCTCCAGCCGCTGCTGGACGGGACGATCTCGTCCTGCTATTCCATGACCGAGCCTCATGCTGGCTCCGACCCCGGTCTGTTTACGACCCGCGCGGTCCGTGACGGCGACGACTGGGTCATCACCGGCGAGAAGTGGTTCTCCTCCAATGCGCGCTATGCGTCGTTCTTCATCGTCATGGCTGTCACGGATCCCGACCTCGGGACCCGGGGTGGCATGTCGATGTTCATCGTGCCGGCCGGGGCCGAAGGGCTGAAGATCATTCGGAACGTCGGCATCGGCACCGAACCCGAGGAGTCCGGAGCCCACGCCTATCTGCAGTACGACGACGTCCGTGTACCGGCGGACCACCTGCTCGGAGGAGAAGGCGACGCCTTCGCGATCGCCCAGGCGCGGCTCGGTGGTGGCCGCATCCACCACGCGATGCGGACGATGGGGCGCGTGCGGCAGGCGTTCGACGCCATGCTCGAGCGCGCGGCCTCGCGCCGGCTCAAGCGCGGGACGCTCGGTTCGTACCAGATCACGCAGGAGCGGATCGCCGAGTCGTGGTTGCAGATGGAGCAGTTCCGGCTGCTTCTGCTGCGCACTGCGTGGCTGATCGACAAGCACCAAGACTACGAGGCGGTCCGTAAGGACATCGCCGCGATCAAAGCCTTGATGCCGCAGGTGCTGTCCGACGTCGTCCGCCGGTCGATGCACCTCCATGGGTCACTGGGAGTGTCCAACGAGATGCCCTTCGTCTCGATGCTGGTGAACGCCGAGGTGATGGCGCTGGTGGACGGTCCGACGGAGATCCACCAGACGACTCTGGCCAAGCAGCTGCTCGCCGAGGCAACCCCGAGTCGGACGGGCTGGCCCTCCGAACACCTTCCGACCCGCCGTGCCGAGGCGCAACGACACCTGGCCGAGCTCGTCGACCTCGATGCGCTGGCGCACTGACCCGGGGCCCGGGGCAGCTCGCGCCGACGTCACGAGGAGCACGCTGGTGACACCCAGGAACCACGACGCGCCGGCCCAGCTCGTCCAAGCCGCCGAGCGCCTGTTCGCCGAGCACGGCATCGATGCCGTCAGCCTCCGTGAGGTCGTCCGCGAGGCCGGAGTCAAGCATGCGACCGCTGTCCAATACCATTTCGGGAACCGTGAAGGTCTGCTCGCCGCGGTCCTCGAGGAGCACCTCCGAGCCGTCGACGGGCGCCGCGACGTCATGCTCGAGCAGGCGGCGCTGTCAGCGGACCGCGAACCCCGCCTCCTCGCCGAGGTCCTCGTCCGGCCTTTGGCCACGGCCCTCGGCGACCTCCGTGGGCGCCTGTTCCTGCGCGTGTATGCACAAGTCGTTCTGCGTTCGGAGGCCCTGCACGAGGACGACGGCACGAGCATCTGGCGATGGCGCGAGGTCGTTCGTTCCCGCGGGATCGCGCGCTACGACGAACTCCATCCCCGTTTCACGGCATTGACCTACGCTGCCGTGTCGCTCGCTCGGCGGGCGGCGTCGCCGCCTCACGCCGACGACCGCCTGTTCGTCAGCAGGCTCGTCGACGTCGTCACGGCGATCCTCGACGCCCCCGTCTCGTCCGAGACACAGCGATATCTCGACGAGCGCATCGGTACGAGGGCCAGGGGCCACCGGAGGGGAGACGAGCGATGACCGCCGAGCCGGCGACAGCAGGATCGGCGGGTGGTGTCGACTTCCACCGGGTCCAGGAGTGGATGGACGTCCAGGGGCTCGGTACGGGGCGGATCGAGGGGATCGAGCCGATCCTCGGCGGGACCCAGAACGTCCTGTTCCGGTTCGTGCGCTCCGGGACGCCCTATGTCCTGAGGCGACCACCGGTGCACAAACGTTCCCAGAGCGACGCGACCATCCGCCGGGAGGCGCGGGTCCTGCGGCACCTCGTCGACACCGCCGTACCTCATCCTCGCCTGATCGCGGAGTGCCAGGACCTCGACGTCATCGGGGCCGCCTTCTACCTGATGGAGGCTGTCGACGGCGTGAATCCCACCTCTGGTCTGCCCGCGACCTGGGGTCAGGAACCGACGAGCCTCCACCGGCTGGGACTGGCGATGGTCGAGGCGCTCGCCGCGCTCGCCGCGCTCGCCGCGCTCGATGTCGAGGCAGAAGGACTCCTCGACTTCGGCCGGGCCGACGGGTGGCTCGAACGTCAAGTGCCGCGCTGGCGAGCCCAACTCGACTCCTACTCGTCGCTGGCTGGCTATCCGGGCCCGGACCTCCCGCACCTCCGGGA
Source organism: Actinomycetospora sp. 2LY8.5 (assembly GCF_057180585.1). Classification (NCBI taxonomy): domain Bacteria; kingdom Bacillati; phylum Actinomycetota; class Actinomycetes; order Pseudonocardiales; family Pseudonocardiaceae; genus Actinomycetospora; species Actinomycetospora sp. 2LY8.5. The sequence goes on from NZ_JBXUHE010000018.1 coordinate 60,482, forward strand.
CGTCACGGCGTGGTTGAACGCGCACCGACCTCGCGACTTCCGTCTCGGTCTGATCCACGGGGACTTCCACTTCGCGAACGTCCTGGTGCGGCCCGACGCGCCCGAGCTTGCCGCCGTCGTCGATTGGGAGCTCTGCACGCTCGGCGACCCCCGTCTGGATCTCGGTCATCTCCTCGCTCTGTGGCCATCACCGAGCCGGCCCGACTCCGGCCTGAATCCGAGCCTGCCGCCCGGCCTCCCAGACCCCGCCACCGTCGCCGAGCATTACGCCCGAGTCGCCGGACTCGACCTCGACGACCTGACGTGGTTCCGCATCCTGGCCTGCTACCGACTCGGCGTTCTGCTCGAGGGCAGCCATGCGCGAGCTCACGCCGGAACGACGTCGCGTGAGGTCGGCGAGCGTCTCGGCGGTATGGCCGTCGAGTTGTTCGACCTGGCGGCGTCGCTCATGTCTCCGAGCTGAGCGGCGCGGGGCGGGGCGGCTCGGCAGTCCGACGCGGCCGACCGTCCAGGGAGTGTTCCGGGTCAGGTGCAGTCCATGCGAGATGGGAGGTAGTACATGCGCGCAGTTCGTCTGACAAGTACGAACGGACCGTCGGCACTCGAGGTCCATGAGATCGCCGAACCGGTGGCGGGCGCGGGCGAGGTGCTGATCGAGGTCGAGGCGGCCGGTGTCACGTTCCCGGATCTCCTGCTCACTCACGGCCGTTACCAATTCGAGTTCCCCACACCGTTCACGCTCGGAAGCGAGCTAGCCGGCACGGTGCGTCACGCACCCGAAGGTTCCGGGCTCATCGCCGGTCATCGGGTCGCCGCATTGTGCGCCACGGGCGCGTTCGCCGAGGTCGCAGCGGTCCCGGCGAACCACGTGTTCCCTTTGCCGGCCCACATCCCCGCCACGGCCGGAGCCTGCCTCCCCGTCAATTACCTGACGATGAGCTACGGCCTCGGCGCACGCGGACGCCTGTGCTCCGGCGAGACCGTCCTGGTGCTCGGAGCGGCAGGCGGCATCGGCACAGCCGCGATCCAGATGGCGAAGGCAATGGGTGCCACGGTTGTCGCCGCGGCGTCGACGGACGAGAAGCGACGGTTCGTCGCGGATGTCGGTGCCGACGAGGTGGTGCCGACCGACCACCTCCGGGAACGGGTGACCGCGGTCGTGTCCGGCCACGGCGTCGACGTCGTTGTCGATCCCGTCGGCGGAAGTCGGTTCGGCGAGGCCCTGGGATGCCTCGCCCCGCTGGGTCGCCTGCTCGTCGTGGGCTTCGCCGCGGGGCAGATCCCCGTCGTCGAGGTCGACCGGCTGGCGCTCGACAACATCGATGTCCGTGGCGTGTCCTACAGCGCCTACGCGATCCCGCAGCCGACACGTCATCAGCGCGAATGGCGGAACCTGTGGCCCCATCTGGCTGCGGGCGCACTCGATCCGCCCATCGGCGGCCGCGTACCGCTCGAGGGCGCAGCGCAGGCTGTCAGTGCCCTGGGTCATCGAGCCGTGCTGGGCAAGATCGTCATCGAACCATGAGCTGAGGGTGTCGGCGGCACCCTTGGCGTCGACGGTCGCTGCGCTCGGTGCTCGCGGCAGGACGATCATGCGTTGAGCGACGCCCAGCGTGCTTCGGCAGCCTCGCGATCGGTGGAGTCCGCGTCGGCCGCGACCAGGATCCAGAGGTCGAGCTCGGTCGTATCCTGTCGGCGGCCCGCAGCGCGCACCGCCCACACCTCGGTGTGGGTCGGCGCATCGACGACCCGGAGCCCGGCGACGTCGGCCCCGTCCGGGAGCTCGGCCCTGACCTCGTCGACCGCGCGGGGGACCAGGGTCCGGTCGGTGTGTAACAGGACTGCGGAGCCCAGGCGCTCCAGGCCATCGCCGTCGAGGCTGTCAGCGTCCAGGGCGAGCGTCCGTTCCGGGACCGTCCAGACGATGCCGTGCCGGACAGCCGAGGGAAACGGGAGCAGCGAGCGATCGACCTGGTCGACACCGACGAAGCCGTCGTCGAACGGCATGGAGCGGATGCCGCCGTCGCGGCTGTAGCACCAGCGGTGGTATGGGCAGCTGAACATCTTCCGGCGCCCCGAGACCTCAGTCTCGACCTGCGCTCCGCGGTGTCGGCAGACGTTCGAGAGAACCGCCACCGAGTCATCGTCCTGGCGGACCACCAGCAGCGGCGCCCCGGCGACGTCGGTGGTCAGGAAGGACCCGGGCTTCGGGATCTGGCTCTCGTGCGCCACCGGGACCGGCGTGCCTACGGCAAGTTCGGGCATGACTTTCGTACCTCCTTCGTGGACGCGAGCTCCTCGCCGGGGCTGGCAGCGTCGATGATCTCTCTCAGCCGGCGACTGACAGGACCCCCAGGTCCAGGACCGTGGTGCGGAAGCCGCTGGACGGGTCACGAACGAGGTCGAGGTAGTCCGACTCGCGGCTGTCGTTGAGGACGAGTGCGCCCCGCCGAAGTCGTGGTGCGAGGACCTCGAGGGTGCTCCGGGCGCGGGACGGGGCAGCGATCTCGGGCCAGCCGTCGACGGCGACGAGATCGATCGGTCCTCCGACGTCGGCCAATACCTCCGCGGGCTCGCCGCACCGAAGGTCGACGTACTCGGCCAGCCCGGCTTCCTCGACGTTGGCCCGTGCTGCGCGCACCTTCTCTGGCCGGGGGTCGGCCCCGATGACCGTCCCACCGCCGTTGTCCCTCAGGGCGGCAGCGAGATAGATGGCGGTGGCGCCCTCCGACGTGCAGAACTCGACGGCGGTGCGGGCCCCGAGGCTGCGGCACAGCAGGTACAGCAGCTCGTACTGACCGGGGCGTAAGGAGTAGCCGAAGTCCCCCACCGCCTCCGGATCGCCCTTCTGCTCGTCCGCCGAGAGCTGGGCCCGTGCGTAGAGCTTCTCCAGCGCGAGCTCCGCCCGCGGGTCCTCCAGTACGTGGGCGGTCCCCGCGAGGATGTGATTGATCAACCGGCGTGCCACCTCGGCCCCTCCTGATTCGCCGGACAAGTTTTGTCCAGTGTTGCACGTGCGTTCGTTGCGGCGTTAGCGTTCGCCTCGGTCTGCGAGAGGTGCATCGCTATGCCCCACGTCATCTCGCAGTCGTGCTGCAACGACGCCACGTGCGTGGACGTCTGCCCGGTCGACTGCATCCATCCCCGCCCCGACGAGCCCGGATTCGCCGGCGCTCAGATGTTGTACATCGATCCACGCGCGTGCATCGACTGCGGTGCCTGTGTGGAGGTCTGCCCGGTGAGCGCGATCGCTCCCCAGGACGAGCTGTCCCAGGACAACCAGGTGTACGCAGAGCTCAACGCCCTCGCCTACGCCGGGGCGCCGCAACCCGACCCGGTAGCGAGTCGGGCCGATGCGCGGCCGGCCCGGGCCCAGGAGCGGCCCAGCCTGCGCGTTGTCGTCGTCGGATCGGGTCCCGCGGCGTTCTACGCGGCGGAGGAGCTCCTGGCTCGGCCGGACGTGCACGCCGAGGTTCTCATGGTCGAGCGGCTGCCGACGCCGTTCGGCCTCGTACGCGCCGGGGTGGCTCCCGACCACCAGCGCACCAAGGAGGTCGTCCGGCTGTTCAAGCGGACGGCTGCCCGGATCGACGTGCACCTCGGCGTCGACGTGGGGGTCGACGTGTCCCACGAGGAGCTCGCTCAGCACGCTCACGCCGTCGTCTACGCCGTCGGGGCGCCGCAGAGCCGTGGCCTGGGGATCCCGGGTGAGGGCCAGGTCGGGAGCGTAGCGGCCACTGACCTCGTCGCCTGGTACAACGGCGCTCCGCACGCTGCCGGGTGGGAGTTCCCCCTCGACGCGGAACGTGCCGTCGTCATCGGCAACGGCAACGTCGCCCTGGACGTCGCGCGCATGCTCGTCGCGGACGAGGCCCATCTCGGTCGCACAGACATCGCGGATCACGCCGCGTCCGCCCTGCGGCGCAGTTCTGTCCGTGAGGTCGTCGTGCTCGGCCGACGTGGGCCGGAGCAGGCGGCCTTCACCGTTCCCGAGCTCCTCGGGGTGCGGGACCTGGATGGTGTGGACCTCGGGGTGGTCTCTCCGGATCTGTCGCCGGCGGACGACCCGCTCACGGAGTTCACCCTGCGCGTGCTCAGGGAGCATGCGGGCCGAGAGCCGCGCGACGGCCGGCGCCGCATCGAGCTCCGTTTCCTGGCCTCGCCGGTCGCGGTCCTGGGAGACGGTGAGGTCCGCGGGGTGCGCATCGAGCACAACCATCTCGTTCGTCGCGATGACGGGGTCCCCGCCGCACAGGGGACCGGGCGCACGGAGGACTTGACGTGCGGGCTGGTCGTGCGGGCCGTCGGGTACCGCGGAGCGGCGATTCCCGGTCTGCCGTTCGACGACCGCCGCGGGGTTCTGCCGCACGAGGCGGGCCGGGTTCTCGGCGACAACGGCCCGATGACCGGCGTGTATTGTACAGGATGGATCAAGCGCGGACCCTCCGGGGTTATCGGGACCAACCGTGGATGTGCGCGGGAGACCGTCGCGTCGCTGGTGGCCGACCGGCTCGGAGGCAGACTCGCCGACCCTGTCCGCTCCGGGGCGGATCTCGCCGCCCTGATCGCTCGGCGACGGCCCTCGGCGATCCGCTTCGACGGCTGGAAGGCCATCGACCGCCTCGAGCGACGTCGGGGTGCTGAAACGGGACGGCCGCGCCGAAAGCTGGTCGATCTCGCCGAGATGTACGCAGTGGCCGCGGGCACGTGACACCGGATTGCTGTTGTTGTCACCGTCACGTTCCAGCCGCTAGTGTTACATCGAACACGATTCGTCATGTGTAATACGACCGCCAAGGACAGCAGATGACAACCCTGGCCGATCTGTCGACGTACTGGGCCCGCTGGCAGCCCGAGGCGGTCGCCTGGACCAAAGATGGCGATTCGGTCACCTGGGCCGACCTGGACAGATCGACCGGTCGTGTCGCCGCCGCGCTGCACGCACGCGGCGTGGCGCCGGGGGACCGGGTCGGCATCCTCGCGAACAACTCGCTAGCATGGTGCGAGATGGCCATCGCCATCCTGAGGGCGGGATGCGCCATCGTGCCGCTGAACGTCCGGGCGACCTCGAGCGAGATCGCCTACATGGTCGACAACGCCGGTTGCCGCGCGATCGCGGTCGACGGCGCCCTCTCGGACCGTCTCGACCCCGTCACCGGGGAACGACCCCACGTTCAACGTATCGGATTGGACGGCAAGGCTTCGGCCACAACCACGCTCGCGGAGCTGCGGTCCGCCGAGCCCGGTCCGTGCAGCCCCACCGCCGACCTGAGGCCCAGCAGTCCAGCCGTCATCGCCTTCACCTCGGGAACTACCGGGTATCCGAAAGGCGCCACGCTCACGCACGCCAACGTCGCAGCGACGATCGACACCTACGTGCGCTGGGAGGACTGGGGGACCCACACGACATCGCTCCTCTTCGCGCCGTTGGCCTTCACTGGCGGTGTCGTGAACGCCCTGCTCGGTCTCTACGGGGTGGGCGGCCGACTCATCCTCGAGGAGTTCAAGCCCGCCATCGCGCTCCAGCACATGGTCTCGGCTCCGGTGACCGCGATGACCGGGGTGCCGATCACGTACGAGTCGATCGCGGCACTGCCCGAGTTCGCCGAGGCGGACCTTTCCGCGCTGCGCACAGCGATCACCGGCGGCTCTGTGGTGACCCGCAAGCTGCTTCAGGCATACGCGGACAAGGGCGTCCAGCTCCGGGAGGCCTACGGACTGACCGAGGCAGGGGGAGGATCGGCGCTGGTGCCGCGCTCGCACTTCGTCACGAAGTCCGGAACGGCCGGCATCCCGGGGGTCCACTGTCGCATGCGGATCGTCGACGACGAGGGGAACGAGGCCCGCATCGGGGAGGTCGGAGAGATCATCGTCGCCGGTCCGCAGGTCATGGCCGGATACTGGGGCGACGAGGTCGCGACGAGCGCCGCACTGCGCGACGGCTGGCTCCACACCGGCGACCTGGGCCGATTCGACGAGGACGGCTTCCTGTCGGTCGTCGACCGCAAGAAGGACATGATCATCTCTGGCGGAATCAACGTGTACCCGGCAGAGATCGAGAGGGTCGTCTCGACGTTCCCCGGCGTCGACGAGGCGGTCGCGGTCGGCGTGCCGCACGAGCGCTGGGGCGAGACCGTGGCGGTGATCGTGGGCGGCGACGTCGACCTCGAGTCGCTGTTCGCGTACACCCGAGAGCATCTCGCTGACTACAAGGTCCCCCGCTATCTGCGCCGGGCCGAGGAGCCGCTTCCCCGCGGATTGTCGGGGAAGCTCCTGCGCCGGACTGTGCGCTCCGAATTCGATGTCGCCGACGCCTTCCGTACGCCGGCGTCCTGACACAGCAGCAATCCCCGAGTTCGCCAGTACCCCGATGAAAGGAACCAGGATGGGACGTGTTCAGGGCAAGGTTGCCCTCGTTTCTGGTGCGGCACGCGGCCAGGGCCGCTCGCACGCGGTCCGCCTCGCCGAAGAGGGCGCCGACATCATCGCGTTCGACCGCTGTGAGCAACTCGACACCGTGCCCTACGAGATGGCCACCGAGGCTGATCTGGAGCAGACGGTGAAAGCGGTCGAGGCGCTCGACCGCCGAATCATCGTCAAGAAGCTCGACGTACAGGACACGGCCGGCCTGGCCGACCTCGTCGCCGAGGGAGTGTCGGCCCTGGGTCGCCTGGACATCGTGGCGGCAAATGCCGGGATCATGCCTCTCACGCCGTTCGAGCAGACGACCGACGAACTCTGGGACGATGTGATCGGCGTGAACCTCACGGGCGTGTTCCGCACGATCCGTGCCGCGATCCCGGCGATTCTCGAGGGAGGACGGGGCGGATCGATCGTTCTCACGTCCTCGACCGCTGGAGTGAAGGGGCTGGCCAACACCGCTCCCTACACGGCCGCCAAGCACGGAGTCATGGGGCTCACCCGGGTCATCGCTAATGAGTATGGCGACCGGTGGATCCGCGCCAATGCGCTCCTGCCGACGTCGGTGGGGACCGACATGATCCGCAACCAGGCGACGTTCACGCTCATGTCGGGTGGGCTGCCCGACGCCACCGAAGAGCAGGCGGTGCCGGGATTCCAGTCGCTCAACACCCTCCCGATCCCCTGGATCGAGCCGGTCGACGTCAGCAACGCACTCGTCTGGCTGTGCTCGGACGAAGCCCGCTACATCACCGCCGCAGCTCTCTCCGTGGACGCCGGGTCGATCCAGAAGTAGACGCGATCAGCGTTTCATGCGGCCGCTCGCACCGGGGGTGCACACGTGGTCACACCGCGTGAGCGCGCGTTCTGCCCGAGATGTTGGAGTAGTTCAAGCTGACCTGACAAGTCGAGGAGTGGTTCGTCATGCAGGACGTTTCTTTCGAGGATCGGAGACGGCACCATCCCAAGGAAGGGCAAGAGCTGGGTTGGCAGGAGAGCTACTTCCTCGGCTGGGTGGACTTGAAAGCCCTCGCTGCGGGGTCGCACCACATAAGCCTCGCCCCTGGGGAACGCGTCGCGCATGTATGGAGCTGGCTCGTCGCTGGCGGCCAGCAGGTGGGGCGCGTACAGCATCACCGGCTGCCGCTACCCGACGACGATCTCGAGGACATCTCGCTGCCGGGCCTCCGGGCTCGGGCCGGCCGGTCCCTGCGCGACCTCAGTCTCGTCGCGGAATTCGACGAAGCGACGGCGGAACTCGATTTCGCGGGCTTGTGTGATCCGGTGTCGATCACTCTCGACGTCGGCGACACGGTGCTCGGAGACCGCCATTACGAAGCAATGGGCCGTGTGACGGGGAAACTGACAGTCGACGGCTCGACGACCACTGTCGACGGGGTCGGCTGGCATGATCACTCGTGGGGCATTCGTGACTTCGGGAGCAACCCGTCCAGTCGGTGGATCTTCGCCGTATTCGGGGATGACTTGGCGGTTTCGGCATTCTCGTTCGTGACCTCGCAAGGTTCCTTCCAGTTCGGCTGGGTCTACGACTCCGGCCGGATTCACTTGGTCAGGAGAGGGCGGTTCGATACCACGATGAGTGAGGACGGTGCGTCGCCACGTGCATGCGACGTCACCGTCTGGACCGATGGGGGACGTGGGTACCGCATCACCGGTCAGGTTCGGGCTACCGGATTGACTGGTGGTGAGGGTTGGTTCGGCGTCGACGGGCTCGCCGAGTTCGAGTGCGGCGGACGGGTGGGACAGGGATTCTTCGAGCCTGCCGAATTGAAGTCTCTGACGGCTGCAATGCGTGAGCAACTGGGGCTGTCCCCCGCTTGAAGCTCCGCGCACGGATCCTGTGGACGCAATCAGGAGGACGGCATGGATACAGCGCCGGTCAATGGTGACCTGGCAGGCAGAACCATACTCGTGACCGGATCAAGCCGCGGTGTAGGACGTTCGATAGCCGAGCGTTCGGCATCGCGGGGAGCCAACGTCGTGATCGTGTCCCGAACGCCGGAAAGAGGCGAGGAAACAGCGGCACGCATTCGCGACGCCGGTGGAGAAGCCCTCTACATCCGTGCCGACGTCGGCGCGGAAGCCGACGTACGCGCGATGATCAACACGACGATGTCGATGTTTGGTCACCTCGATGGCATCGTGTGCAACGCTGCCACACTCGACCTAGGTCGCCTCGACGGCCCTGTGACGGAGATAGAGCTCGACGGCTGGAACAAGATCATCGCGGCCGACCTGACTTCGGTGTTCCTCACGGCCAAGTACGGCCTGCGCGCGATCATGGAGGGAGGGAAGGGGGGGTCGATCGTGATGATCGGTTCGATGGCCGGGATTCGGGGAAACATCGGACATGACGCGTACTCGGCGGCGAAAGGTGGCGTCGTCGCACTGAACCGCGCGATCTCCGCCTATTACGCGCGGTACGGAATCAGATCGAACTGTTTGAACCTCGGCTTCCTCGACAGCGGAGCAGACCGCATCGAGCAGTACTTCGACGCCCTTCCGGGCTACCGGGAGGAGCTACGCCGCTTCCATCTGGGTCGATGGGGCCATGTCGATGACGTCGCGGGCATCACTGCCTTCCTGCTGTCACCGGACGCGCGCTACCTCAGTGGCGCGGAGATCGCCGTAGACGGGGGCGCGAGCTCCGCCTCCCACATGCCCCGGCCCACGGTCGGCGACATCCCTGGGTTCGATGCCTGGTCGGCCTCGATGTCGGGGCCCGCGCCGAATGGCAGTGCTGCCCGATCGGAGGGAACCGCATGAACCTTCGCCTCGTACCGCACTCCGAAGGGGAGCTCACCGAACAGTGGTTTACTGACGCGCTCGGCCGTCGGTTCCCGGGCGCGGATGTCGTGCGGGCGGAGGAGACGGCTCGTATCGACGGAACGGCGACCAAGATTCGATACGCTCTCACGTATCGCGAAGGAGCGACTCCGGGCTGGCCTCGATCGCTGTGGGTTAAGAGCGGATTCGATCCTCGCGGAGCGAACCAGGGTGAAGCATTCGCCAACGAAGCGCGATTCTTCCTCGACATCTCGCCCCAGGTACCTGCCAACCAACCGGAATGCTACTTCGGCGCCGTGGACTCGGGCACGGGTGGGGGTATCGTCCTCCTCGAAGATCTCCTCACCCGGGGCGCGCGGTTCGAGATCTCTGACGATGGTCTGGGCGTTGCCGGCGTAGCGCGCGTGCTCTCCCTGCAAGCTCGATACCATGCGGCGTTATGGATGTCGGACGAGCTGGCCAGGCATTCTTGGTTGCGAACCGGCGGCGCGATCGCCGAGGCCGACATGGTTGATCAGTTTTTCGGGTACTGGGATTCAGCCCTGGAGACCGAGCGATTTGAGCTGGTTCCTCCGCGGCAACGCAACAGGACCCGCATGCAAGGAGCTTTGACCCGGTTGACGGATCGACTGCGCCGCGACTCAGTCTGCCTGGTGCACGGCGACGCACACCAAGCGAATCTGTTCTTCGACGGCACGGGCGAGCCCGGCTATCTCGACTGGCAGCACGTCATGCGCGGGAGCTGGGCGTTCGATGTCGTCAGCCTTGTTATCCCTTCGCTGTCGGTCGAGGACCGTGCCGCGAGCGAGCGAGAGCTGCTGAGGGGCTACAGAACGGAACTGGAGAGACACGGCGTGACTCCTCCGCCGCTCGATCTGATGTGGGAGACCTATCGGAAGTACGCGGTGTGGACCTACATGTGGGCGCTCTTGCCTGAGGGCATCCATCCCGAAGAACTCTGTCGTCGCACGACGATCCGCGCCACGGCAGCGATTGAGCAGCTGGACTCCGTCGGCGCGCTGGAGGAGGGCGATTGACGGTCGTCTGGCTCGAACCCACCGCGAGCGCTGCGGATATTACTCCCGAGTGGCTCACCGACGGGTATGTGGGATTCCTTGACGGGCGGACTCCGATGCACGGGGTTCTGGGCGCAGAACGTCGGCCGTGAATTTATCATAACAGCACTGATCGTCGGAGCGCCGACGATACGATTTGGGATCTCCTTGAGTACTATATGGGATCGCTCCGGAAATCGGGCAACGATGATTTCAGCTGTCATCGGCCCGGAGGACCTGGCTTCGAACGAATGCTGGGGCGAGGAACTTGCGAAGGATGCGTCTCTTGTACTCCAGGGGCTGCTGGTCGTAGTCGTGCCAACCGATGAGCATAAAGGACACCGATGTCAGCCAGCGGTACGCCATCTCCGGGTCGAACCCGTCAGGCAACTCCCCGTCCGCTTGGGCGGACATGAAAGTGTCCGCCCAGACCGACTCGGCGAAAGCATCTGCGGTGCCCCGGGCAGTCATCAGCGGATTGGTGACCTGGTCGGAGTCTGCGCGGAGCATCTCGCCGATGAACTCGTCCTTCCGCCCGACATCAACGATGAACAACATGCCGGAGACTAGCTTCTCCTCCAACGTGACTTCCTTGGCGATGACCCGCTGCACCTTCTCCACCAGCCGGTCCGCCCGATCGAACACAATGGTTCGGATCAGGGTGTCGCGGTCGCCGAGGTGGCGGTACAGCGTGGGCCGGGACACGCCCGCCGCCACAGAGATCTCGTCCATCGTGGTTCGACGGACCCCGTAGCGTTCGAAGCACTCCACCGCCGCCGCCATCAGCGTGGAACGTGTCTGCACCGTGCCGACGGCCCCCGGCGCGGCACCGCCGCTGGCGGACGCCCGTCGATCGGCGGCGGTCTCGGCGACGGACCGCGTACGACCGATTTCACGTGAACTCACTGGGAGGGCCTCCGTTCAGCGGGGCCGCGGGCGCGACCTCCACCGGGATCGCGTTGAGCACCGCGGTCCCGCTGAGCGGATCACCTCGGTACGGATCGGTGAGCAGGTTGCTGTTGACCCCAGGATGCTCCTGCGCAACCCCGAGACGCACGCGATCACCGTTGTGACCCCAGCCATGCGGTAGGCAGACTACTCCAGGACGGAGGTCGACCGTCGTCTCTACCGGGACGGTGAGACGTCCGATCTCGCTGCGGATCTCGGCGGCGTCACCGTCGTCGAGACCGCGCGCATCCGCGTCGTCCGGGTGCATCAACAGGGTGCAGGCGTCGCCCCCGGCAACGAGCAGAGGCACGTTGTGCATCCAGGAGTTGTTGCTGCGCAGCCCCCGTCGACCGATGAGCAGCAGCCCGTTCGGCTCTTCCTCGGCGATGAGGCCGCGACCTTCGTCGACAAGGGCCTCGGGGGCAAGGGCGATCATGCCGTCCGGGGTTCGCAGGATGTCCGGGAGCATCGGCACCAGCGGGCCGAAGTCCATCCCGTGAGGATGGCGACGAAGCTGGTCGAGGGTCAGGGTCCCGTCGCCCCGGCCGAAGCCGTCGCCGTACGGCCCGACGCGGAGCATGAGGTCGAGTAGCCGCTCCGGGCCGTAGGCCGGGGCGAGGGCTCCGAGAATCTCCTCAGGATCGACTCCGTGCAGGATGTTGCCCGGGTCCCGGACCATGGACCGGACCATGGAGCGGGCCAGTCGCTCGTCGATCTCTCTTGGATCGGCCTCCGGATCCCCTCTCTCCAGCACGGCAGCGAGGCGGCACAGTACCTCCCACTCGTGCAGCTGCCCCGGCGGCACTGGGAAGGGGGAGGGGCTGTAGTTCGCGACGTTGCGCACGGCGTACTGCATCATCGCGAAGTCGTAGTGGGGCCGCTCGAGCGGCGAGGGCGGAGGAAGGATGACGTGGGCGTGCCGCGTCGTCTCATTGATGTACTGGTCGACGGCCACGAAGGCGTCCAGGCCTGCCAGCGCGGTGTCGAGGCGGGCCGAGTCCGGGGCGCTGAGCACGGGGTTCCCGGCGATCGAGACCAAGCCTCGAAGGGCGCCCTCGCCCGGCGTGTCGATCTCCTCGGCGAGACAGGACACCGGGAGCTCACCGAGGGTCTCACCCGCTTGCCGGACCCGGGTGTGAAAGCGGTGGAGCTCCACGGGTTTGCCGTAGCGGGCGCGGCCCCGCGCGTTGGACGCCCAGCGGGCCGCCGGCCGGGTGAACATCGAACCGCCGGGGCGGTCGAGGTTCCCCGTGAGGATGTTCAGCAAGTCGATCAGCCAGGTCGTGAGGGTCCCGTGCGGCCCGGTGGTGGTGCCCATCCGTCCGTAGGCGCAGGCCCGTGGGGCGCGAGCGAATGCCCGGGCGGTGCGCCGGATCGTCTCGGCGTCGACCCCTGCCCTGGCCGCCACTGCTTCCGGGACGAAGTCGGCGACGAGGCTCTCGACCTCGTCGAGACCGGTCACGAGACCGTCGGCGTGACCGAGCTCGACGAGCCCGTCCGTGACCACCACATGGAGCATCGCGAGCAGCAACCACGGGTCGCCGCCCGGGCGGACAGCAAGGTGCTCGCTGGCCAGGTGGGCCGTGCGGGTGCGTCTCGGGTCCACGACGACGAGCGTGCCGCCGCGCGCGGTCAGGGCCTTCAGCCGACCCGGCCAGTTGGGTGCAGTGGCGAGGCTCCCGTTGGAGACCGCGGGGTTGGCGCCGAGCATCAGGAGGAAGTCGGTGCGGTCGAGGTCGGGGATCGGACATGTGAACCGCTCGCCGAACACGAGTGCGCTCGCCAGGTCCCGAGGACGGGAGTCCGCGGTGGACGGGGTGAAGACCGACCGCGTCCCCAGCGCTTTGACGACGACGCTCGGGTAGAGCGTGAGCGACATCGTGTGGGCGACCGGATTGCCCTGGTAGACCGCGGTCGCCTCGCTTGTCAGCGGTCCGAACAAGCGGGCGACCTCGGCGAACGCCTCCGTCCAACTCACCGCGACGAAGTCCTCGTCACGGCGGACGACAGGTCCGCGCAGTCGGTCGGGGTCCTCGTGCAGCGCGGGCAAGGTGGTGCCTTTGGGGCAGAGGTAGCCGCGGCTGAAGACGTCGTCGGCGTCGCCGCGCACCGCAACGACCCGACCGTCGTCCACCTTGAGCTCGAGGCCACAGGTGGACTCACACAGCGGGCACGTCCGCACGATCGTCTCCATCGGCACCTCCTCCTGTGTAACAGTTGACATTATGTGTAACATAGTTACACTCACGAGGACCAGCGAGGCGAGAAGGGGGCCGATGTCTGCAACCGCCCGGGCCCCGCGAATCTGCCCGCTGTGCGAGGCGTCGTGCGGCCTGCTGTTCGACATGGCGGTCGACGGGACCGTGGACGCCGTCCGAGCTAACCAGAACGACGTCTTCAGCCGGGGACACTCGTGTGCCAAGGGCCTAGGCCTCGGCGCATTGGAGAACGACCCCGACCGATTGCGCTCTCCTCTGGTGCGGACCGACGGCCGGCTGCGGCCCGCCACGTGGGAGGAGGCTTTCGCGGCGGCGGGCCGCGGCCTCCGTCCGATCCTGGCCGAGGATCCGAATGCTTGCGCCGTCTATTTCGGCAACCCCGGATCGCACCATCTGGACCATGCCTTCTACCTCCACGCCCTGCTCAGTGCGGTCGGCACACGGAACGTCTATTCACCCGCGGCCGTCGACAGCCTGCCCAAGCACCAGTCGTCGGCCTTGATGTTCGGGACACCGCTCTCGATCCCGGTACCGGACATCGACCGGACCGACTTCCTGCTCGTTCTCGGGTCGAACCCGCTCGTGTCGAACGGCAGCATGATGTCGGCCCCCGGCATGCTCCGGCGGCTCACCGCGTTGCGTGAGCGCGGCGGCACCCTGGTGGTGGTGGATCCGGTGCGCACCCGCACCGCCGCCTTCGCAGATCGGCACCTCGCCATCCGCCCCGGTGGCGACGCCCTGCTCCTGATGGCGATCGTCAGGGTCCTCGCTGACGAAGGCCGCACCCGTCTCGGTCGGACGGAAGGCCTCGTCGACGGTCTCGATGACGTCCTCGCTGCGGCAGGACCGTTCACGCCGGAGGCGGTGGCGCCGGCGTGCGGCCTCCCTCCCGAGGTGATCAGGGAGCTGGCCCGGGACCTCGCCGACGCGCCGCGCGCAGCAGTGCACGGGCGCATCGGTACGTGCACCCAGGAGTTCGGCTCGCTCGCGAGCTGGCTCGTGGACGTCCTCAACGTGATCACCGGCAACCTCGACTCCCCGGGCGGAGCCATGTTCGGCCTCCCGGCCGCCGGCGGCCCGACCACGTGGCCCGGAGGCGGAAAGGGATGGCCTCGCGGCCGATGGCACAGCAGGGTCCGCGGGTTTCCAGAGATCGCGGGAGAACTGCCCGCGGCATGCCTCGCCGAAGAGATCGACACCCCGGGCCGCGGCAAGGTACGAGCCCTCGTCACCGTCGCCGGCAATCCCGCCCGCTCGGTGCCCAACAGCGTCCGGCTCGAGGCGGCCATGACGGGGCTCGATTTCATGGTCAGCGTCGACGGGTACGTCAACGAGACCACGCGCCACGCAGACGTCGTGTTTCCCCCTCCGCGCCTCGTCACCCGCGGGCACTACAGCCTCACCACGAGCACGTTCGCGGTCCGCAACGTGGCCCGTTACACCCCGCCGATCGACCGTCTGCGCGACGACGAGATGCCCGAGTGGGCCACCTTCCTGCGGCTCGCAGCCGAGCTGCGGAGCGAGTCCGGCCGTACGCTCGACGAGCTCGCGGACGAGGTCGCGGAGCTCACGGCACGGCGGTCCGCGAAGGTGGTCGGCACGACCGCCGACAAGGTCCTGGCCGCCACCGCCCACCGCTCCGGCCCCAGCCGCCTCCTGGATATGCGGATTCGCAGTGGCCCCTACGGTGACCGCTTCGACGCAGCGCTCGGCGGGCTCACCCTCGACGAGCTCGAGCGCCACCCGGACGGTATCGACTACGGACCGCTGGAGCCGCGGCTCCCGGAGGTTCTCCGGACGCCGAGCGGTCGGATCGAGCTTGCCCCGCCCCTGCTCCTCGACGACATCCCCCGGCTCGCCGAAGCCCTCGACAGACCCCCGGTCGGCCTGGTCCTGGTCAATCGACGTCAGGTTCGCGGTTTGAACTCGTGGCTCCACAACGCACTCGAGCAGCCGGACAGCGGGCTGTGTGCCCTCCTTCTGCACCCGCAGGACGCCGCGGCGCGCGACCTGGGCGACGGAGACTCCGTACTCGTCCGGTCGAGGGTCGGGGAGATCCTGGCCGAGGTGCGGGTCACCGACGAGATGAGACCGGGAGTGGTCTGCCTGCCGCACGGGTGGGGACACACCGGCGAACTTCAGATGAGCGCGGCCGCGGCGAGGCCCGGCACCAACGTCAATGCACTCACCGACGACCTGCGCCTCGAGCCGCTGACCGGGACCGTCCTGCTCAGCGGGGTGCCGGTCGACGTCGTACCCACCGACAGGGAGGAACGGTAGATGCACCGCGACACCAAGGTGGAGATGCGCAAGCTCCTCCTCAACTTCATCGACACCCGCACGACCGACTATGCAGACGATCCGATGTGGGTGGAAGCAGGCCGTTATCACGATCTCGAGTACCTGCGGGCCGAGTTCGACACGGTGTTCACCTCCCACCCGCGCATCGCGGCACACCGGGACCAGCTGGCAGATCCCGGCGACCAGATCACCACGGTTGCCGGCGCCTGCGAGATCACGATCACGCGGACGAGCGACGGTGGGCTGGAGGCCGTGGACACGGCGGGCGCTCGCCACGGGGTGGACGAGCACGTCGGCCTGGTGTGGGTCTACCCGAGACCGGGCGGGGAGCTCGACATGACGGCCTGGTTCGGGTCTGCGCTCGACCGGGACGTCCAGGCGTGCGGTGTCGCCGAGGCTCAGCTCTACAGGCACGAAGTCTTCCAGCTGGACATGAACTGGAAGACCGTGATGGACGGCTTCACGGACGCCTACCACCTGCAGTTCGTGCACCCCGAGACCGTCGGCCCGTTCTTCCACACGAACATCTACAAGTGCGATGTCTTCGACAAGAACTGGCGAATGGTGGTGGCACGCAAGGGGATCGAGGAGTTCCGCGACGAGGACTTCGACTATGATGTCTTCACCAAGTACGCGATCGCCAATTTCACCAGCTACCCCGGCTCGGTCATCGCCTTGGCCCCCGCGCACTTCGAGATCTGGAACGTGCGGCCGGACGAGACCGACCTGAGCCGCAGCGTCGTCGAGCTATGGTTCCTCGTTCCGGAGCTCCCGACCACCGAGAAGGCGGTGCGTTTCCGGGAGAAGAACTGGGAGATCGTCATCAAGGCCGTCCGCGACGAGGACTGGGTCGTCGCCAAATCGGTCTCGGACAGCCTGCCCCGCGGTGGTGTCCCCGCGCTCGTCCTGGGTCGCAATGAGAAGGCGACGCAGCTCCTGCACGGCACCCTCGCGGAGGACGTGCCCTGGTCCTGGGACTCCTCCCAGTGAGCGCAACGACGGACCGCGGCGTCGCGCCCGTCCGGACGCTCGAACCGCCACTCGCGCCGGCCATGCCGGTGCTGCTCGCCGAGCGGGCCGCGAAGGATCCGGACGGCAGGCTGATCGACTGCGTCGACGGGTCTGCCGGCTACACGAACGCCGCCTTCCAGAGCGAAGCGTTGCGTTTTGCCTCAGGTCTACGGGCCCTGGGGGTGGGTCCGGGGGACCGCGTGGCGGTCATGCTCGACGCGACGCCGACCGCCCACGTCTGCTGGATCGGGATCGCTTGGCTCAAGGCCTACGAGGTGCCGGTGAACCCCGAGTTCCGCGGTCGTTCGCTGGAGCACGCCCTCTCCGACTCCGGCGCCCTCGTCGTGGTGACCACGAATCGATTGGCCGAGCGAGTGGCCGATGTGCGCTCGTCGCTGCCCGAGCTCCGTCATCTCGTGACGATCGACGACGTCGTGCCGGACGTCGGGCTGCCCGCCTTGACGATGGCCGAGGTGTCGAGCGGCCCCGAGCTACCCACGGACGACCCACCACGTCCGTCCGATCCTTACGCCGTGATCTACACGTCCGGCACGACCGGTCCGTCCAAAGGCGTGGTGGTGCCGTGGGCGAGCCTCCACTCGGGTGTGATGCAGATGTTCCCCGAGGACACCGAGGCGGACGGTTTCCACTACGCGGACGGGGCGTGCTACTCGCCGTGGCCGACGTTCCATTCGTCGGGCAAAGCGATGATCACCTATGCGGCGATCCGCGGGCTCCGAGTCGTGATGCGATCGCGTTTCAGTGCCAGCGCCTTCTGGAGCGACGTCAGGGACTTCGGGTGCACCCATGCCCATCTCCTCGGCTTCGCCAGTCTCCTGGCAAGCGCTCCGGAGCGCCCCGACGACGCGGACAATCCGCTCGTCCGTGTGCTGACCATGCCAGTCCCGACGGACCGGGCCGCGTTCGCCCGCCGCTTCGGGGTCCGGGTCGCCACCGGCTGGGGCATGACGGAGATCGGCTTCCCGATGGCGGCCACCGACCCGGAGGTGCCGGGGACCTGCGGGCGCCTCAGCCCGCTCTACGAGGCGAGGATCGTCGACGACGACGACCTGGAGCTGCCCGAGGGTGAGCCGGGAGAGTTGATCGTCAGGTCGCATGTCCCGTGGCTGATGATGACCTGCTATCTCGGGCGGTGGGAGTCGACCGCGAGGGCGTGGCGCAACGGCTGGTTCCACACCGGCGACGTGCTGCGGCGTGACGAAGCCGGAAACTACTACTTCGTCGACCGGAAGGCGGACTATCTGCGTACACGCGGGCACAACGTCTCCTCGATGGAGGTGGAGGCCGAGGTTCGTGCTCATCCCGCGGTCCAGGACTGTGCCTGCGTGGCTGTGCCGTCGGACCTCGACCGCCTCGACGCCGGGGACTCCGGGGGACCGCTCGCGCTCGACGACGACATCAAGGTGGTCGTGGTGCTCGCCGACGGCGAGGTGCTCGATCCGGCCGACCTGATCGGGTTCCTCGCTCCACTGATGCCGCGCTACATGATCCCGCGGTACGTCGAGATCGTCGCGGAACTCCCGCGTACTCCCACGGGCAAGGTCCGCAAGGCCGCACTGCGCGGGAGCGCCGGCAACGCCTGGGACCGGGTCAGCGCCGGCGTCGAGATCGAGCGGTGACCGTCGAGGAGGCCGCGGCGTGGGAACGTCTCGCGATCGACCGCCCCGAGCCAAACCTGTTGAGGGTTCGACTCCGCGGACCGGGCCCTCGAGGGGCAATGGACGCAAGGACGCACCGAGAGTGCGCCGACATCTGGTCCGCCGTCGAGGCGGACGAGTCCGTGAGAGCTGTGTTGCTCACGGGCCAGGACGGGCAGTTCTGCGCCGGCGGCGACATTCGGGACATTGCGACGGGCAGTCCGGCCAGCGTGGCTCGCATGGTGCGCGAGACCAGAAGAGTCGTCCACGGCGTCCTGAGCTGCCGCGTGCCGGTCGTGTGTGCTGCACGGGGCGCTGCGGCGGGCGCCGGGCTGGCCCTGCTTCTGCTGTCCGACGTGTCGATCGTCGCCAACGATGCTCGGCTCGCCGACGGGCACGTCCGCCTCGGACTCGCCGCAGGGGATCACGCGGCGATCGTGTGGCCGCTCCTGTGCGGAGTGGCCAAAGCCAAGTACCTCCTGCTCACCGGCCGGTCCTTCTCCGGGGCGGAGGCCGAACGACTGAGCATGGTCTCGCTGGCGGTGCCCGATGCGGACGTCGACCCCCAGAGTGAGGAGATCGCCTCAGCGCTCGCGGCCGGCCCGCCCGAGGCCCTCCGTGCGAGCAAGCAGGCCATCAACCACTGGATCCTCCAAGCGATGCCGATCTTCGAGGCCACGCTGCAGGCGGAAGCACTCGCGGTGGGCGGCCCGGAGAACGTCGAGGGCACGACGGCGTTCATCGAGGGTCGGTCGGCCCGCTGGACGAGTTGATACGCCGTTACACTTGACGTCCTTTGTAACTTGCAACACGATGTGAGACGTACGTCTCGTGAGGGCCTCGCCCTCGGCCTGCACTCTCCGAACTCGCACCACGGCGACTCCCTGTGGAGGCGCCCGATTGGAGAACACGTGACCACAGAGAGCGTCGATCGGTCCGATGTGACCGACGTCGGGTACGACCTGGCCCAGTTCGATCACTTCAGCCAGGAGTTCGCCGAGAAGCCCGAAGGCCTGTGGGCGGCTCTGCGACACGCGGACGGACTCGTTCGGAGCGAGAAGTACGAGGGCTTCACGGTCGTCGCCCGTTACAAGGACCTCTGCGACGCAGCGCGCAACGCGGAGGTGTTCTCCTCTGCGGTCGGTGGTGTGGCGATCCCGCCGCAACCGATGCCGGCGCTGATCCCGGTCGAAACGGATGCTCCGCTGCACGGCCAGTACCGCAAAGTACTCTCCGCCGCCCTCGGCCCCACCGCCATCGCACGACGTGAGCCGGAGTTCCGTGAGCTCGCCGACCAGCTCCTGGCCGCTGTCGCGGATCAGGAGGAGTTCGACTTCTGCGAAGCCTTCTCCAACCAATTCCCGCAGCGGGTGTCGCTACGAACCATCGGCTTCGACCCCGAGGACAGGGCGACGCTGGGGAAGTGGTTCCACAACGTCACCCATCTGCGGGGGATCGACGACGAGCTCGTCGCGGACTCGGTGGCCAAGATGTTCGGCCGCATCAAGGAGGTCGCGGCGGAGCGCCGGGATGCGCCGCGCCGCGACGACTTGTTGAGCCTGCTGCTCGACGGTGAGGTCGACGGCCGGAAGATGACCGACGACGAGATCCTCATGTACGTCACTCTGCTGCTCTTCGGTGGGCTCGACACCACGGCCGTCGCGATCACCGGGGCGTTTTGGTACCTCGCCGAGCACCCCGAGGCCAGAGAACAGCTCATCAACGACGAGGTGGCGCTGGACAAGGCGGTCGAGGAGATCGTCCGTTGGACGAGCCCGGTCCAGGCGCTAGCCAGGACCGCTACGGAGGACACCGAACTCGGTGGTTGCCCGGTGTCCAAAGGCGAGCAGGTGCTCCTCCTCTGGGGCGCAGGTAACCACGACGAGACGGTGTTCGACGAGCCGGACGAGATTCGGTTGGACCGCACGCCCAACCGGCACCTCGGCTTCGGCATGGGTCCGCATCGGTGCATCGGCTCCCACCTGGCCAAGACCATGGTCAAGATCGCCGTGGAGCGCGGTCTGCCGGCACTCGGCGATTTCGAGATCGCCGACAGATCGCAGATCCGGTGGGGAACGGGCGAGGCCCGTGGCATCGTTCACCTCCCCCTGCGGCGCAAGCGCTGAGCCATGTCCGATGTGCGCTACTACCCCGAGGTCGGTGACGGTGTCGGGCTGATCGAGATAGACCGACCGGAAGCACACAATGCGCTCGACCGGAAAGCACAGATCGAGATCGACCGGATTCTCGCGGAGGCCGTCGCCGATACCTCTGTCCGGTCGCTCGTGCTGACCGGGTCGGGCGGGCGGT
The DNA here is from genome assembly GCF_057180585.1 of Actinomycetospora sp. 2LY8.5. NCBI lineage: Bacteria > Bacillati > Actinomycetota > Actinomycetes > Pseudonocardiales > Pseudonocardiaceae > Actinomycetospora > Actinomycetospora sp. 2LY8.5. The sequence continues at coordinate 81,212 of NZ_JBXUHE010000018.1, forward strand.
CGCTGTCAGCGGGATGGGATATCCACGAGATGCGGTCGCTGGGTGCCGACGAGAACCTGCGGCTGGGTCTCGAGCGCGAGGAGTGGCTCTGGCGCTGGTTCGGCGTTCCGGTGGCCACCGTCGCCGCGGTCCGGGGCATCGCGTACGGCGCGGGCGCCCTCTTGGCGGCCTGTGCGGACATGCGCGTCGGGGGGCCGGGCACTCGGTTCAAGGTCACCGGCATGAGCTACGGCTATCCAGCCCTGACGTGGCTGCTTCCGGAGCTCCTCGGCGGTTCGCGGGCCAGCGAGGTGCTCCTGACCGGAGAGGTGGCGGGACGGGCCGTTGCGGATGTCGGGCTCCTCAACCGTTACGTCGAGTCGGATGACGACATCCTCGGTGCGGCGATCGTGCTTGCGGAGAAGGCGGCGGCCTTGCCTCCGGCGGCGGTCCGCTCCGCCAAGGAGTTGCTGCGACAGCGGCTTCGTCCGCTCTACGACGCGGAGAACGTGGTCGCCCGTCGTGCACTCCTCGACCACCGGGCGGACGAGATCTTCTCGACGTTCGTCGACCGCAAGGTGACCCACGAATGACGGATCCTGCGACTCTGACGCCCTCACGGCTCGCCGCACGCATCGACCGGTTGCCGGTCAGCGCCTTGCACCGACGCGTCATCCTGGTGGCGCTCGTCGCATACGTCTTCGAGTACGCGGACCAGTCCGCCATCGGGGTCGCCGCGACGGGGGTCCGCGCCCATCTCGGTGTCTCGATCGACGGTATCGCTCTCGCGATCTCGGCGACCTACCTCGGTCTCGCAGCGGGAGCCATGGGTGGTGGCTGGCTGAGCGACCGGATCGGTCGCAAGCGCCTCCTGATCATCGGGCTCGTCGGGATGTCGGTGCTGTCCGGCGCAACGGCGTTCGCGTTCGACATCGCCAGCCTCGTCGTGCTTCGTGCGGCGACCGGGCTGGCGATGGGCGTCACGTACCTGGTGGCGGTGGTGTACCTGGCTGAGATCATTCCAGCCCGTCGGCGAGGTGTGGCGATCTCCCTCGCGGTGGCCGCGGGCGGGCTCGGGGCAGTGGCCATATCCCTCCTTGCACGCGCGACGATCCCGATGGGCGACATCGGGTGGCGGCTCGTGTTCGGCGCCGGAGTGCTCGGTCTGCTCGTCGTGCCGGTGGCGCTCTCGCTTCCGGAGTCGCCGCGCTGGCTGCTCATGCGGGGCCGAATCGGTGAGGCAGAGGGGGTCCTGCGCCGTATCGAGCAAGCGTCGGGCGCTGACGTGGCCGCTGCGCCCGCCGAGGACGTCCTCGACGCCCAGTCGGAGCCGACGGCGGCCGACAGGCCACGGCTGTCGCTGGTGCGGCGTCCGCTGCTCCGGGGCACCGTTGTGATCGCTGTGTGCTGGGTGTTCTTCACCGCGCTCGGCCAGATCCTCGTCACATGGTCGCCCACGGTTCTCGATCTTCGTGGATTCGGACCGGGCGCGGCGTTGACCATCGTTGCGCTGCTCCCGCTGGGCTCCATCGTCGGCTCGTTGCTGGCCACCGCCGTCATCCATCGGGTCCAGGCCTACACCCTGCTGATCGGCCTCGCGGTCGCAGGCGCCGTCTCCGCGCTGGTCTTCGGGCTCGTTGCCGCGCCGGTGGTGCTCACCGTCGGCGGCATGGTGTTCGGCTTCGTCATCGGCCTCTTCGCCCCAAGTCTGTCGACCTACATGACAGAGCAGTTCCCGACCGAGGTGCGTGGCCGCGGAACCGGCGCCGCGTGGTCCATCGGTCGGGCCGCGAGCGTTGTGGCACCGTTCGTCGTGGCTGCTGGCCTCGCTGCGTACGGCCCGCCGGCGATTGCCTGGGGTGCCGCGAGCGGATGGCTGGTCATCGCCCTCTCGGTGGCCGTCCTCGGCCGTCGAACTCCGCCCGGACAGTCACTGGAGACCGTCGATCCGACTCGGGCAGACGTCTCGGACGCAGCGCGGAACCAGACCGCGGAAGAGGTCGCCGGGGGTCCCGCGTCGCGATCGACCATGGCGGGAGAGGAGGTAAGACCATGACACAGCTACGCGTCACCACTGCCTGTCAGGGTCACGGCCAGTGCTACAGCCTGTACCCCGATCTGTTCGAGCCGAACGACGAGGGCTACGCGGTCGCCGTCGCCGACCCGAACGAGATGCCCGGCAGCATCCACGATGCGGCCGCCTGCTGCCCCGAGCGCGCGATCGAAGTCCTCGAGGGCGAGCCCTGACCCACGGACCGGTGGACGGGCGACCACCCCATTGCTCGCCGCGGTCGGTGGTGGCCCACTTCTCTCCAGAAAGGACAACAACGTCGTGATCGTTCGTGACGAGCTGTTGATCGACGGCGAGTGGCGCAAGCCGTCGTCGTCAACACGTATCCCCGTCGTCTCACCCGCGACCGACGAGGTGATCGGCGAGGCGCCGGACGCGAGTGCCGAGGACGTCGATGCGGCGGTTGGGGCGGCACGGCGTTCGTTCGACGAGGGCGTGTGGCGGTCCCGATCAGCCGAGGAGCGGTCCCAGACGCTGGAGCGCGCGCTCGAGTTGATGGAGCCGAGGCTGGACGAGATCGGTCGGCTCGTGACGGCCGAGATGGGCCTGCCGACATCGGCCGCCGCCCTGCAGATCCCGGGTGCTCTCGCGGTGGGGAAGTACTTCCTCGACGTCGCGCGGTCCAGCCCTCTGCAGGAGGTCCGGCAGACGATGTACGGCCCCGCGGCGGTGGTGAAGGAACCGGTCGGGGTGGTGGCCTCGATCGCGCCCTGGAACGGGCCGTTCAACATGGGTGTCGCCAAGATCTGGCCGGCGTTGGTCGCGGGCTGCAGCGTTGTGTACAAGCCCGCGCCCGAGACGCCGCTCGACGGTTTCTTCATCGCGGAGGCACTTGCGGAGGCCGGTGTGCCGGCCGGTGTCTTCAACTACATCACCGGTGACCGCGACGCCGGACGGGCGTTGGTGAGGCACCCGTTCGTCGACAAGGTCAGCTTCACGGGCTCGACGGAGGCCGGACGCCAGATCGGCGAGGAGTGCGGTCGTGGTTTCAAGCGCCTCCAGCTGGAGCTCGGCGGGAAGTCGGCCGCGATCGTCCTCGACGACGCCGACCTTGAGACGACCATGGCGGCACTCGCGATGGGTTCGTTCTTCAATACCGGACAGGTCTGCGCGTCCTTCAGCCGGGTGCTGGTCTCGGAGCGCCGGTACGACGAGGTCGTCGGCGCCCTGGTGGCCACGGCGGAGTCGTTCGTGGTGGGGGACCCGTCTGATCCGGCCACCACGATGGGTCCGCTGGTCTCCCGGCGTCAGCAGGAACGGGTCCTGGGCTTCATCGAGGCGGGGAAGGCCGAGGGCGCCACGGTGGCGACCGGTGGAGGCGTCCCCGCCGGTCTCGAGCGGGGAGCTTTCGTCGCGCCCACGGTGTTCACCGGGGTGCAGAGCAGCATGAGGATCTCGCAGGAAGAGATCTTCGGGCCAGTGGCGTCGGTGCTGCGGTACGACTCGATCGACGAGGCCGTCGCGATCGCGAACGATTCCGACTACGGGCTCCACGGTGCTGTCTTCACCGCCGATCCGTTGCAGGCCGCGGACATCGCGCGCCGTGTGCGGACCGGGACCTTCAGCGTCAACTCGTTCACGTACAACACCGAGGCGCCCTTCGGCGGTGTGAAGTGCTCGGGCGTGGGCCGGGACACGGGGCCGGAGGCGGTCGAGGCATACTACGAGCTCAAGACCGTCAACCTCACCGAAGACATGACGGCGCTGTTCTCTTGAGATCCGCCGGAGCGACCTCTGCGGGGCCCACCCTCCGGTGTCGGAGGAGCCAGCTGTGAGCAGGAGCGCCGAGACGGGCGACAACGAGACGGAGGTAGAGGTCACCTCTCGCCAAGAGGTGGCCGACGAGGTCGTCCGGCTGACCCTGAGCCCGACATCGGGAGGTGACCTGGTCGGCTGGGAGCCAGGGGCTCATGTCGATCTGCATCTCACGTCGGAGCTCGTCCGCCAGTACTCGCTGTGCGGTGATCCTCACGACTACGGCTCCTATGAGGTAGCGGTACTACGTGAGCGTGACGGGCGGGGCGGATCGGCCTACGTCCACGACAAGCTGGACGTGGGGCGGGTCCTGCGCGTTCGTGGACCGCGGAATCACTTCGTGCTCGAGCCAGCGTCGCGCTACCTGTTCATCGCCGGCGGCATCGGCATCACGCCGATCATGCCCATGATCGCCGAGGTCGCGAAGGCCGGCGTCGACTGGAGGCTCGTCTACGGAGGTCGCACGCGGGCGTCCATGGCTTTCCGTGACGTGCTGGTCGAGCTGTACGGCGAGCGCGTCGACATCTGTCCGCAGGATGAGTGTGGTCTCCTGGACCTGGATGCCCTCCTGGGGACACCCGACGACGCGACCTCGGTCTACTGCTGTGGTCCCGAGGCCCTGCTCGTGGCGGTCGAAGACCGTTGCCGAGCCTGGCCGGCGGGAACGCTGCACGTCGAGCGTTTCGCACCGAAGGATGTCCCCGCACCGGCCGAAGAAGGGTCGTTCGAGGTCGAGTTCGCGGAATCGGGGCTCACGGTCACGGTAGGCCCAGGGACCAGCATCGTCGAGGCCGCGGCCGAGGCAGGGCTGAGCATTGAGACGTCGTGCCGAGAGGGTGTCTGCGGTACGTGCGAGTCGGTCGTTCTCGAGGGCTGCCCGGAGCACCGCGATTCCCTCCTCACTGCGCAGGAGCGGGCCGAGAACGACGTGATGTACCCGTGCGTGTCGAGGGCGGTCTCGCCCAAGATCGTCCTCGAGCGGTGAAGACTCGATCGCCTTCAAGGAAGGCCTGCCGGGGTCGACCGCGGAATGGAGGTTCGTTGACATTCGTGGACGCAGGTTTGGAAGCCGGCGCGGTGGTGGCGGACGTGATGGTCGCTCACCCGAAGATCCACGCCCCGTCCACGACGGTCGCGGAGGTCCGGCGGTTGTTCTCGAACGACCACGTCCACCTCGCGTTGATCGTCGATGGACAGGGTCGACTTCTCAGCACTGTCGATCGGTCCGACCTGGAGGACGAGGACGCGCGCGACCTACGGCCGGCATCGGAGATCGGCGGCCTCGATGGACGTATCGTCGCGCCCGCCGACCTCGTCGCCGGTGCACTCCGCACGATGCTCGGCCGTGGGACCAGGCGTCTCGCAGTCGTCGATGACGGCTTCATCCTGGTGGGGTTGCTATGCCTCAAGCGGACTCTCAGGGGCTTCTGCTCCGACGCGGGCATCCAGGCCCGAGCACGGGAACGAGGCGCTGACAGCGACCGGGATCGGTCGATCGGCCCCGATCTCGGACGAACAGGCGGCGGACGGTCACGAGTCGTCCTGGGGGCCGGCGGGCCCGCCATCGACCCCGCCCCGCTCCTTCGCGAGGAACGCTGGCCGACTGGCTGAGTCGGCCTGGGGTGCGGTGCCGGGGTTGCTCCCGGTCCGTTTCCCCAGGCCGCTCGCCGAACCCGTCGTGCCGATCTCTCGGCAACGGGCTCTCCGCGGTGTCTGCCATCAGGCGGGGTTGGGCAGCGTCCGGGGGTTGGCGGTTCACGAGTCAGACCGGCCAGCGCTCCAGCGAGGACGCTAGATCAACTACCTCCACCGTCCCGGTAGCCATACAAGTCGGCGGTTCAGGGCTACTCATGGCACAGGGCTACTCATGCCGGCTCCTCGAGGTTCTCGCCGGCGGGGTCGGTCGGGGCCCGGTCGGTGATGGGGCGTCCGGTCAGCGCCAGGAAGACGTCGTCGAGCGTGGGCTCGTGCACCGTGATGCCGCGGATGGCGACGTCGGCCGCGTCGAGCCGCCGCACGATCGCGGGCAGGGCGGCGGCGGGATCGAGAACCGGGACGTCCACGGCGTCGAGGTCGAGGGTGGGCGGGGCCGTCCCGAGCCCGGCCGGGTCACGACATCTGCTCTCGCGGAGGATGGTGGGGGCTCGATCGGCTCGTACGCGCGGGCACGGCTCACCCGACGCCGTCGACGGCCCCGGTTCGCCGATCGGCCAGACCCCTGTGGGTTTCCCTGACGTCAGTCACCCCGAGGGCATGACCCATCCGTACCTGCTTCGTCTGCAAGTACCGCAGGTTGTGGCGGGTCTCGACGACCGGCAGCGCCACTCGGCCGACAACCTGCAGACCGTGACCCTCGAGTCCGCCGCGCTTGGCGGGGTTATTGGTGATCAGCCGAACCCGGCGGACTCCCAGATGTGCCAAGATCTCGGCACCGACGCCGTAGCTGCGCGAATCGGCTGGCAGCCCCATGGCGATGTTGGCATCGACAGTGTCGAGACTCAGGTCCTCCTGCAGCGCGTACGCACGGATCTTGTGGCCTAGCCCGATCCCGCGGCCCTCGTGTCCCCTGAGGTAGACCACGGCGCCCACGCCCTCGGCGGCGACAGCACCGAGGGCTTGCTCGAGCTGCCCGCCGCAGTCGCAGCGCAACGAACCGACGATGTCTCCCGTAAGGCATTCGCTGTGCACTCGGACCAGTGCTCCGGGCCGGGACCGTCCGGCTGCGGCGACATCGCCCATCACCATGGCGAGATGCTCGGTGCCGTCGAGGTGTGAGCGGTAGGCCACGGCGCGGAAGTCCCCGAACACAGTCGGCATCGCGGCTTCGGCGACTGGGCGGACGGTGGGCTCCGCCGCCCGCCGATAGCGGATGAGGTCGGCGATGGTGAGCAACGGCAGGTCGTGGGCAGCGGCGAAGTCCGCCACCGCGCGACCGCGCAGCATCTCGCCGTCGTCGCCCACCAGCTCGCCGATGACGCCGACCGGTGCGCGCGTGGCGAGGCGAAGCAGATCGACAGCAGCCTCGGTGTGGCCCGTGCGCACCAGCACCCCACCCTCCCGGGCGCGCAGCGGGAAGACGTGCCCCGGTCGCCGAAGCGAGTCCGGGCGAGTCGTGGGGTCGGACAGCGTGCGACACGTCAGGGCCCGTGCGCTCGCAGCCACGCCCGTTCCCGCATCCCGATGGTCGACGCTGACGGTGAAAGCCGTGCCGTGGACGTCCTCATTCCCCCCGACCATCGGGGGCAACCGCAGGCGGTCGGCGTGCTCGCCGGGCATCGGAGCGCAGATGATGCCCGTGGTGTGAGAAACCATGAAGGCCATCTGCTCCGCTGTCACCGAGTCGGCCGCGGCCACGAGATCGCCCTCGTTCTCGCGATCCTCGTGGTCGACGACGACGACCATGCCTCCGGCCCTCAGGGTTTCGACGGCGGAGCGCACAGTGTCGGCGGGCGTGCTGGGCAATGGACAGCGCCTCCTCGTTCGCGCGGCACCACCCTCAGACCTCGGCCGGTCCTCGCATCCACCGCACCCCGAGTCTGGGAGACCGCATCCGGTCAGCACCACGGCTCGGTGGGCGCATCTCCGACCTCGACACTGTCGAAGCTAGACAGTTGTACCGATCAGTCGGTACAGTGTGAGCGAAGTCGCACCAGCGATGATCTTCGTCAATCAAGACGACAGTCGTGTGGTGCAGCACCGCGACGTTCGCGTCGATACCGGTGGCTTGCGGAGGGTCCGGTCCCGGTATGTGTCATCACGGCGACGATCGACGCGAGCGAGCGATGCGGTCCCGAACGGTTCACCGAGATCAGGAGTGTGATGATGAGTTCACCGCGTGCCTCGGGTTCGCGCCCGCTCTCGATCCTCGAGCAGTTCGTCACGACCGCCGAGCGCTTCGCTGCGGACACGGCGCTACGGTGGCGGTGCCACACGGACTGGCGCTCTTGGACCTGGCTGGAGTATCGCCAGTGGGTCGAGAGAACCTGCGAGTTCCTCCGATACCGCGGTGTTCGCCCTGGGGATCGGGTGGTGCTGCAGCTGCGCAACCGGCCCGAGTTCCACGTCCTCGACCTCGCGCTGTTGGCGAGCGGGGCGATCCCAGTCTCGGTCTACTCGACAGCGTCCATCGCCGACCTGAGCCACGTCCTCGCCGACACCGGAGCCCGGTTGCTGATCAGCGAGGACGGAGCGACCGTTCCGGACGACGCCATGGGGGCCCTCACCGTCCTTCGGCTCGAGGATGCCGCCGAGGGCACCCAGGCGACGCTCAGACGGCTTCTCGAAGATCACCATGGGTGCCCGGTCGTCGGCGCGGATAGCGTCGAGGACCCCGAAGGGGTGGCCACGATCATCTACACCTCAGGGACCACCGGCCCACCGAAGGGTGTGGTCCTGATCCAGCGCAACATCACGTGGACGCTGCAGGCGATTCAGCGCATGTACCCGCCGGGCCTCGAGCGCTCCCGCCTCGTCTCCTACCTGCCGATGGCTCATGTCGCTGAGCGAAATACCAGTCACTACCTGCCGTTGTGGCTGGGCGCGGAAGTCACGACATGTCCCGCGCCGCCGTCGGTGTTCGACTACGTGGCCGCTGTCCGGCCGCAGATCTTCTTCGGCGTCCCGCGGACCTGGGAGAAGCTCGCGGACCGCCTGGACGACGCCGGATCGCCCGCCGCCGTCGGCCTCGACGACTGCAGGGTCGCGATGGTGGGAGCAGCTCCCGCGAACCCGCGAATGATCGAGAAGTTCAACCGGCTTGGGGTGCCGCTCGGGCAGGTGTACGGCCTGTCGGAGAACACCGGTCCCATGACCTACGACGCGGAGCACGTCCGCCACGACACCGTGGGCCGTCCAATCCCCGGATGTGAGGTACGGCTGGACGTCGACGGCGAGATCCTGTGCCGCGGCGAGAACGTGTTCCCTGGCTATTTCAATCGCCCCGAGGAGACCGCGAAGACACTGGTCGACGACGGCTGGATGCGGACCGGAGACATCGGTGAGTTCACCGAAGACGGTCTTCTGCGCGTCGTCGACCGGAAGAAGGACCTGATCATCACCGCGGGCGGCGAGAATGTGGCCCCTGCGCTCATCGAAGCACTCTTGCGTCGCTCGCCACTGGTGGATCAGGCCTGTGTCGTTGGTGACCGGCGGCCGTACGTCGCCGCGCTTGTCACGCTCGATCCAGCGGAGGCGGAGCGTCGCTACGGCCAGCGTGATCGTGCGGCGCTCGCTGGCCACCCCGAGGTGCAGCGCGAGATCACGGCGCACCTCGAGACGATCAACCTGGAGCTATCGCCCTCCAACCAGGTCAGGCGGTTCGTCGTCCTCCCGGACAGTTGGACACCCGGTGGCGGTGAGCTCACCCCTACGCTCAAGATCAAGCGACGCCCGATCCTTCAGAAATACCAGAGCGCGGTCGAAGATCTTTACCGACCCGCCCGTGTGTGAACGCGCCTCGCCGAACAGAGCCGGACGTCGGCGACTCGACGACATCCGGTGTCCCGTCGCGCCCGAGTCGCCCGTCAACGTCGACCATCTGGAGGGAAGACCGGTGACTACCACTCTGAGCACGGCCCAATTGCGTCCGCAGCTCGTGGGTGTCGAGCCGGCCGGAGAAGGCGCCGGTCCGACATCCGGGGGCCCAGGTCTGCGTCCCCGCGAGCGGGAGGCGACGGTCCAGGAGCAGAACCGCGCACTGCGCCGTCGCATCGCCAACCACGATGCCCTCACCGAGTGTCTGTTGCGCGGTGCCGGCGTCGATGCCATCGCCTCCGAGCTTGCCCGCATCCTCGAGTGCGACGTCGTCGTCGCGTTGAGGCAGGTCGGCGTACGGAGACACTGCTACCGGATGGGGACGGGTGGCTCCGCAGAACCGGTTCCACTCGGGGAACAGGACCGGGTGGATGGCCACCGTGTCTCTGTCACCGCAGGGGAGCAGGAGTACGGGTCGGTGACCGTCCCCGCACCGCAGGGCCTCAACGCCGTCGAGGAAGACGCCGTCGAGTTCGCGGCATCAATCATCGCGCTTGAGATGGCACGCATACAATCGGCGCTCGAGGTCGAATGGCGCCTACAGGGCGAGATGCTCGACGAGATGCTCAAGACCGGCCAGCCTGACCAGGGGCTCCTGGCCCGTGCCCACCGCTTCGGGATCGACCTTTGCGCACGGCGAAAGCTGGTCGCGCTGGCTCCTTTGTCCGGGGCCACCATGGCCGTGCTGATCGACTGTGTTCGGCGGACCTTCCGTGCGCTGGGCGACTCAGGCCCGGAGCTCGTCACCCTTCGCGGCGACGCTGTGGCGGTGGCCCTGCCGGCGGACGTGCCGGCCATCAGTGAACGGTTCATCGCCCAGCTCGTACCCGTGGCCCAGGCCGCCGGTGTCACCTTCGTCGCCGGGATCGGGACCTGCGGACGCCACCTCGCTCAGAGCCTGCGCGAGGCCCAGGCCGCCTTGGCCCTCGCGATCAGCTCCGACCGGCCAGGCGCCGTCGTGCTCTACGCGGACCTGGGTCCGTTGCGGTTCCTGCTCGATGCGCCCAACTCCGGGGAGATGGTGGCCGTCGTCCGAGAACAACTCGGGCCGCTCGCCGAACAGGACTCGAGCCGGCAGTCGGACCTGGTTGGGACGTTGCGGGTGTACCTGGAGGCGGGCGGCCACCAGCAGACCGCGGCAGCGCGCTGTCACATCCATACGAGCACCCTGAAGTATCGATTGCGCCAGATCCGCGACATCCTGGACCGACCGGTCACCGATGACCCGCAGGTACGGTTCGAACTCGGGTTGGCTTACGCCATCCTGCGCGTTCTCGGTCTGCTCGGTATCGACCCGTTCGCTACTCCCGCAGCGGTCGCCGCCTCGGCGTGACCGCCCGTCAGGCAACACCTCCGAGAGTCGAGGCGACGACGATTCTTGGTCCGACTCGGACATGGTCACCCAGTCATCTCACTCCTAATGTTCCGATCAAGGCTAGTTGCCGTTCCGTCGGAGTCACGGCCTCGAGGAGGAGAATGCACGATGGCGTCCCTGAGCGATCGCGACCGTGACGCGACATCCACCCGCTGCCCGGTCTTGGCGGATTTCGATCCGCTGGAACCGGAGCAGGTCACCAATCCGTGGCCGTACCTCTCGCTTGCACGTCGGGAGGCGCCCGTCTTCTATATGGCTGCCTACCAGCAATGGTGTGTCACCCGGTACGAAGACGTCCTCGCGGTCTACCGTGACCTGGAGACCTTCTCCAACCAGGGCGCCCACGAGATGCGCGTACCCATCCCTGACGTACTGAAGGACGAGCTCCCACCCGGGTACCGCTTCCCGTTCAAAGGCCAGGTCAACACGATCGACCCGCCCGAGCAGAGCCGAGTGCGTAAGCTGATGCTGCAGCTCGCCTTCGCGCCACGTCGGGTCAATGCCAAGAAAGACGAGATAGGTGAGCTCGCCGACCGGCTCATCGACACCTTCATCGATAACGGGAGCTGTGATCTCAACCGCGACCTCTGTAGCCCGGTCCCGGTTGCCGTGATCAGTCGGATGCTCGGGGTACCCGATTCTGAGACAGAGGCGTTCGTCATGTGGGCGGAGGACTTCTTCCAGCTCTCCAACTCGATCGACATTCCTGAGGAGGAAGCGGTCACCCGGTGGCGTCGACTCTACGAGTTCCATCAATGGACCTCGGAGTTCCTGAGCGAGCGTCGGGCGCGCCCGCGCGACGACATGGCGAGCGACCTATTGCAGGCCACCACCGACGATGGCGCTCCCTCACTGAGTGACGACGAGGTCCTTGCGAACATCCTCGGCATCGTCGCCGCCGGCGGGGATACGACGGCCATCACTCTGACCCACATGTTCTACCTGTTGCTGCAGCAGCGGGACAGATGGGAGGAGACTCTGGCTGATCGCTCGTTGGTCCCCAACGCGTTCGAGGAGACCCTGCGATTGATGGGACCGGTTCGCGGCCTGTGGCGGACTGTCACGAAGGACACCGTGCTCGGCGGGGTGCCGATCCCGGCTGGTGACCGGATCTATATCCACCTCGGTTCGGCTAGCCGCGACGAGGGGGTGTTCCCCGAACCCGAAACGTTCGACCTGCATCGCCGTAACGCACAAAAGCATCTTGAGTTCGGAATCGGCGGCCGTTTCTGCATCGGGGCGCCCTTGGCCAGACTCGAAGGACGGGTGGTCCTCGAGCGAGCGCTGGACCGGCTGCCGAACCTACGTCTCGTCGAGGGCCAAGAGGACCTCGGCTACACCGTGAACATGATGATGCCATCCCCGCGATCTCTGCGAGTGGAATGGGACTGACAAGGAGAATATGGTGTCGCACAAGGGGATCGACCTGCCCGATGGTCTGCACAGCGTGCGCCGAATCGTTACAGGCTTCGACGCCAAGAATCGGTCGACGATCGTGTCGGCCGGACCGTCTCCACATGTTAAGCAGGCCTCGGCGGAGACGGGGATCAGTTTCGCGGAAATCTGGAACACTCCTTCGATCGCGCCGGAGAAGGACGCCGAATACGACGCCGGTTACCATGCACCCGCTGCGATGAACCCCACCGATCCGCGAGGCTCGCTGGTGCGGCTCGCTGCGTTGGGCAAGGACCCGAACAGCGATCCGGCTGCCACGATGCACAGCACCAACACGGTGGACTACGTCGTGATCCTGAGTGGCTCGGTGTTCGGTGTGTTCGAGGACGGGACACACGAGGAGTTCGTCCCAGGTGACGTGATCGTCATGCGCGGAGTCCCGCACGCCTGGTCGAACCCGAGTGACGAGCCGTGCATCGCACTTTTCGTCCTCGTCGGCGCACCCGACCACGGCACACGCGGCGGCGGCCACGACTATGTCGGCGGTGGAGCTTGACCGGGTTGCGGGGCCGGGACGCGCCGGAAGGTGCGGCATGATGCAGAGCGTCGGCACGGGCATCCGGCTTAAGGAGCCCGGTGACGTCGTGGAGTTGACGATCAGGTATTTCCAGCTCCACGACGCTCGAGACAGCGACGCCGCGGCGGACTGCTTCACCGAGGACGGGCGGGCCTACGGGCGAACCGGGCGCGAGGAGATTCGTCGGTTTCTCCAGGACATGCACACTGCCGTGGTCGCCGAAAGACGCCACGTGCTGACCAATCTCCAGGTGTCCGCGGACGGCCTCGGACTGTCGACCTACCTCCAGCTGTATCTCGTCTCGGAGCAGTCGCTGGAACTCGCCGTGATCGGGCAGGTGACGGTCGTGGCGCGCGGCGGGGAGGGAGGGTGGCGGATTCGTGAGCTGAACGTGTCGCTCGACGCTCCCTACAGTCCGACCGATCTGAGCAGATGATATCGAGAAGTCGGCATAACGGCGCTACAGATGTCTCATCAACGAGACAGCAAATCACCGCAACGACGACCCGGGTGTCTTGTGGTGTCTCCGTCCCATCGATCGTTACTGGCGGGCTGACTCCACTGCCAGAGAGAAAACAAGCAAAGGTGGTATGACATGAAGATGCAGCTGCTGATGCATCCCGAGATTCCGGCCACTCTGGAGGAGATTCGCGAGTATCGTCCAATCGGGCGCAACACCGAGTACTTCCAGAAGATGCTGGACGAGACGGTTCAGCTTTCCAAGGCGTGCGATCGTTACGGTATCGAAGGCTTCGCCACGACAGAGCACCATTTCCACACGGAGGGCCGCGAAATGAGCGGTAATCCGATGATGCTCTACACGTACCTCGCGATGCAGACCGAGAACGTCATCTTCATGCCGATGTCACTGGTGATGGCCGCTCGCGACCCGCTTCGGACCGCAGAGGAGGTGGCGCTGTTCGACCAGATGTTCCCAGGCCGGGTCCGTTGTGGGTGCGCCCGCGGTTATCAGCGTCGCTGGATGCAGGTGCTGATGCAGGACGAGTTCGGGTTCTCGTCTTTCCGTCCGGAGGAGCAGAAGGCGAACAAGCGCAATCGCTCGATCTTCCGCGAGCACATGGACATCATGCTCAAGGCGTGGGCCGAAGACTGCTTCAAGTATGACGGCGAGCACTACAAGGTGCCCTTCCCCTACACCGGAATCTATGACCCACCTGCCTCGGAGGTGGCCGCCGAGTACGGTTCCCCGGGAGAGGTCGAGAAGGAGGGATACCTGAACAAGATCGGTGTGGTGCCCGCGCCGGCTACGGAACACGTAATGGAGCTGTTCGCACCGTACGCCGGTTCACCGGAGACACTGCACGACTGCGCCCGTCGCGGGGTCGTGGTCGACAGCCTGGAGAGCAAACCCGAGAAGTTCAAGGCGCAGTGCGTGCAGTATCGTGACTTGCTGCACGAGTACGGTCGCCCCGCCAAGCTCGGCGAGAAGATGATGGCGGCCCGCACCATGGCCATCGCGGACAGTAAGGACGAAGCATTCGAGATCGTGGTCCGCACCGCCGGCCGCGAGTTCTACGAGTACTTCCAGAGATTTGGCTTTGCTGAGGGCTTTCGGTTGCCCGAGGACGATCCCAACACTTTTGAGATCCTCAAGAGCAGGGAGCACGCAGCTGAACGGATCATTGAGGTCGGGAATTGCATCGCAGGCACGGCGGACGAGGTCGTTGAGCAGCTACGGGAGCTCAAGCGTTGTTACGCCGATGAGAGTGAGGACGGCGACCTCGACTGGTTCTCGTGGATCTTCTACCAGCAGGGCAACCTGCCGATCGATCAACAGGTCGACCAGATCCGACGGTACGCCGAGGACGTCCGTCCGCACCTTGAGCGCTGAGACTCGGACCCTCGATAGGGAGCAGGGGTTCTGATGACGTCGGACCGCCTTGCCGACGGTCAGCGGCGCCCTCATGGCACCGGTCCACTCGACGAGATCCGGGTGCTCGACCTGACCCGGCTGCTCCCCGGAGGGATCTGCACTCAGCGTCTCGTGGACCTGGGGGCGGACGTCCTGAAGGTGGAGCAGCCGGGGACCGGTGACTATGCACGGGCTCGGGAACCCCACTACGACAGTTCGGAATCGAGCACCACGTCGGCGGGATTCATCGCCCTCAACCAGGGCAAGCGCTCGATCGTACTGGACCTGAAGGATGGGAGAGATCGGGCTCGCTTCCTCGAGCTGGTCGAGAGCGTGGACGTCCTGATCGAGTCGTTTCGACCCGGTGTCATGGAACGCCTAGGACTTGGATGGTCCGAGCTCTCGAGCCGCCACCCACGGCTCGTCTACTGCGCCCTCAGCGGCTGGGGTCAAACGGGCAGCCATGCCGGGCGCGCGGGGCACGACATCAACTACCTCGCCGAGGTCGGTCTGCTGTCCTTCACCGGTGGCGTCGACGAGCAACCGGTTCTCCCGACCGTGCAGATCGCTGACGCTGCCGGCGGGCTGATGGCTGCCCTGTCTGTCCTGGCCTCTCTGCGAAGACGTGACCGGACGGGGGAGGGGGAGTTCGTAGACATCTCACTGGCCCACTCTGCGCTGTCGCTCGCGGCGATGCCGTCCGCGGCCGTGCTGTCCGGTGTCCCAGCGCCTCCGCGTGAGCAGAGCATCTTCTCCGGAGGGGTCGTGTGCTACCAGGTGTACCGGTGCCGTGACGGCTGGGTAGCGGTCGGTGCCCTCGAAGAGAGGTTCTGGGCCGAACTCTGCCGTGGTCTCGACCGGCCGGACCTCCTAGCGTGCCGTTACGACCCGGTCGGGTCGGCGACCTACGCCAGCCTCGCCGCTGAGTTCGCATTGCGCGATAGGGCGACGTGGGCTCAGTTCGCAGCACGGTACGATTGCTGTATCAGCGTGGTCAGAGGGCTGGAGGAGGCGCTGGCGTCAGCATTGGTCCGTGACCGCGACATGGTCGTGGATCTCACGCAGCCCGGCATCGCGCACACGATCGAGACCGTGGGCAGCCCGCTCCGGCCGGGTGGAATCTCAGTGCCCTCGCGCCCGGCGCCCCTACTGCCCAGAGAGCATGAGGAGGCGAGGGGAGCGTGACGACAACACGCGGCGCAGACAACAGAGCGCGGGTGCTTCGGGTCGGCGCAGAACTATTCGCCCGCTATGGGTTCCACGCGACGAGCATCACCGAATTGGGGGACGCGGCGGGGCTCGGTCGCGGTGCGCTTTACCACCACATCGGCAGCAAGGAGACGCTGCTGCTCGACATCAGCCTCGGCCTGCTCGGTGACGTGACGAGCCGGGCTCGCGAAATCGAGCGTTCGGACAGGAACGCGATCGACAAGTTGCGGCTGCTGGCCCGGGACCTGGTGCGCGAGCACGCATCGAATGGTGACGCCTGGGCGGTGGCGATTTACGAGGTGCGCGCGCTTTCGTCGGAGTACCAGCAGGAAGTGATCGCAGCGCGCGACGCTTACGAGTCGATCTGGGCTGCGGTTCTTCAGCAGGGTGTCGTCGAGGGGCTCCTCGTTCCACTCGACGGGGTCGAACGCCGAGCAATCCTGGGAGCACTCAACGCGACCGCGCGCTGGGTGCACGCCTGGGGTCCACTGACTCCTGAACAAATCGGCGACCGGCAGCTCGACATGTTCCTGAAGGGCATCATGGTCCCACCGTCTTGATCGCGTGTGCGTCCGCCGAGGCCCGCCCCACGAAGCCCGGGGCCGGCCTCAGCGGACGTGATCCTCACCGCAGCCTCACAGGCCCATCGACTTGCTGATGATGAGCTTCATGACTTCGCTGGTGCCGCCGTAGATCCGAGAGACTCGAGCGTCTGCGTAGAGCCGCGCCAGCGGGTATTCGAGCACGTAACCATAGCCTCCGAACAGCTGCAGGCACCGATCAATTGCCCGAGCCTGCACCTCGGTGCAGACGAGTTTCGTCTTGGCCGCGTCGGCCACGCTGAGTTCGCCTCGGATGTGGTCGACCACTGCGCGGTCCAGCATGGCCTGGGCCGCCTCGATCTCCGCCGCGACCGCGGCGAGCTCGAACTTCGTGTTCTGGAACGATGAGATGGCGGTACCGAAAGCCTTGCGCTCCTTCACATAGCCGACGGTCTCGTCGAGCGCCGCCCGCGCCTGCGCGACCGAACCGACGGCGATCGCCAGACGCTCCTGCGCCAGGTTCGCACTCAGACAGGAGAAGGCCGCCCCCTCCTCGCCGAGCAGGTTGGCTGCCGGCACTCGCACGTCGGTGAACGACAGCTCGATCGTGTCCTGGGTCTTCAGGCCTAGCTTGTCCAGCATCCGCCCCTTGGCGAAGCCGGGCATCCCATCTTCGACGACAAGCAGCGACAGTCCCGCCCGTCGGTCGGCCGGATCGGGGTGCGTGCGCGCCACGACGATGACGAGGTCGGCCGTAGCGCCGCCGCTGATGAAGGTCTTGGCTCCATTCAGCACCCAGTCCTCACCGTCCCGGACAGCCACACTTGCCATACCGGCAAGATCCGATCCGGTCCCAGGCTCGGTCATCGCTATAGCGGTGAGCAGCCTGCCAGCCGCAATGCCCGGCAGCCACCGACGACGCTGCTCGTCGTTCGTGTAGCGCAGAAAGTAGGGCTGAATGACGTCGAGCTGGGTGCGTAGCGTCCCGAGCGTTACGAGCGCCCGGGCTGCCTCTTCCTGAAGGACGACATTGTAGCGATAGTCCGGCTGTCCTCCGCCGCCATACTCCTCGGGGATCGCCATGCCCATCAGGCCCAAGTCGCCGAGATGCGCAAACACGTCCCGAGGAAGATGGCCGTCCTTCTCCCAGTCCGCGTAGTGCGGCACGACCTCTTTCGCCAGGAAGCTCCGGACGACCTCCCGAAAAGCGTCATGGTCGTCGGTGAACAATGTGCGACGCACGAAGCCTCCCAAACAATTCTATACTCTCGGTGTCGCGCTTTCAAGCGTCGGCGCAGCAGCCGTTGCTAATTTATCAGTGGAAGTGTCGTAGTCAACTGCGTTCGAGATCGAGCGTCGTTGAGTTTCAGTCTAACTATCGCCGCAGGCCCTCTGTCGACCCGAGCGACATCGGTACCGTTGTTGACATGCTCGCAGAACAGACCGCTGGTGTTCCTTGTACGCGCGAACGACCACTATGGAAGCGCGGGGATGGGCACGGACCTCGATTGCCGCCACTCGCTCGCCGGTTGCGCGGCCAACGTCGTCCGCGGTGGGGACGCAGCGCGTGTGCAGAGTGTTGCTGTCCTTCCTGGGGGGACGCGGTCGAGCACCACACAACAGCTGCGCCGCCGGCGCGGACGAGCGCCTCTCGCTCGCCGACTAGACCGCGTGGTAGTCGCCGAGATCCGCGTGCCGGGTCATGCTCCAGTAGTCGACGTGCCGCCATGGACTGTTGGTCACTACTCGGCCCGCTGCGTTGCGGTACCAGGTATCCGTGGCCGGATGGGTCCATATGAGCCGATCGTGTGCCGCGTCGAGCCGGCGGTTGTAGTCGGCGCAGGCTTGCGGCCGGACCTCGACGCTGGTCAGTCGCCGCTCAGCCATCTGCTTCAGCAGATCCATGACATAGTGCATCTGGCACTCGGCCTGGAAAATGACGCTCCCTCCCTGGCCGAGGTTGGTGTGCGGCCCGTACAGGCAAAAGAAGTTGGGCAGATCCGGGATCGTGATGCCGAGGTAGGCATACGCGTCGTCCTCGCCCCAACGGTCGCGGAGATGGGTCCCGGAGCGGCCGGTGATCGACAAGGTGGAGAGTATCTGCCTGGCCAGGAAGCCCGTGGCCAGTACTATAAGGTCACAACGGTGTAGCCGTCCCTGGCCGTCCCTGATCCCGTCGGGCTCCACTGCCTGAATCGGGGCCGTCTCGATCCGCACGTTCTCCCGCTGTGCGGTGCGGAACCACCCGCAGTCCATCAGCATGCGCTTTGCAAACGGCGGATACGCGGGCACAACGACATCCAGAAGGTCGGTGCGGTCACCGAGCTCGGACTTGATGTAGCTGGTGATAAAGGCCCGGTACCGGTCGTTGAGCTTGCTGATCGAGTGGGTCTGGTCGCTCCAGTCCGCGTCCTGAACCAGTGCGGCGTGGATGTTGTCATCGAACAGCCAGAACAGCCGCATGCGGTACCAGGCCCAGTAGCCAGGAACCTCGTCGAAGAGGCGTCGCAGCGCGGGCGAGACGGCTTGCCGGTAGCGCGGGTTCGGTACCGCCCACTGGGGTGACCGCTGGAACACGGTCACCTGGTCGGACCGCGGGGCGATGGCGGGGACGA
The DNA here is from genome assembly GCF_057180585.1 of Actinomycetospora sp. 2LY8.5. Classification (NCBI taxonomy): domain Bacteria; kingdom Bacillati; phylum Actinomycetota; class Actinomycetes; order Pseudonocardiales; family Pseudonocardiaceae; genus Actinomycetospora; species Actinomycetospora sp. 2LY8.5. The sequence goes on from NZ_JBXUHE010000018.1 coordinate 100,135, forward strand.
TCTGCATCGCGCTCGCGCCGGTACCGATGACCGCGACCGATCGGCCCGTGACGTCGATGTCCTCGCCCCAGCGGGCACTGTGTATCACGGGGCCGTCGAACGAGTCCAGTCCGTCGATCGAGGGGATCGCCGGCTGGTTGAGCTGCCCGACCGCGCTGATCACGATCGAGGCGGTGACCTGCCTCCGGTCGCTCTGTGAATCTTCAACGACCAGACACCACCGGTGCCGCTGGTCGTCCCAGGACGCCGACACAACGGTGGTCGAGAACTCGATGTCCTCGTCCACCCCGTACTTCGCCGCGCAGTGCTGCAGATAGGCACGGATCTCCGCGGCGGAGGGATAGAAGCGCGACCACGCCGCGGGCTCGAACGAGTAGCCGTAGAGGTGTCCCGGGGTGTCAACACCGCAGCCCGGGTAGCGGTTCTCCCACCAGCAGCCCGCGGGGCCGGCGCTCTGCTCAAAGACTCGGACCGAGACTCCGGCTCGGCGGAGTCGGATCGCTGCGAGGATGCCCGAGGCGCCTGCTCCGATGACAACCGCTCCCTCGGGGAAGGCGCCGTTGAAGTCGAGCCGGCCTTCTGCGACCCGCTCGAAGCCCATCTGTTCCCGCAGCATCCGCTCGTGCTCCGGGTCGACCTCCTCGCCCGTCGTGGCGCGCAGCATGGCGAGCAACCGCTGCGGAGTGGGAACCGGGACCTCGGCGGCCGGGTCGTCCCGCCATCGCCGGAGCACGTCCAACGCGGTCGCGCGGATCGTCGCCGCGGTGGGCTCGTCGAATCCGCCATCGTGGTTGTCGTCGAGGCCCGGCTTCTGGGTCGGCTTGAACGGATCGTCGAGGTACCGGTCGTCGCCGGTCAGCTGAGCCAACACCATCACCAGGACCGGCAGGTTCGCCTCGTCGAGCGAGGTGCGTAGTTCCTCGTCGGTCATGCTGATGATCAGTCCGCACGACCGCGCAGGCGCGATGGGTTCGGAACCGTCGTAGAACAGAGAGGACATTCAGCTGCAACCCCACGTCTCTCGAGGGACGCTCCAGGCGATCTGCCGGACCATCATTCGACGGTAGCAACGGATCGAGACGGCCTGGATAGATCGTTCGAGACCAAATGAGAGACTGATTCTGTCCCGACTAGACAATCGTTCTCGACGACCACGACGGTCTCACGTTGCTAGCGTGGCCCGTGGTCGAGAGGCCCAACTGGGCGCTTCGAGGAGGGCGAAAATGTCGACGTTCCTAGAGGTTCAGCGTTTGGTGACCGAGTTCGCCGCGGCGAACGACGCCCACGACGCGAAGTGGATGAGCTCTCTGTTCGCTGAGGACGCGACCTTCCACGGTGCGACTGGCCGTCGGGAGATCGAGGACTGGTTCACCCGGGTGTGGGACGGGCAGCAGGCGCGCCGTCGCCACATCCTGACCAATCACCTGTTGAAGGAGGACCACGGAGACTCGGCCCGGATGGTCTCCTACGAGCAGCTCTACCTGATCAAGGGGGACGCTGTGCACCTCGAGCTCACCGGCGAGTACGATATCGACGCCGTACGCGAGGACGGGCGTTGGGTCATGAAAGAGGTTCGGATCAACCTCGACGTGCCCTACAACCCTGGCGACGTGCCGTCGATGACTTCGAGTATCGACGACAGCGGGGCACACGTACTCACGCGTGCGTGAACTGTGTCTTCCGCAGCAGGCGATCGGTCACGCGACCAGTCCCGCGGGGCGGACAGGTCGGGCCGTGGGTTGCCCGGGTGTCGCGGGCCGTCGAGCAGCGCGGCGGAAGCAGTCCGGACTGTTGCCCCGGGGGTGATGCGCGATGTTCTGGGGCACTTCGCGTCGGGAGTTGTCGTGATCACCGCGCAGGGCCCGGATGAGCTGCTGGGCTTCACCTGCCAGTCATTCGCATCCTTATCGCTGGATCCGCCTCTGATCTCCTTCTCTCCTGCGCTCACTTCGTCCACGTGGCCGCGGATCCGCGAGTTGGGGTCGTTCTGCATAAATGTGCTCGCCGAGAACCACCAGGGGTACAGTAACGGGTTCGCGCGCTCTGGAGTGAACAAGTTCGCTGGTGTCACCTGGAGCCCCGCACCTTCCGGGAACCCCGTCCTGGAAGGCGTCAGCGCCTGGATCGATTGCACGTTGTACGCCGAGCATGACGGCGGCGATCACACTGTCGTCCTCGCGAGTGTGTCGGACCTCGGCGCCGAGGCCACGCGACGGCCCCTACTGTTCCATCGCGGCGGGTACGGGCTGCTCGCACCGCCCGCGCCGAGCGACTCCGAAGAGACCGGCTGAGTACCGGTACTTCCCCTCCAGGGGCTCGGGCGTTCGGCGCTACCTTCTGCATGTGGACGACTGGACATCCACAAGAGTGTAAGGAATGAAGTTTGAGCGAGGCTGTCGTCGTCGACGCCGTTCGCGCGCCCATCGGGCGTCGCAACGGATCCTTGAGCGGTGTTCATCCCGTCGATCTCTCGGCCGAGATTCTCATGGCATTGGCTCGTCGCAACCTGGTCGATCCTGAAGTGGTCGAGGACGTGATCTGGGGGTGCGTCACGCAGATCGGCGCTCAGTCCACCAACGTCGGCAGGCTGGCGGTGCTCGCGGCGGGCTGGCCGGAGACGATCCCGGGGACAACCGTCGATCGGGCGTGTGGGTCTAGTCAGCAGGCCCTCCACTTCGCCGTCGCCTGTGTCCTGGCCGGACAGTGTGACGTTGTGGTCGCGGGGGGGATCGAATCGATGTCGACGGTTCCCCTTGGCTCCGCCCGCGCGGTCGGCGAGCCGTTCGGACCGCGTGTCAAGCGGCGCTACGGGCGAGACAGCTTCAATCAGGGTCTCGGTGCGGAAGCCGTCGCCCAGCGCTGGGTGCTGTCCCGAACCCAGCTGGACGAGTATGCCGCCCGTTCGCACTCCCTTGCTGCCGTAGCGATCGATTCCGGGGCGTTCACCGACCAGCTGGTCCCCATCGGCACCGGAGACGCATGCTTCGCGATGGATGAGGGAGTCCGCCGTGGGACCACCGTCGAGGCGCTGGCCAAGTTGAAGCCGGCCTTCACCGACGACGGCAGTATCCATGCAGGCAACAGTTCGCAGATCTCCGACGGGGCTGCCGGTCTGCTGATCATGACCGGCGAACGGGCCGCTGACCTCGGGCTGAGACCGTTGGCCCGTTTCGTCGGCGGCGCCGTCGTCGGTGACGACCCGGTGACGATGCTGACCGGGCCCATTCCCGCCACTCAGAAAGTGCTGGGGCGGCTGGGTTTGACGATCGACGACATCGATGTCTACGAGGTCAACGAAGCTTTCGCCAGCGTCCCCTTGGCGTGGGCCACGGACCTCGGTGCCGATCTCTCACGTCTGAACCCCTTGGGCGGAGCGATAGCGGTGGGGCATCCACTCGGCGCTTCCGGTGCGATCCTCATGACCAGAATGTTGCACCATATGCGCGCCCATGGGTTGCGCTACGGCTTACAGACGATGTGCGAGGCGGGTGGGATGGCCAACGCGACAGTCATGGAACTGCTGCCGGCCTGATCATCGTCCCGGTCCCGGAGCTGGCTCGGCCACGAGGAGCGATCCCATGCGTCTCGATACAATTTCGGCACTCGTCACGGGCGGAGCGTCCGGCCTCGGTCTGGCGACCGCACAGCACCTGCACGCCGCGGGAGCGCGAGTTTGCGTGGCCGACCTCAACGAACCCGAGTCCGGCTCACTCGATCCCGCCATTCCTCACGTGCGGGCAGACATCAACGACGAGTCATCGGTGAACCATGCGCTCGACGTGGCCGAGGAAGCCAACGGTCCCCTCCGAGCCGTCGTGCACGCGGCGGGGCGGGGTAGTGACAGAGTGCGGATCCTCGACCGCAGCGGTGAGCCTGGGCCCCTGGACACCTTCGCCGAAGTCGTCCGCACCAACCTTCTCGGTACCTACAACGTGCTGCGACTCTGCGCAGCCCGAATCGCCCGCACAGCGACCGTCGACGGCGAGCGTGGCGCCATCGTGTTGACTGCCTCCGTTGCGGCCTTCGAGGGTCAGGTCGGGCAGACCTCCTATGCCGCCTCCAAGGCCGCGATTGCTGGCATCACTCTCGTCGCGGCCCGCGACCTCGCGAGCCGGAGCATTCGTGTGAACACCATCGCACCAGGCGTCTTCGACACGCCCATGCTCGGTCGGCTGCGTTCCGACATCCGCGACGCACTCGCGACCAGTGTCCCGCACCCCAAGCGACTGGGTCGGGCCGAGGACTACTCGCACATGGCGGTCGCGCTCCTGGAGAACGGCTACGTCAACGGTGAGACGGTGCGCCTCGACGGAGCGATCCGCATGTCCCCGCGCTGACCTGATTCTTGTCGCCGCATCGCCTCCTGCCGGACCTCTTCGGACCCACTCCGCGTCGAGGAGTGACCGAACGGGCGTGTCGGGGCTGTCCGATGACCGGTGTCCGGCGCCGAGTGTCGTCGGTCAGTGCTCGCACTCGCCGGATCAGCGAGGTCGTAGTGCGCTGGGTGCACCCCATGCCTGCGCCGAGCGTGTATCCGGTGAACTCGTATCCGAGTGTCAACGGCGGCAGAACCTGGCCCCTGGCGGCGGTCGAAAATGGACCCCTCTCGGTGGTTGTTGATGTTCAGTCGTCGGTCTTGCAACGGTCAGCTGCGGTCGCCCGCCGCGCCAGGAGCCGACCGCGGACTCGTTGTCCCACACCAGCGCCCGCGGGCTCGCGCCCCACCCGGCGAGCAGGACCCAGTGCCCGGCCAGCAGATCCGGGCCCTGGCGCGACGGCAGCATCCGAGCCGTCATGATCTGCGAGTAGCCCGAGACCATCACCAGCACCGGCGGCGTCCCCGTCTGCCCGCCGCCAAGCGGCACCCGGGTCGGGGAGTGTCCGACTGACGGTGTAACTGGCCCTCTCGCTCCGGGCGTGTCCTGGGGGAAGGACCAGCGATGACCGACACGATCGAGCCTGTGGCGGCTCGGATCGATCAGCTGAGCGCGGTCGCTGAGATTCAGCGGTAGGGCACCGTGGGTTACCGCTGGGTGCTCGACGCTGATATCGAAGCGTGCTTCGACTCGATCTCACACACCGCCCTGATGGACCGGGTGCGCAGGCGGGTCAAGGACAAGCGTGTGCTTGCGCTGGTCAAGGCGTTCCTCAAGGCCGGACTGCTCACCGAGCTCGGCGAGCGCGAGGACACCTCGACCGGCACGCCGCAGGGGGGCATCTTGTCTCCGCTGCTGGCCAACATTGCCATGCACGGGCTCGATGAGCATGTGCACGGGCCGTGGCGACCGGGCGGGATCATGAGCACCCCCGAGGCGACGCACCCGACGCCGCGCCAAGAACCTGCCGAACCGGCGCATCGTCCGCTACGCCGACGACTTCGTCATCCTCGTGCACGGGGACCGGGCCGACGTCGAAGCTCTGCGCGAAGAGATCGCTGCCGTGCGCGCTCCCCTCGGGTCGCGGCTTTCCGCAGCCAAGACCAGGGTGCTGCATATGAGCGATGGGTTCGACTTCCTGGGTTTCTGCATCCAGTGGAAATGCAAGCGAGGAACGAGCAAGTGGCACGTTTACACCTTCATCGCCGACCGGCCCATCCGGTCGTTGAAGGCCAGAATTCGTGCCCACACCGACAGGTTGTCGCAGCAGGCTCCCAGGCCCACGCTGATCAAGCTCAACCAGATCATGCGCGGCTGGGCCAGCTATTTCCGGCACGCAGTCTGTAAGCACACCATGGGCCTCTCGAGCGCTTCACGTGGTGGAGGGTGGTCAGTTGGTGGATGAAGCTGCACCGCTGGAATTGGAGGGTCGTCCGTCGACGCCTCACCGGCCCCTCCGGGCGGTGACACAGGCCCTCGGCGGACGGGATCGAACTGTTCAACATCGCCTCGGTACCGATCACTCGGTACCGGTATCGAGGCTCCAAGATCCCCAACCCCTGGGCGCTGCCCAACCCCGCCTGACGGCAGACACCGTGGAGAGCCCGTTGCCGAGAGATCGGCACGGCGGGTTTGGCGAGCGGCCTGGGGAAACGGACCGGGAGCAACCCCGGCACCCAGGCCGACTCAACCACCGAGCCGCCCCAACCAGGCGGCCCGCGGGTCAAGGCATGGGCGGTCTCGTCGAACCCGGCTATCGCACATCGTGAGCCCCGAACGCAGACGACGACGCCCGCGGTGACGCCGCGGTAACGTCCGTTACCACGACGAAGATTCGATCCGTGGAGGGTCTCCCTGCTCGTGGGCGAGCGAGCTCCATCGGTGGGCACGGGTGCACCGGCCAGCTCGGGCGGGTCGTGACGCAATGGCCGCCGGCGTCGTCGTGGGCGGACAGGGTGCGGCAAGGCGTTCACGAACGTTCTCTGGAGCAACCTGAGGTATCGTTCCGCTGGAGGTCGCAGCAGCCAGGGCTGGCCTGACGTCGGGTCCTTGCCGGACCGAAACAGGGCTCGACGTGCAACGTGTCTGAAATCCGCCCCCAACGCCATGACACCACGGGAGTACCCGCGATGACGATCACGCCCAGTCGTTCGGGATCGATCTTCGGCCACTCGGTCAAACGGACCGAGGACCATGCTCTGATCACCGGTGCCGCCAAGTACACCGGCGATCTACCGATGACGAACTCGTTCCACGTGGTCTTCGTCCGCTCGCCCATTGCCCACGGCACGCTGAACTCGGTCGACGTCGAAGAGGCAAGGTCCCGGCCGGGAGTGGTGGGCGTATACGTCGACGGCGATCTAGACCTCAACGACCGACCGGGACTACCCGGTGTGGTCGCCGAGGAGATGTCGCGCCCGCCATTGGCCAGGGGACGCGTGCGGTTCGTGGGCGACATCGTCGCAGCCGTGGTCGGGGAGACGGCTGCGCAGGCCCTGGACGCCGCCGAGACCGTCCTTCCTGACATCGAACCGTTGCCCGCCGTCGTCGGGATCGAAGAGGCGCTCGCGGCCGACGCACATGTCATCTACAGCGCGCACGGCTCGAACGTGGTTGCCGGCGACGGAACGGGTGAGGTTGCAGGGATCTTCGACGCGGCCGACCGGGTCGTCTCCGCGACGTTCTACAACCAGCGGGTCGCCGGAGTGCCTATGGAGCCGAACGCCTGCGTAGCGGTTCCTGATGAGCCAGATGGTGGCGTGACGCTGTGGCTCTCGGTCCAGACCCCGCACAGCGTGCGAGATGCGATCGTTGGAGATCTCGGGCTCACCGCCGAACAGGTCCGCGTCATCGCGCCGCGGGTAGGCGGCGGATTCGGGCCGAAGGCGACGGCCTACCCCGAGTACTCCATTGCCGCCCGCGCGGCGATGGTCCTCGGCAGGCCGGTGCGTTGGACCGAGACGCGGTCGGAGAACATGCTGTCGATGGTGCACGGGCGAGCCCAGGTGCAATATGCCGAGCTCGGCGTCAAGAACGATGGGACGATCGTCGGACTGCGCGCTTCGGTCATCGGCGACGGCGGCGCGTATCCGGCGGTCGGAACGATCCTGCCGAGCCTCACGCAGCTCATGGCGCAGGGCGTGTACGCCATCCCGGCGATCGAGTTCTCGTGGAAGACGGTCACCACGAACACCACGACCGTTGGGGCCTATCGCGGCGCGGGGCGCCCGGAAGCCACCCAACTGCTCGAGCGGATCATCGACATCGCCGCGGATGAGATCGGTGTGGACCCGCTCGAGATGCGCCGGAAGAACTTCCTGCAACCTGATGCATACCCGATGACGAGTTTGACCGGCGCCGAGTACGACAACGCCGACCACGAGAAGGCGCTGGATGCAGTGAGGGCGGCGGCGGACTACGAGGGCCTTCTTGCTGAACAGGCCCGACGCCGTGCCGAGGGTGACCGAGTAGCGATGGGCATCGGTGTGGCCTCCTACGTCGAGGTCACGGCCCCGCTCGGCCTCGACACCGAATTCGGCTCGGCGCAGGCCCATCCCGACGGCACGTTCACGGTGATGGCGGGTACGAGCGCCCACGGTCAAGGACACGAGACTGCGTACGCCCAGCTCGCGGCAGGGGTGCTCGAAGTGCCGATGGAGAAGATCAAGGTGATCCAGTCCGACACCTCGCTGGTGCGCAGCGGCGCCGGCACGCTCGGATCGCGTTCGCTGCAGACCGGCGGGAGCGCGATCCACAACGCTTCCAAGCAGCTCGTCTCGCGAGCGCGCGAGATCGCCGCTCATCTGCTGGAGGCGGGGGTGGACGACGTCGAGCAAACCGAGGGGGGCTTCGGCGTCAAGGGCATCGCCGACCGAAAGATCACCTGGTCGCAGGTGGCCACCGCGGCCGAGGACGGAGCCGGCTTCGAGGACGGGTCGAAGGGCCCACTGCTAGAACAGCTCGACTTCTCGCAGGGACAGTCGAGCTTCCCGTTCGGCTCCCACATCGCGGTCGTCGAGGTGGACCTCGATACGGGGATGGTGCGTCAACGTCGCCACGTCGCAGTGGATGATGCGGGCCGCATCCTCAACCCGATGCTCGTCGCCGGCCAACAGCACGGTGGGATCGCCCAGGGCATCGCTCAAGCCCTCTATGAGAGGGTGACCTTCGACGAGGACGGGAACCCGACCAGCGGCAACCTGGCGTCCTACGTCATCCCATCGGCGGCGGACCTCTGCTCATTCGACGTCTCGAATACCGAGACGCCGACGCACCTCAACCCGATCGGCGCGAAGGGTATCGGGGAGTCGGGAACGATCGGCTCCACTCCAGCGGTCCACAATGCCGTCATCGACGCGCTCTCGCCGCTCGGCGTTCGGCACATCGACATGCCCCTGACTCCCGAAGCCATCTGGCGAGCGGTCGAGGGTGCGCGCGGAAGTGACCCGGCGAACCGTCAGCCCGCCGGCCCCAGCTACGCGGGAGAGCCGGGGGCCCAGCACTAGCCAACACGACGATCAGACGAGTTGAGCGTCGCGGTCTCGGCCTCGAGCATCGGGGTCGGGGCCGGGTACGTCCATGCAGTCCTGCGAGGCTTCGGCACCACATTCGCCGTGCACACCGCGCGGTGCTCGACGAACCCGACACCACGACACTGTGCCGGTGTCCGGACGGCAACCACCGCACATGAGTACGGATTGACCAGGAATCGGCCACCTTCGCGGGGGACGGGGTCGAGAATGACGATCGAGCCGTCAGCCAGCCGGCAGCGGTACCGCACTCCGCCGCACGAAGGGCAGTGCGTACGCGCGTCCGATGGGGGTCGGACATCATGAGGTCCGACGACGGTCCGCCGGATCCTGCGCAGTGGGTAGGTCATGGGGAGCCTCTTCAGATTCGATCGAAGTGCTGCGGCGACGGAGGCACGAGTGCGTGGCCTCGCGATCGGTGGACACGAAGTGGCCGCGCCGTCTCTTCGACCGGGCTCCGCGTCGTCCCGTTCTTGTCGGCGACCTCACGGAGGAGCATCTCCCGCGAGAAGTAGGTCGACCGCGTCAAGGCGCGGAGAGCGGCTCGGGTGCGGAGATCGGCGCCGTAGGACTCGGCCGCCATGACCAGCTCCCAGCGGTGCACCGGGAACGTGACGGTGTCCAACACGGGGGAGAGGTGGTGGTCGAGCGACACGCTCACGGGAACCTCCGCGGGGTCGGGGCCCGAGTCGGAGAGGGTCCGGAGAAGGGCCCGCTCGGGCGATCTTGATTCTGGAACAGTCAGTCTCAAAAGTCAACCGTACGTATCCGTCTCGTTGCCGACCGTTCACGACCGTTGGGTTCAGAGCACGATGCGCCGGATGCCGGTGAGGTTGGAGCGCACGTCGGAGACCTTGACGACGTCGCCGGACTGGGGTGCTTCGAGGAACTTGTCGTCCCCGACGTAGAACCCGACGTGGGTGACCGGGTCGTTGAA
>NZ_JBXUHE010000019.1:0-108826 GCF_057180585.1 Actinomycetospora sp. 2LY8.5
GCACGCGTCGCCCAACGCCTCCTGGCCATGACCGCCGCCATCTGGCACAACCGAGCCACCGGCCAGCCCCTGACCCGATCACTGATCGCCTACGACCACTGATCGGGTTCGGACTTACTCGTCTAGGAGCCGGTCAGGAGCCCTGGCGGTGCACGGCCGTGGGGGCGATCCGCAGGATCAGGCGCGTCTGGTCCGGGCGGTGCCAGGGATAGGGCCGGCCGAGGTAGCGCCGGGCGAGCGACTCGATGTGCTCGGCCGCGCCGTCGGGGGTCACCTCGACGACGCGGCCACGCACGGCCACGTAGCGCCCGGGCCAGGAGGCGTCGCCGATCGCGAGGGAGACGCGGGGGTCGCGGCGGACGTTCTCGACGTCCTTGCGGCCCTCGATCGCGTTGAGGACGACGTGGGTGCCATCGGTGTCCACCCAGGTCTCGGTGGTCTCCGGCGATCCGTCGGGCATCACCGTCGCGACGAAGCACGGGTTCGGGCCGCGGAGCAGGGAGACGACGTCCTCGGGGAGGCGTTCGGCCTGCCGGGGCTCGACGCTCATCGGCTGTCGTGGTCCTTCGTACGGGGCGCGGGGGCGTCCGTCACGGTAGAACCCGGTGGTCACGAGCCGTGCGAGGGCCCCGGGTCGCGTGCTCCGGTCAGCCGAAGGCGAGCACCGACGCGGTGAACGCGTGCAGGTGGTTGCGGGCGGCGACAGGACCGATCTCGCCGGCGGCGAAGAACCCGGCGACCCCCTCGGGCCCCAGTCCCCGCTGGACGGCGATGACGTCGTGGTCGGCGTCGGGGAACATGGCCCGCCCGCGCCCGTTGCACGAGAACAGCAGCGCGCCCGCGGTGTCGCCGTCGCCGCGGAAGCGGGTCATCAGCCAGTCGAGGTCGGCGTCGGCGCTCGCGGCGTCCCGCACCTGGAAGCGCACGGTGCGCCCCACCTCCACGACGTCGCCGACCGTCACCGTGCCCTGCTCGGGATCGGCCCCGACGACGCCGCGGATGAGGAAGTCGCCCTGGCGGTGGTCGTCGGCGTACTCGTCCATCGCGACCCCGAGGTGCAGGCCCTGGGCCACCATCTGCTGCTCGGCCTCGCTGAGCTCGCCGACGATCTGCTCGAGCTTGCGGTACGCGGGCTGCCCGGCGAGTCCCCGCAGGTGCGGGCCCTCGGCGGCGGTCACGGTCATCGCCGGGCCGACGGGACGGCAGCCCTGGCTGACGAGCGTGCGGACGCGCACGTCGCCCCCGATCGTCACGCCGACCACGCCGCGCTCGTGCACCACGCCGTCGAGGAACAGTCGCGTCGCCCCGGCCCCGCCCGGCCCGGACGCGAGCCCGCCCACCAGCGGCAGGCCCCGCAGCGCCTCGCCGGACTGCTCGACGAACCCCTGGATCGGGAAGGTGTAGGGATCGGCGAGCAGCAGCGCGACCTCGTCGTCGTCGGTGCGCACGGGCATGCCGCCGACGGCGATGCCGCTCTCGGTGCGGCTCGCGTCGAGGCGGAACGGGGTCAGCGTGGCCTCGGGCAGCGACGCCGCCCAGACCGCGACGGCGGGGCGGGCCTCGACGCCGCGCCCGTCGCCGATCACGCCGCCGGCGCTGCACCCGACGGCCACGCGCGCGCCGGCGACCTCCATCGCCCGCTCGCCGGCGCGACCGATCTCGTCGGGGTCGGGATGGCAGACGAAGACGGCCAGCAGATCGGGGCGCCGACCCCCGAGGGGGGCCACGGCCTGCGCGACGGCGTTCTCGGCGGCGGCCGTCAGGTCGGCGTCCTGGGCCAGCCCGTCCCCGTAGTCCGGCATCGGCTCAGTATGCGCCGGGTCCCCGGCATCGTGCGGGCTCGCGACGGGTGACGGCGGGGAGCGGTCGAGTACCATCGCCACGCCGATGTCGTCGACCCCGAAGGGTTTCGTGGCCGTCACCGATCGCGCGCGCCGTCTGGCCGAGACCGCCGCGCTCGCCGCCGCCGACAAGCTCGCCCAGGACGTCGTCGCCATCGACGTGTCCGAGCGGCTCCCGCTCACCGACGCGTTCGTCATCGCCTCGGCGCCCAACGAGCGCCAGGTGCAGGCCGTCGTCGACAACGTCGAGGAGAAGCTCCGTGACCTCGACGCCAAACCGGTGCGCCGCGAGGGCACCCAGGAGGCCCGCTGGGTGCTCCTGGACTTCGCCGACATCGTCGTCCACGTGCTCCACACCGAGGAGCGCGACTTCTACGGTCTCGAGCGGCTGTGGAAGGACTGTCCGGCCGTACCGCTGCCCGCCGAGGTCTACGGTCCGCCCTCCGATCAGACCGCCGCCGGCGAGTGAGCCTCCACCGGCTGGTCCTCGCCCGCCACGGTCGGACGGTGTGGAACGCCGAGAGCCGCATGCAGGGACGGCTCGACCCCGATCTCGACGAGGTCGGCCGTGCCCAGGCCCTCGCTGCCGCACCGCTGCTCGCCGCCTACGAGCCTGCGCTGCTCGTCGCGTCCGACCAGGTCCGCGCCTGGCGCACGGCCGAGGCCGTCGCGAAGGAGGCGGAGCTCGTGCCGCGCCCCGAGCCACGGCTGCGGGAGACCGCTCTCGGCGACTGGGAGGGTCTGACCGGCTCCGAGGTGGAGGCCGGCTGGCCCGGCGGGCTGGAGGCATGGCGCACCGACCCGGCGTGGGCGCCCCCGGGCGGCGAGTCCCGCGTCGACGTCGCCGAGCGCGCGTTTCCCGTGCTCGCCGAGCTGGACGCGGAGCTGGGCGGCAGCGACGAGCACCAGACCGCGATGGTCGTCGCGCACGGCGGCACCATCGGTGCCCTGACCGCCTCGGCGCTGGCGTGGCCGGTCTCCGCGTGGCACTCGCTCTCGCCCCTGCACAACTGCGCGTGGGCGATCCTCGAGCACCGCATCGACCGCTGGCGCCTGCGCGCCTGGGGCCTCCACGCGTGAGCCGCGGGGGAGACGGAGCAGAGCGGAGCTCGACCCCCGACGGGGACCCGGTTCTCGTCGTGATCGCGGACTCGCTCTCGTTCCACGGACCCGACCGCGCCGAGCCCGCCGACGAACCCCGGCTGTGGCCGCACGTGGCCGCGGGCTCTCTCGGTGGGCGTGCCGAGCTGCACGCTGGCCTCGGGTGGACCGCCCGGCACGCGTGGCGGGCGATGGTCGGCGACCCGCGGATCTGGGCGTCGCTGCGGCACGCCGACGCGGTCGTGCTGGGAGTCGGCGGGATGGACACGCTCCCGTCGCCGCTGCCGACGGCCCTGCGGGAGCTGATCCCCGCGGTGCGGCCTCCTCCTCTGCGGCGCACGGTGCGCGACGTCCACCGGTGGTTGACGCCCCGGGCCGCGCGGCTGCTGGGCGGGGCAGGCCCGGTGGCGCTGCCGCCCGCGGAGACCGTCCGGTACCTCGAGCGTCTGCGGGCCGCGGTGACGACGCTGGTCCCGGGCCTGCCGGTGGTGGGGATGCTGCCCTCGGTGCACCGGGCGCCGCTGTACGGCGGAGTGCACGCCGGGCGGGAGCGGCACGTGGCGGCGATCACGGGGTGGGCGGCCTCGTGCGGCGCGGCCCTCGTCGACCCCGTGCCCCTCGTGGCCGACCACGTGCTCGGTGGCCACGGCAATCCCGACGGCATCCACTGGGGCTGGGCGGCGCACGCCGCGGTGGGGGAGGTCGTGGGCCGGGAGGTCGCGGCGGCGCTTCGTGCCCGTTCCGCCGAGTGACCTCGCGGTGGTGACCGGCAACGATGGTGGCGTGAGCACCGTGGTGAACCTCCTCGACACCGACGCGTCCCCGGAGCTCGTGTTCGACCAGGTCGCGGACCTGCGCACCGAGGCCGTGTGGAACCCGGCCGCGCGGCGCATCGACCTGGTGACCGCCGAGCCGATCGGGGTCGGCTCACGCTTCGAGGGGTCCTGGCGGGGGATGGGCACCGCCACCGCGGAGATCGTCGAGTTCGAGCGGCCGACCCGGTGGCGCACGCGCTGCCGGTTCCGCGGGCTGGACGTCGACGTCGTCGGTGCGGTCGCGCCCCGCGGGAGGGGGAGCCGGCTGACGTTCACGATCGACCCTTCGGCCGACGGGGTGCTGCAGCACGCCCTGCCGGCGCTCGCGGCGGGGCTGCGGGTCGCGGGGAGGGCGAACATGCGGCGCCTCGGGAAGATGCTCGCGACGGAGTCGGCGCGAGAGGTCTGATCGCAGGCTCGTCCTCCGCCGCCCGGCCGTCGTCCGGCGCCGGGGCGGCGCGGGTCCGTCCCCACCCCGGGCGGTTGTCCCCAGGCGTGCGTTCAGCGCTGGGCTGCCGGTCGGGGTGGTTCCTAGCGTCCCGCGCATGCCTCGCTCCGCAGCACCCGACACCGACGACGCCCGCGCTCGCCTGCGCTCCCTGGGATCCGGCTGGGGCGGGCGGGACGCGGTCGAGGTCGGTGTGTCGCCGCCGTCGTCTCCGTCGCGGGAGCCCGAACCCGACGGGGCGCGCGTGGGGTGGCCGGGCGCGCCGCCCGGCACGCCGGCGGCCCGGCTGCGTCTGCCGCCGCGGGCGTCACCCGACGGACCGGCGCCGGCGCGGGAGGGGTGGTGGGACGACGACGAGGACGACGAACCGCTCCCGGCGGCGCGCCGGGGGAGTGCGTGGGATCCGCCTGAGCGGGGTGAGCGGGCGCGCCGGTGGGCAGCGCGGTGGTTGCCGGCGTCGTGGTCGGGCGCGCGGTGGGACCCCGGCCGGACCGGCGCGCTCGCCCTTGCCGCGGTCGCGGCCGTCGCGGCCGTGGTCGCGGCGGTGGGCGTGTGGTCCGACCGCCCGGTCGCCGAGCCGGTGCCCGCGTTGCCGCTGGTGGCGGGCGCTCCCGTGGCACCGTCGCCTGCCGCCGCGCCCCCGCCCGACGCGGGACCGATCGTGGTGTCGGTGTCCGGGAAGGTCGCCCGTCCCGGGCTGGTGCGGCTCCCGCCGGGCAGCCGTGTCGGCGAGGCGGTCGACGCGGCCGGTGGCGCGTCACCCGACGCCGATCTGACCGGCCTCAACCTCGCGGCGCGCCTCACCGACGGCGAGCAGGTCGTGGTGGGCGTGCCCGCGGCGGTGACGCCGCCGTCGGGGTCGGCCGGTGCGGCGGGGGCCGCGCCGGCGGGAGGCGGTGGCGTTCCGGCCCCCGGCGGGCGCGTGAACCTCAACACCGCGACCCTCGAGCAGCTCGACCAGCTCCCCGGGGTCGGGCCGGTCACCGCCCAGCGGATCCTCGAGTGGCGCACGCAGAACGGGCGCTTCGGGGCCGTCGAGCAGCTGCAGGAGGTCAGCGGGATCGGGGACGCCCGCTTCGCGACCCTGCGCGACCTGGTCACGGTGTGAGCGACCGCGCCGGGCCGTCCGCCGGGCCTGCGGACGACCCCCCGGCGCCGCCAGACCTGCGGCTCGCGCCGGCGGCGCTGGCGTCGTGGGGCGTGGCGATCGCGGCGCTCACCGCCGGGTGGGGCGCCGCGCTGGTGCTGGTCGCCCTCGCCGCCGTCGCGACGGTGATCGCGGCGCGGCGCCCGGGGCCTCGTGTCGGACGGCCCGCACTGCGGGCGGTCGTCCTCGCCGCCGGCGGGTGCGCGGCCGCCGTGGGTCTGGTGGCCGGGCTCGGGGCGTACGCGGTGGCGAGCCATCCACTGCGCCCGGCGACGGGGGCGGGGGTGTCGGCGCGGCTCGACCTCGTCGTCACCGCCGACCCGCGACCGGTCCGCTCCTCGGTGCCCGGGCCGGGGCGGGTGGTGGTGCGCGGCGAGCTGGTCGGGGGCCAGGTCGGGGCGGGGCCGGGGTGGCGGGCCGGCGGGCGGGTGGTGCTTCTGGCGCCCGCCGACGACTGGGGTGGCCTGCTGCCCGGCCAGCTGGTCAGCGCGCGGGGTCGGCTCGGGCCGCCCGATCGCGCCGATCTCACGGTGGCCGTGCTGCAGGTGCGCGGTCCCCCGCGTGCGGTCGGCCCGGTGCCGGCGATGCAACGGGTCGCGGGCGACCTCCGCGGCGGCCTGCGCGACGCCGCGCGGGCCGTGCTGGCCGAGGATCCGGCCGGCCTGCTGCCGGGGCTGGTGGTCGGCGACACCTCAGGCGTCTCGCCGGGCCTCGAGGACGACTTCCGCACCGCAGGTCTCACTCATCTCACGGCGGTGTCCGGCACCAACGTGGCGATCGTCTGCGGCGCGGTCCTGCTGCTCGCCCGGCTGGGGCGGCTCGGCCCGCGGACGGCGGCGCTGCTGGCGGGGGTGGCGCTGGTCGGATTCGTGATCCTCGCGCGGCCGTCGCCGAGCGTGCTGCGCGCCGCCGTGATGGGCGGGATCACGGTGCTGGCGCTCGCGGTCGGGCGCCGCCGCTCGGTGGTGCCGGCGCTGTGTGCGGCGGTCATCGTGCTGCTGCTGGTCGATCCGGGGCTCGCGACCGATCCCGGGTTCGCGCTCTCCGTGCTCGCGACCGGGGCGCTGGTGCTGCTCGCGCCCGGCTTCGTCGCGCGGATGCGGGCGCGCCGGGTCCCGCCCGGCCTGGCGGAGGCGCTCGCGGTGCCGGTGGCGGCGCACGTCGTGACCGCGCCGGTGATCGCCGGGCTGTCGGGCGAGGTCAGCCTCGTCGCGATCGTGGCGAACCTGCTGGCCGCGCCGGTGATCGCCCCCGTGACGGTGCTCGGGGTGATGGCCGCGGCGGTGGCGCCGTGGTGGACGGCGGGTGCGCACGCACTGGTCTGGGCCGCCGGGCCCGGCGTGGCGTGGCTGGTGTGGGTGGCGCGGCGGTGCGCCGCGGTGCCGGGTGCGACGCTGGACTGGCCGGGCGGGGTGGCGGGCGCGCTGGCGCTGGCCGCGGTCGTGGTGCTGGTCGGGGCGGCGCTGCGCTGGCGGAAGCTGCGGGCGGTGGTCGCCGCGTTGCTGGTCGGGGCGCTGCTCGTGCTCGTCCCGACGCGCGTCGCGCCGCCCGGATGGCCGCCCGCGCGCTGGTCGTTGGTGGCCTGCGACGTCGGGCAGGGCGATGCGCTGGTGCTGGCGACGGGTGAGCCGGGGCGGGCGGTGCTCGTCGACGTGGGTGGGGACGCCGGCGTGGTCGACGGGTGCCTGGCGCGGCTCGGGGTCCGGTCGCTGGCGCTGGTCGTGCTCACGCACCTGCACGCCGACCACGTCGGCGGGCTCGCCGGAGCACTCGCGGGGCGGTCGGTCGGCGGGGTCGCGCTCGGCCCCTCCCGCGAGCCGGAGGACACGCTCGGGCAGGTCGCGCGGCGGGCCGCCGCGGTGCGTGCGCCGCTGGTCGGCCTCACCCGGGGCACGGTGCTGCGCTGGCCGGAGCTGGTGCTCGAGGTGCTGGGCCCGGTGCGCCCGGCGGACCACGTCGACGGCGAGGACGGCTCCGAGGTCAACGACACCTCGGTGGTGCTGCGGGCGCACACCCCGGTCGGGCGGGTGCTGCTGCCCGGCGACGCGGAGCTGTCGTCGCAGGCGTCGCTTCTCGGGTCGGGCTCGGACCTGCACGCGGAGATCCTCAAGGTCCCGCACCACGGGTCGCGTTCCTCGCTGCCGACGTTCCTGACCGCGGCGAGGGCCTCGCTCGCGCTGGTCAGCGTCGGGCGCGGCAACACCTACGGACACCCGAACCCGCAGATCGTGGGGTTGCTCGCGCGGACGGGTGCGATGGTGCGCCGCACCGACGAGTCGGGCGACATCGCGGTCGTCGTCGGCGTCGACCCGCGCACCGGGGCGTCCGTCGTCGCCCGCGGCGACCCGCGTCCCGACCCGAGGAAGCGGTGAGCGGCCTGCGCTCCGGCGCGCGGCGGGCGACGGCCCTCACGACCGGCACGTTCGGCAGCTCCTCGGGTGGCCGAGCCCGGGGAACGTGCCGGTCGCGTGGGCGAGCTACAGGCCCAGCGCCTCGCGCACCGCCGCCGACGTGGCCGGGATCGTCGCCTTCGGGCCGACCTGGTGCTCGATCGCGTCGAGGGTCTTCAGACCGTCGCCGGTGATCAGCAGCACCGTGTCGGCGTCGGGGTCCAGGTCGCCGGACTCGACCATCTTCTTCGCGTTCGCGACGGTGACGCCACCTGCGGTCTCGGCGAACACGCCCTCGGTGCGGGCGAGCAGCCGGATGCCGTCGCGGACCTCGTCGTCGGTCACGTCGGTGATCGTGCCGCCGCAGCGGCGCACCGCGTCGAGCACGTACGGCCCGTCGGCGGGGTTGCCGATCGCGAGCGAGCGGGCGATGGTGTCCGGCTTCTGCGGGCGGACGACGTCGGTGCCCTCGCGGAAGGCGGTCGAGACCGGCGAGCAGCCCGCGGCCTGGGCGCCGAAGACCTTGTACTCGGTGTCGTCCACGAGGCCGAGGGAGATCAGCTCGCCGTAGGCCTTGTCGACCTTGGTCAGCTGGGAGCCCGACGCGATCGGGATCACCGTCTGGGCCGGGACGCGCCAGCCGAGCTGCTCGGCGACCTCGAAGCCGAGGGTCTTCGAGCCCTCCGCGTAGTACGGGCGGACGTTGACGTTGACGAACGCCCAGTCCTCCTGCTCGAAGGCGAGCTCGGTGGCGAGGCGGTTGACGTCGTCGTAGGTGCCCTCGCAGGCCAGCAGGTTGGTGTCGTACACCGCGGTCATGAGGATCTTCGCGCGCTCGAGGGATGCGGGGATCAGCACGACCGAGTCCCAGCCCGCACGGGCGGCCGCGGCAGCGGTGGCGTTCGCGAGGTTGCCGGTCGACGGGCAGGCCAGGACCGTGAAGCCGAGCTCGCGGGCCGCGGCGAGCGCGATGGCGACGACCCGGTCCTTGAAGGAGTGCGTCGGGTTGCCGGTGTCGTCCTTGACCCACAGGTTGCGGATGCCGAGCTCGGCGCCCAGGCGGTCGGCGCGCAGCAGCCGGGTGCAGCCCGGGTCGGTGTTGGGCACCGTCTCGACGGTGCTGGGTACGGGAAGCAGCGACTTGTAGCGCCAGATGCTGCGCGGGCCGCGCTCGATGTCCTCGCGGGTGACGCGGCCGAAGTCGTAGGCGACCTCGAGCGGGCCGAAGCACTGCGGACAGGCGAACTCGGCGGCGAGGTCGAGGCGGTGGCCGCAGGCGCGGCAGGCGAGTGCGGCGGCGGGACCGAGGTCGAGACCGGTGGTACTCGTGGCCTGGGCAGTGATCGTCATGGAAGGAAGTCCTCCTCATCTTCCCCGCGGACGGGTCGGAATTGGCACCGTGATCGCCTGCGGAACGCCTGCGCCGGTTGCCGGGGTGTCGTCGGGCCGGTCCCTCTACCCCTCTGGATGAGCCGTATGCGGTTGTCGGGCATCCCAGGGGGACATCCGGGCGAGAACACTACGGGACCCGCAGCGGGTCGACCACCGAGCGTCGCCCGGCCGAGACGTGCCTCACGCGCCACGGCCCGGGTCTGTCGGAGGGTCGTGGAACGATGAGCGCGTGAGCCCGTCGTCCGAGCCCCCGTCAGCGGTGCATCTCGTCGTCGGCGACGAGGCCCTGCTGGTCGAGCGGGCGGTGGCGCGCGCGGTCGCGGCGGCGCGGGAGGCTGATCCGGCGGTCGAGGTCAGCACGCTGCCGGCCGGCGACCTGACCGCCGGGGTGCTCGGCGAGCTGGTGAGCCCGTCGCTGTTCGCCGAGTCGCGGGTGGTCGTGGTGGAGAACGGCCACGACGCGAGCGCCGAGGTCACGACCCTGCTGCTCGACTACGCGAAGGCGCCCAGCGAGGGCGTCACGCTCGTCGTCGTCCACCGCGGCCCGCCGAGGAGCGCGCGGGGACGCCGTCCCGCCGGGCGGGCGTCGAGCGCCAAGGGCGGCGGGGCGAAGGGCGACGCGCTGCTCGAGGGCCTGCGCGCGGCGGGCGCCAGCGAGGCGTCGGCGTCGGGGCTCTCGGACGACCAGCGGGCCGACTTCGTGCGGGCCGAGGTGCGCCAGGCCGGCGGCAAGATCACCGGCGAGGCACTGGGCCTGCTCATGGACGCCGTCGGGTCCGACCTGCGCGAGCTGGCGGCCGCGGCGTCGCAGCTCGCCTCCGACTCGGGCGGGCACGTCGACGCCGACGCCGTTCGCCGCTTCCACCGCGGGCGCGCCGAGGTCACCGGGTTCGCGGTGGCCGACCGGGCCATGACCGGCGACCGCGCGGGAGCTCTCGAGGCGCTGCGCTGGGCACTCGACACCGGCGTGCCGCACGTCGTGGTCGCCGACGCGATCGCCGACGGGGTGCGCACCGCGGCGCGGGTCACCGCCGCCGGACGAGGCGACCCGTACAGCCTCGCGTCCTCGCTGAAGATGCCGCCGTGGAAGGTCAAGCGGGGCCAGCAGAATGGGCGCGGCTGGTCGGGCGAGGGGCTCACGCAGGCGATGGGCGTCGTCGCCGACCTGAACGCGAACGTCAAGGGCGCCGCCGCCGACCCGTCGTACGCGCTCGAGTACGCCGTCGAGGCGGTCGTCGCCGCCCGGGGCAGCTCCCGGCGCTAGACACCGGACGCAGCAGGGCTCGCGCGGTCTCCACGAGAAGCGCCGCGTCGAGCTCCGGACGCACCGCTCGCTGCAGCCCGAGACCGACGCCGAGCAGGGTCCGCGCGAGAGTCGGGGGCGAGCACGGGGTCGAGGGTCCCGGCGGCCACCTCGCGCCGCACCAGCTCGGCCAGGCACAGCGCGGCGTCGCGCTCGGCGAGCGCGCCGCCTGAAGATCGACGGAAGAATACAGACGTTCAGTGTCAGCGACGCCACGTCGCTGACATCTGCGCGCGCACGAGAGCGACCCGCCCCCGCCGGGTGCGGGAACGGGCCGTGAGCTGCGGGGCCGGTCAGGCCGGGGTCTTGCCCGCCTTGGCGTCGACGGTGAAGCGCTCGGCGCGGTGGGCCATGCGCGACTTCTTGTTCGCGGCCTGGTTCTTGTGGATGACGCCCTTGCTGACGGCCTTGTCGAGCAGGCGGGCGGCCTCGCGCTGGCGGGTGGTGGCCTGCTCCTGGTCGCCGGCCTGGACGGCCTCGCGGTAGCGGCGGATCGCGGTCTTGATGCGCGACTTCACCGCCTTGTTGCGCTGGCGCGCCTCCTCGCTCTTGCGGATGCGCTTGACCTGCTGCTTGATGTTCGCCACGGGAGTCTTCGAACCTCGTCTGTCGGTGCTGGCTGCTTCACGGGAGCGCGCGGGGGAGGCCGAATGGGTCGAGCTCCCCTCTCGGCGTGCTCAGCTCGATGCTTCGTCTCCCGCGCCCGCCTCACGCAGTGACGTCGAGGTTAGCAACCCCGCACATCGCGGACCGCGGCCGGGCCTCATGGGACGATGGTGGGGAGCCGGTCGAGTCAGAACGTGAGGAACCCTTGAGCCAGACCACCCAGCAGTCCGCCGCAGGGTCCGATTCTGTGGCCCATGGACGGCCGGGCACGAAGGGCTATGCGGACGAGACGTTCACGCCGCCGGACCGGATCCGCAACTTCTGCATCATCGCCCACATCGACCACGGCAAGTCCACGCTGGCCGACCGGATGCTGATGATGACCGGCGTCCTGGGCGAGCGGGCCTACCGCGCGCAGTACCTCGACCGCATGGACATCGAGCGCGAGCGCGGCATCACCATCAAGGCGCAGAACGTCCGTCTGCCCTGGTACGCCGCGGGCCCCGACGGCGAGATGCGCGATCACGTCCTGCACCTCATCGACACCCCGGGCCACGTCGACTTCACCTACGAGGTCAGCCGCTCGCTGGCCGCGTGCGAGGGCGCGATCCTGCTGGTCGACGCCGCGCAGGGCATCGAGGCGCAGACCCTGGCCAACCTCTACCTGGCCATGGAGCACGACCTCGAGATCATCCCGGTGCTCAACAAGATCGACCTGCCCGCCGCCGAGCCCCAGCGCTACGCCGAGGAGCTCGCGCACCTCATCGGCTGCGAGCCCGACGACGTGCTGCGCATCTCGGCCAAGACCGGCGACGGCGTCCGGGCCGTGCTCGACGAGGTCGTGCGCCGCGTGCCCGCGCCGGTGGGCGACGCCGACGCGCCGGCCCGGGCGATGATCTTCGACTCGGTGTACGACACCTACCGCGGCGTCGTCACCTACATCCGCGTCGTCGACGGCCGCATCACCCCGCGCGAGCGCATCCGCATGATGTCGACGAACGCGGTGCACGAGCTGCTCGAGGTCGGCATCATCTCGCCGGACCAGAAGCCCTGCCAGGGGCTCGGCGTCGGCGAGGTCGGCTACCTCATGACCGGCGTGAAGGACGTCCGCCAGTCCCGTGTCGGCGACACCGTGACCTGGGAACGCAAGGGCGCCACCGAGCCCCTCGGCGGCTATCGCGACCCGCAGCCGATGGTCTACTCCGGGCTCTATCCGATCGACGGGTCGGACTACCCGCTGCTGCGCGACGCCCTGGACCGCCTGCGGCTCAACGACGCCGCGCTGTCCTACGAGCCCGAGACCTCGGCGGCCCTGGGCTTCGGGTTCCGCTGCGGTTTCCTCGGCCTGCTCCACCTGGAGATCACCCGCGACCGCCTCGAGCGCGAGTACGGGCTCGACCTGATCTCCACGGCGCCCAACACCGTCTACCGCGTCGAGCTCGACGATGGGGGCGAGGTGGAGGTCACCAACCCCGCCGAGTGGCCCGAGGGCAAGGTCTCGACGATCTACGAGCCGATCACGAAGGTGTCGGTCCTCGCGCCGGCGGACTTCGTCGGCCCGATCATGGAGCTCTGCCAGTCGCGGCGCGGCTCGCTGGAGGGCATGGACTACCTGTCCGACAGCCGTGTCGAGCTGCGCTACACGATGCCGCTGGCCGAGATCATCTTCGACTTCTTCGACGTGCTGAAGTCGCGCACCCGCGGCTACGCGTCGCTGAACTACGAGCCCGCCGGCGAGCAGGCCGCCGACCTGGTGAAGGTCGACATCCTGCTGCAGGGCGAGCCCGTCGACGCGTTCTCGGCGATCGTGCACAAGGACGCCGCGTACGCCTACGGCAACGACATGGCGGGCAAGCTGCGCAAGCTGATCCCGCGCCAGCAGTTCGAGGTGCCGATCCAGGCGGCCATCGGCTCGCGGATCATCGCCCGCGAGACCATCCGCGCGATCCGCAAGGACGTGCTCTCCAAGTGCTACGGCGGGGACATCACCCGCAAGCGCAAGCTGCTCGAGAAGCAGAAGGAGGGCAAGAAGCGGATGAAGACCATCGGGCGGGTCGACGTCCCGCAGGAGGCCTTCGTCGCGGCCCTGTCGACCGACCAGAACGCGGTCGAGAAGAACAAGGCCAAGAAGTAGCCGACGACGCGGTGGGCGAGCGGAAATATCCACTCGCGTAGACTGGTTACCAACGCCGAGCTGTCGGCCTGGGTGGGACCCTCCGGAGTGCGACCGGGTCCGCGGACAGCTCTCGTTCGTCCGAGTTCCCTCTCCACGAAAGATCTACGTGACCAACGCTGCTGTCCTGTCCGACTCCGTGCTCTCCGATCCTGACGTCGAGCTCGTCGACGTGATCACCTCTTCCCCCTCCGACGGCACCGACGCGACCGATACGGTCGACGAGGTCGTCGGGGCCGACGACGCGTCGGCCGCTCCCGACGCCACCGGCGACGCCACCGACGACGCCACCGACGACGCCACCGACGACGCCGTCGACGAGACGCCGGCCTCGGGCTTCGCCGCGCTCGGGCTCGCCGAGCGCCTGCTGCCGACCCTGGCCGAGGCCGGGTTCGACACGCCGACCCCGATCCAGTCCGAGACGATCCCGCTGCTCCTGTCGGGCCGCGACGTCCTCGGGCTCGCGCAGACCGGCACCGGCAAGACCGCCGCGTTCGCGCTGCCGATGCTCTCGGCGATCGACCCGGCGCAGAAGTCGGTCCAGGCCCTCGTGCTGACCCCGACCCGCGAGCTCGCGATCCAGGTCGCCGAGGCCATCGAGCGCCTCGGTGCCGCCGTGCCCGGGCTGAACGTCGTGCAGCTCTACGGCGGCGCGCCCTACGGCCCGCAGCTGCACGGGCTGCGCCGCGGCGGCCAGATCGTCGTCGGCACGCCCGGTCGCATCGCCGACCACCTCGAGAAGGGCACCCTCGACCTCACGAACGTCGCGCACTTCGTGCTCGACGAGGCCGACGAGATGCTGCAGATGGGCTTCCTCGAGGAGGTCGAGAACATCTTCGACCTCCTGCCCGCCGACCGGCAGGTGGCCCTGTTCTCGGCGACGATGCCCGGCGCCATCCGCGAGGTCTCGCGCCGGCACCTCAACGCGCCGGCCGAGGTGTCGATCAAGTCGAAGACCCAGACCGGGGTGAACACCCGGCAGCGCTACGTCGTGGTGCCCGAGCGGCTCAAGGCCGATGCGCTCTCGCGCATCCTGCAGGTGGAGGACTTCGACGCCTGCCTGGTGTTCGTGCGCACGCGCCAGAACACCACCGACGTCACCGACGCCCTCAACCGCCGCGGGTTCGCGGCCGTGGCGATCTCCGGTGACCTCTCGCAGCCGCAGCGCGAGAAGACGATCGGCGACCTGCGCGCCGGGAAGATCGACGTGCTGGTCGCCACCGACGTGGCCGCGCGCGGCCTCGACGTCGACCGCATCTCGCTGGTCGTGAACCACGACCTGCCCACCGACCCCGAGTCGTACGTGCACCGCATCGGGCGCACGGGCCGGGCCGGGCGCAGCGGCGACGCGATCTCGTTCGTCACCCGCGGCCAGATCCGCACCATGCGGATGATCGAGGGCGTCACCAAGCAGAAGGCCGAGGAGATGTCGGTGCCGGGCACCGACGAGGTCAACGACGTGCGCAAGCGGCGCTTCGCGGACCGCGTCACCGGCACGCTCGACGGCACCGTCGCCGGTGGCGACCCGATGGACGTGTTCCGCGGGATCGTCGGCGACTACGTGGCCGAGCACGGCACCGACCCGCTGGAGCTGGCCGCCGGGCTGGCCAAGATGGTGCAGGGCGACAAGCCGCTGCTGGTCGAGGACCTGCCCGCCCCGCCGCCGCGTGGCGAGCGGGGCGACAAGCGCGGCCCGAAGCCCGAGCGCGGTCAGGGCCGCGGCAAGGCGCCGTCGTGGTCGGTCGGGTCGGGCACCGACACCTACCGCATCGACGTGGGTCACAACCAGCGCGTGCGTCCGGGCGCCATCGTCGGGGCCATCGCCAACGAGGCCGGGCTCGACTCCGCGCACATCGGGCACATCGACATCCGCACCGATCACACGCTGGTCGAGCTGCCTGCCGAGGTGCCCGGCCCGGTCGTCAAGCGCCTGCAGCGCGCCCGCGTCGCGGGCCGTCCGATGGGGCTGCGGCGCGCCTCCGGAGACGAGGTGGCCTCGGGGCCGTCCCGCGGTCCCCGCGGGCCCAAGCGCCGGTAACCGCGCAGGAATCCGCCGCGCCCGTCCGTGCCCCGCACGGGCGGGCGTGGTCGTGTCTCCCGCCGTCGTGTGTCCAGGGGCGGTCGGCTCGGCGGTAAGAACCTCAGGGCTACGCTTCTGAGCTCCGGAGACGTCCGCGCGGGGAGGAGCCGGCCGGTGGCGGCAGCAGCAGAGGATCCCGAGCACCGCGCCGTGCTGTTCCCGACGGCGCCGGCGACGTCGCGACCCCGGGCAACCCGGTCGTCACGCCCACCGTGCCGTTCGGGGGTGAGAAGCGGTGCGGGATCGGTGTCGAGGGCTCGCGCCGCGGCCTGCGCGCCGACACCGACCTGCGGGTCCTGTCGGTCAGGAAGAAGGACGGTACGCAGGGGAGCGGGCGGCGTCGACGAGCCAGCGGAACTCGGGCTGCGGCACGTCGTCGAGCTGCTCGGGGTGCCACTGCACGCAGACCAGGGGCGCCCCGTTCACCGCCTCCAGCCCCTCGACCAGCCCGTCGGGTGCCCGGGCGGTGACCGCCAGCCCCGGCGCGACGCGATCGACGCCCTGGTGGTGGAGGCTGTTCACGCGCGCCGCCGAGCCGTGGAGCCCGGCCAGGACGCTGCCCGGCGCCACCGCGACGTCGTGCCAGCGGGTGTGCACGTGCTCGGCGAGGTGGAGGTGCAGCGAGCCGCCCCACGCGACGTTCACCAGCTGGATCCCGCGACAGATGGCCAGCACCGGACGCCCGCGCTCGCGCGCCGCGGCGAGCAGCGCGATCTCGAAGGCGTCGCGGTCCGGCTCGAGCGAGGACGTCCACGCGTCGGGGACGGCGCCGTAACGGGCCGGGTCGACGTCGTTGCCCCCGGTCAGCACGAGGGCGTCCGCGCGCTCCATCACCGCGGCCGGGTCGACGCCGCCCGGAACGTGCAGGGGCAGGCCACCCGCCGCGACCACGTTCGCGGCGTAGCCGATGAAGTAGGCGTCGATCTCCAGCGCGTCGAGCGCAGGCGGGCCGCTGTGCAGACCCGCCGCGGCCCGGCGCCGGCCGGTCACGGCGACGAGGGGAGTGCTCATCGCCTCGACGTTCCCACCTCACCACGACGAGCGCCCGCCACCGGAGGACGCTGATGTCCGACCACCGGGCCCCGTCGGCCCGCCCGCTCGTGCTGGTCTTCGTCATCGATCCGATCGCGTCGCCGAACCCGGCCCACGACACCAGCGTCGCGATGATGGAGGCCGCCCAGGAGCGCGGTCACCGGGTGCCGGTGACCACCATGGCCCCGCTCGAGGTGCGTGACGCGCGGGCGCACGCCCTGTGCACCCCCGTGCGGGTGCACCCCGCGGTGCTGCGCGACGGCCGGTGGAGCACCCGGCCGGACTGGTTCGTTCGCGAGCGTGGAGCAGCGCGCGGCCGTGTCCCCCTGAGCTCCGGCACCGGGACGCGGGTCACCCGCCGTCGCGTTCGGTGGCCGGTCCCGGGGCCCGCGCCTACGGTTGAGGCGAGGTGGACGGCGGAGGGATACGGACAGATGCCGCGATCGGTGGTGATCGTCGGAGGTGGGCCGCGGGGGACCGGTGTCCTCGAACGCCTCGCGGCGAGCGCGCCCGAGTTCGTGCAGGAGCTCGACGTCCACCTCGTCGACCCCTACCCGGACGGCGCGGGCCGCATCTGGCGCGAGGACCAGTCGGCGCTGTTGTGGATGAACTCCATGGCGGCCGACGTCACGATGTTCACCGACGACAGCGTGATCTGCGACGGTCCGATCGTGCCCGGCCCGTCCCTCTACGACTGGGCCGTGGCCGTCCGCGACGGCGAGCTGGACGGCGAGGAGGTCCCCGACGGCCCGGTCGGCGACGAGCTGCGCGCCCTCGGACCCGCCACGTTCGCCACCCGGCGGCTGCAGAGCCACTACCTCGACTACGTGCTGCGGCGCGTGCTCGCGGCCCTGCCCCGGCAGGTACGGGTGCACCGGCACCGCACCCGCGCGGTCGGCCTCCGGCGTGGCGCCCCGGACACGGTCCTGCTCGACGGTGGCGGCGAGCTGCCCGCCGACGTGCTCGTCCTCGCCTCCGGCCACCTCGATGCCGCCCCGACCGACGACGAGGCCGCGCTGGTCGCGCACGCGCAGGAGCACGGGCTGCTCTACTTCCCGCCCGAGCAGACCACCGACTCCGATCTCGACCGCATCCCGGCGGGGGAGACGGTGATCGCCCGCGGGATGGGGCTGGCGTTCATCGACCTCATGGTCCTGCTCTTCGAGGGCCGTGGCGGGACGTTCCACGACCGCGGCGACGGCACCCTGGACTACCGGCCCTCGGGTCGCGAGCCCGTCGTGCACGTCGGCTCCGGGCGCGGCGTGCCGTACCACGCCAAGACCGAGTACGCGCTGCGCGGACCGCGCCCGCCGCTGCCGCGCTTCCTGGGTCCCGACGAGATCGCCGCGTTCGTGCGCCGCGGGCACGTCGACCTGCGCCGCGACGTGTGGCCGATCATGGCCAAGGAGGTCGGCTGGGCGTACTACCACGAGCTCTTCGCCGGCCACCCCGACCGCGTCCGGGGCGTGTGGGACGACTTCGCGCTGCGCTACGCGGAGCTCGGCTGGTACACGCCGGCGATGCACGAGCTCGTCGCCGGCTTCGTGCCCGACCCCACCGACCGTCTCGACTTCGAACGCATCGACCGGCCCCTCGAGGACGTCTGCGCGCCCGACGTCGCGAGCCTGCAGGAGCGTCTGCGCGCCTACGTCCTCGACGACCTCGCCCGCCACGTCGACGACCGCTACACCGCCGAGCTCGGGGCGTTCGTGGGCCTGCTGTCGGCGTTCGCGCAGGTCGCGGAGCTCGCCGGCACCAACGCGCTCACGCCGCGCTCGCGCGCCCAGGACCTCGCGTGGTGGCAGAACTTCTTCAGCTCGCTCGCCAGCGGCCCGCCCGGACCGCGCCTGCGCCAGCTGCTCGCGCTCTCGCGCGCCGGGTACGTCGTGTTCCTCGGGGCCGGACTGCAGGTGGCCCCCGTCGACGGCGGCTTCCGGGCCACCAGCGCCTCTCTCGACGACATCGCGATCACGGCGCGGACGTTCGTGGAGGCGCGCCTGTCGTCGCCGAGCGTCAGCCGCAGCGACGACCCCATGCTGGCCGGCCTGCACGCCGAGGGACTGCTCGACGAGGAGACCCTGCGCGAGGAGCACACCGAGGACGCGGGCACGGCCGTGCACGCGGCCGACGCGGCGGTCGCGCACTCCGACGCGTCGGTGACGCTGCACAACACCGGTCTGGTGCGGGTGCGCACCTCGGACTTCCGGCTCATCGACGCCGCGGGCAACCCGGATCCGTGCCGCTTCGCGATCGGGCCGCACACCAACGTGCGGCTCCCGGGTGCGTTCACCCGGCCCAACACCAACGCGCTGAGCTTCCGGGCCAATGACGCCCTGGCCCGCGCGGTGCTCACGGTGCTCGCCGACGTGGCCCCGACAGCCGGACGGCTCTCGGCGTGACCCCCGACCCGGTCCGCGTCACGCTGCCCGACATCACGCTGTCGGTGATCGACGCCGGCAGCGGGCCCGCGGTGGTCCTGCTGCACGGCTTCCCCGACCGCGCGCGCTTGTGGCGCCCGCAGATCGAGGCGCTCGTCGCGGCCGGGTACCGGGTGATCGCCCCGGACCTGCGCGGCTTCGGCGACAGCGACCGCCCCGACGACGTCGGCGCGTACCGCATCCACCGCTCGGTGGCCGACGTGCTCGCGCTGCTCGACGAGCGGGGTGTCGACCGGGCCGCGGTCGCCGGGCACGACTTCGGCTCGGTCGTGGGCTGGGCGCTCGCGATGCGCAGCGACCGGGTCACGCGCTACGCCGCGCTGGCCGTCGGGCACCCCGAGGCGTTCCGGGCCGCCGGGCTCGCCCAACGTGCGCTGTCCTGGTACATGCTCTGGTTCCAGTTCCCCGGTGTCGCCGAGGACGTGCTGCCGGCCGATGACTGGGCGCTGCTGCGCCGCTGGCTGCACCAGGGTCGGGACGACGAGCTCGTGCGCACCCAGATCGCCGACCTGGCGCGCCCGGGGGCCCTGACCGCCGGGCTGAACTGGTACCGCGCGAACATCGACCCGCGGACGTTCGCCGACGAGACGCCGCTGGGCCTGCCGCGTCTGACGATCCCGGTGCTGGGCATGCTCGGGACGGCCGACGTCGCGCTCGACGAGGCGCAGATGGTCGGCTCGGCGCGCTACCTCGACGGCCCCTTCTCGTACGTCCAGGTCCCCGGCGGCGACCACTGGCTTCCCGCCCGCCACGCCGACACCGTCACCGACGCGCTCCTGAACCACCTACGCAGCGAGGTGCCGAAGGCACCTAGCGGGTGAAGACGATCTTTCCGGCGGTGACGCCGTCGAGCATCGACCGGAAACCGTCCTTCGCGTCGGTCATCGGCAGCTCCTGGCCGATCTCCGGGGCGATGCCGGTGGCGGCGACGAAGTCGAGCAGGTCGCGCAGCTCGGCCAGGGTGCCCATCGTCGAGCCGACGAGGTTCTTCTGCAGGAAGAAGATCTGGGCGAGCTCGGCGGGTGGCTGGTTGCCGGACGTCGCGCCCGAGCAGACGATCGTGCCGCCGGGCACCAGTGCGCGGATCGAGTGCTTCCAGGTCGCCTCGCCGACCGTCTCGAACACCGCCTGCACCTTGCCGGGCAGCTTCCCGTTCGACTCGAACACCTGGTGCGCGCCGAGACGCAGAGCCAGCTCGCGCTTCTCGTCGGTGCGCCCGGTGACCCACACCTGCATGCCGGCGGCGCGCCCGAGCTGGATCAGCGCCGTCGACACCCCGCCGGAAGCACCCTGCACGAGCATCGTCTGCCCGCCGCGCAGCCCGGACTTCGTGAACAGCATCCGGTACGCGGTGAGCCACGCCGTGCCCATGACCGCGCCGGCCGTGGCCGTCATGCCCTCCGGGCGGGGCAGCGCGTTGCGCTTCGGCACGACGACGTAGTCGGCGAAGCTGCCCTGCGCCCACTCGGTGAGCATCTTGCGCTTCGGGTCGAGGGTCTCGTCGTCCTTCCAGTCCGAGTCACCCATGAGCGAGTGCAGGACGACCGGGGTGCCGTCGTCGAGCGTGCCCGCCCCGTCGCAGCCCAGGATCATCGGGAACTGGTCCTCGGAGATGCCGACGCCGCGCAGCGTCCACAGGTCGTGCATGTTGAGGCTCGCCGCCTCGACCTTGACGCGCACCCAGCCCTCGGGCACCTCGGGGTCGGGCCGCTCGCCCACCACCAGGGAGGCGAGCGGGTCGTCGGCGTTGGGCTCGGAGGCGTAGACCGCGAACATGCCCCGCAACCTATCCGGGACGAGTCGGCCCCTGCCCGACGAGTTCGGCCCGACGAGTTCTGCCCGACGAGTTCGGCCCGATGAGTTCGGCGAGCGGGCGCGGTTCCACCGGTGACGGCCCGACCCCCGAACCGGAGGATCCCCTCATGTATGTCTCCCTGCCCGGCATCGACGTCTACGTCGAGGACCACGGCGCCGGCGCGCCGCTGGTGCTCCTGCACGGCGGCATGCTGACCCTCGACCTGAGCTTCGGCGCCCTCATGCCCCTGCTCACCCCGCACCGACGCGTCGTCCCGATCGAGCTGCAGGGCCACGGGCGCACCGCCGACCCGGAGGGCCGCGAGATCACACTGGCCCGGATGGCCGACGACGTCGTCGGGGTGCTCGACCACCTCGGGCTCGACCGCGCCGACGTGCTGGGCTTCAGCTGGGGCGGGCTCGTCGCGCTCGAGACGGCCCTGCGCCACCCCGGGCGGGTGGACCGGCTCGTACTGGGCGCGGTGCACACCCGCAAGGACGGCTACCACGCCGAGATCCACGATCCGTCGACCTACGCGACGTCGACCCGTATGCCGACCGAGGCGGAGTTCGAGGCGATGAACGCCGAGTACGTGCGGTACGGGATCAGCACCTTCGAGCAGGTGGTCGCCAAGCTCGACCCGATCGTCACCGCGGAGCAGAACTGGTCCTTCGAGCAGCTCGCGGGCGTCACCGCGCCGACCCTCATGGTGATCGGGGACCACGACTTCGTCCGCGTCGAGCACGCGGTCGCGATGCAGGAGGCGATCCCGGACGCCGGCCTCGCGGTCCTGCCCCGGACCAAGCACACCGAGGTGGTCAGCCGCGTCGGGCTCGTCGCCCCGCTGCTGGAGGACTTCCTGGGGCGGTGACGCGCGACCTCGCCGCGCGCGTACCGTCTGGAGGCGTGCTGCGTGCCGTCGCGACCTGGTGGGACGGCGTCGAGCTGTGGCTGACCCAGCTCGACTTCGCCGTCCAGGTCGTCCTGGTCGTGGCCGTCGTCGGGCCCGTGTGCTGGGGCGCGGCGGCGGTCATCGACACCGTGGTGGAGCGCTCCGTCGCCGCCCGCCTCGAGGCCTCGGAGCGCCGGGCGGCGCGCCGCGAGGAGGAACAGGCGTCCACGGTCCCGGAGGCGTGAGCGGGATGGACCGCCGCGTCGCCCGCCTGTGGGTCACCGCGACTCTGATCGCGCTGCTCGTCCTCGTGATCGTGGTGAACCTGGCCTGACGCCGGCGCACCACTCGCACCGCGAGCGGCCCGCCACGATCCCCGTGAGCAGCAGCGTCAGGCTGCGCCCCTTCGTGAACCCCATCGCATGCTCCCCCGCCGCCCGACCGTCCTCGTCCTGGACATCGGCCGAAATGCCGGGTTCTGAAGGGCCGTGGAGATCACGATCGCGTGATGGGCGAGGGGCTCAGCCCTCCGGGACCCACGACGGTGCGCGCTTCTCGGCGAACGCCGCCATGCCCTCCTGGCCCTCCTCGGAGGCGAAGAACTCCGAGGACAGGGCGAGCATCGCCTCGAGGTCCTGCTGCAGCTGCTCGCCGCGGTCGCGGCGCAGCATCGCCTTGGTGGCCGCGAGGGCCTTCGGCCCGCCGCGGCCCAGCATGTCGACGTAGCGGGCGACCTCGGCGTCGAGCTCGTCGGCGTCGACCGCGCTGTTGATCAGACCGACCGCCTCGGCGCGCTCGGCGCCGAAGGTCTCGCCGGTGAGCATCAGCTCGTGCGCGGCGCGGGGGAGCAGCCGGGGGAGCACGGTCGCGGAGATCACGGCGGGGACGACGCCGATGCGCACCTCGCTGAACGCGAACGTCGCCTCCTGCGCGGCGACGGCGATGTCGCAGGCGGACACGAGGCCGACCCCACCCGCCCGCGCCGGCCCCGCCAGCCGCGCGACGACGGGCTTGTCGGAGTACCAGAGCGCGGCGAGGATCGCCGGGACCTCGTTGACGCCCTGGTCCGCCGAGTCGGCCGATCGGGATTCGCGCAGGTCCATGCCCGAGCAGAACACCGGGCCGGTGTGCGTCAGGACGATCACACGCACGGCGTCGTCGTCGACGGCCGCGTCGAGGTGCGCGGAGAGCTCGCGGCGCAGCTGGGCCGACAGCGCGTTGCGGTTGCGTGGCGAGTCGAGCGTGATCGTCGCGGTGCCGCCCGCCACGTCGAGGTGGACCAGTTCGTCGGGGTTGTGCGCCATGGGCGCCACTGTGACACGGGCGGGATCGCTCACTCGGTGGTGGCGTCGGGGCCGGGCACCTGCGTAACGTCTGTGATCGTGACCGAGGCGCCGACCACCGTGTGGCACGCGTGGCGCCGTCATGTCGACCTGTGCCGGACCTCCGCGGCCATCTGTCGCTCCTGACCCGCTGAGCACGCCCGAGGAGCCGTCCCGGGTGTGACGACCTCATGCACCGTCGGAGCACGACATGTCCCTCGCGCAACGCGCGGCAGCCCTGCTGGACGACTTCTGTCGCCAGGCGCCGCTGCTCGCCCTCGTTCACTTCTCCTCGCCGACCGCGGCCACCGTCCCGGGTGAGATCCACCGGAGGAATCCCGCATGGCCACCACCATCCCCCAGCTCAGCCGCAGATTCAGTCCGAGGGGCGCCGCCGTCGCCGAGCTCCTCACCGACCTGGACGCCTTGGTCCGTCGTGAGGTGACCAGCGACGACGCCGGCACCGACAACTGGGACCGCGACGCCGAGCGCATCGCCGCCGAGGTCGCCACCACGCTCGCGCGCCTGCGCGACGACCTGCGCCGTCACCCGCTGCCCGCGCGGCGCTGATGGGTGTGCTCCCGGCGGTGCCGTTCGTGCGGCGCCGGCACATCGACCATGCGCGGGTGTGCTCGCAGGGCTGTCGGACCTCCTCGTCCCCCTGACCTTCCTGCACGAGGAGATCCCGATGACCAGCACGCTCTCCCGCCCCACCACCGACTTCAGCACCCTGCCCACGCCCCGCACCGAGGAGGAATGGCTCGACCGCGCCCGCCTCGTCCGCGGGCTGCTCGCCGTCGACGCCGCCGCGCGCGACGCCGCCGGTGCGACCCCGTACGCCGAGGTCGCCCTGCTCAAGGACTCCGGACTCGTCACGCTGCTCGGGCCCGTCGAGCACGGCGGCGGCGGACAGGAGTGGCCTCTCGCCTACCGGGTGATCCGGGAGGTGGCCGCCGGCGACGGCTCGATCGGCCAGCTCCTGGGCTACCACCTGCTCTGGTTCTGGGCCGCGCGCCTGGTGGGTACGCCGGAGCAGATCGAGCAGGTCGAGTCCGAGGCCACCCGTCAGCGGTGGTTCTTCGGCGGCGCGGTGAACCCGCGCGACGCCGACGTCATCGTCCGCGACGAGGGCGACGAGATCACGTTCAGCGGGCACAAGTCGTTCTCGACCGGCAGCAAGGTCTCGGACGTGACGGTGCTCGAGGGGGTGCTGGAGAACGACCCCGCGACCCACATCTTCGCGATCGTGCCGTCGGACCAGCCGGCGATCACGTTCCACGACGACTGGGACAACATCGGCCAGCGCCTCACCGAGTCGGGCAGCGTGACCCTCGACGGGGTGCGGGTGCCGTGGGCCGCGGCCGCCGGGTTCCGCGACAAGGTGTTCACACCGCGCGTCTACAACACGCTGAACGTGCCGGTGATCCAGCTCGTGTTCGTCAGCCTCTACCTCGGGATCGCCCGCGGGGCGCTCGACGAGGCGGCCCGGTACACGCGGGAGACCACGCGCGCGTGGCTGCACAGCGGCCTCGATCGGGCGGTCGACGAGCCGTACGTGATCGACACCTACGGCGACCTGACCGCCAAGCTCTGGGCGGTCGAGGCGTTGGCGGACGCCGTCGCGCTCGAGGCCCTGCCGATCCACCGCGACCCGGACGCGGTCACCGAGCAGGCCCGGGGCGAGCACGAGGTGCGCGTCGCGGCGGTGAAGGCGCGGGCTACGGACGTCGCGCTGGAGGTCACCAGCCGGGTGTTCGAGGTGCTCGGCGCGCGCGCGACGACGTCGACGCTCGCGTTCGACCGCTTCTGGCGCAACGTGCGGACCCATACCCTGCACGACCCGGTGGCCTACAAGCGCCGCGAGGTCGGGCGCTGGGTGCTCGTCGACGAGCTGCCCCAGCCGACCTGGTACAGCTGACCGTGGTGGAGCGAACGCGCCGTTCGCTGCGCTAGAAGCAGCGAACGGCGCGTTCGCTGCTTCCGGATCAGCTCCGCGGCCGCCACCGCAGGGGACGGGGAAGCCCGACGAGCTTCCCCGTCGCCCGGTCGGCCTCCATGATCGAGTGGGCGTCGCGGATGCGCTCGATCGGGAAGACCTGGCCCAGCGGGACGGTCGCGCGTCCGGCGGCGACGTCGTCGAGGAATCCCTGCAGCACGTCGGCGGGGAGGTCGGTGGCGTCCCCGCCGTACGCGGTGAGGCGGACGCCGCGGGGCAGGTAGTCGATGGGGTAGAAGTCCGGCACCGTCCACTCGTTCGACAGCATTCCGGCGAAGCACACGACGCCGTGGCGCCGCGTGGCGCGCAGCGTGTCGGGCAGGGTCGGGGTGCCGACGAGCTCGAGGGCCGCGTCGACGCCGCCGCCGAGGGTGTCGTGGACCTGACGGGCGACCTCACCGTCGTCGATCAGCACGTGGTCCACGCCGACGGCCCGCAGCCGCGCGATCTTGGCGCCGGTGCGGGTCGTGGCGACCACGGTGAGCCCGCGCGCCTTGCCGAGCACCGCCGCGGCGAGCCCCACCGACGACGTCCCGCCCCGGATCAGCAGCGTCTGGCCCGCCTGCACGTCGAGCCCGTCGGTGAGCGCGCCGTACGCGGTCTGCAGCATCTCCGGGACGGCGCCGAGCGTCGGCCAGTCCAGGTCGCTGGTGAACGGGATGACCTGCTCGACCGGCACGCAGGTGTACTCGGCATAGCCGCCGTCGACGGTGCGGCCCATGCCGCCCATCATCGTCGCCACCTGTCGGCCGGGGGCGAACTCGCCGCCCGGGCAGACCGCGACGACGCCGGCGGCCTCGATCCCGGGCACGCGGGGGAACGTCACGCCCTCGGCCAGCCCGAGGCGGGTGTGGAGCTCGGAGCGGTTGATCCCGAACGCCTTCACCGCGATCAGCACCTGGCCGGGCATCGGTTCGGGGACGATCAGTTCCTTGATCTGCAGGGCCTTCAGGTCCCCGGGCCCGCTGAGCACCACGGCACGCATCCTCGCCACGGCGATGATCCTGCCGCCTGGCCGGCCGCCGTCGCTACGCCGCGGAGACGGTGTGGATGCCGCGCGGGCGCCCCTCGGCCTCGCGCTGCGCCACGCCCGCGCGCACGAGCGGGATCACCTCGCGGCCGAACTCCTCGGCGTCGGCGAGCAGGTCGTAGCCGCGCGCCGAGAGGATGTCCACGCCGATGTCCCAGTAGTCGAGCAGCGCCGCGGCGACCGTCTCGGGGGTGCCGACGAGCGCGGTGGAGTTGCCGCCCCCGCCGGTCGCCTTCGCCGTGACGGTCCAGAGCGCCCGGTCGAAGCGCTCGCCGCGCGCGGCCACCGCGAGCAGGCGCTGGGACCCCGCGTTCTCCGGGTCGGTCAGGCGGTGGCGGTTGGTCAGCGGCGTCGTGCCGCCCTGCGTGCGCTCTTCGATCCGCGCGACGGTGGCGTAGGCCTTCTCCCACGCCGCCTCCTCGGTGGCGCCGAGGATCGGGCGGAACGCGACCTGGATGCGCGGCATCTCGGTGCGCCCCGCCGCCCGGGCCGCCGCGTGCACGGTGGCGATCTGCTCGGCGGTCTCGGCGAGCGGCTCGCCCCACAGCGCGTAGATGTCCGCCTCGGCGCCGCCGACCGCGTAGGCGGCGTCGCTCGACCCGCCGAACGACAGCCGGATGCGCGGCTGCTGCGCGGTGCGGACGTCGAGCGCGAAGTCCTCGAACGCGTAGTGCTCGCCGGCGAAGTCCCAGGGCGCGGTCTCGGTCCAGGCCCGCTTGAGGATCTGCATGTACTCCCGGGTGCGGGCGTACCGCGCGTCCTTGCTCAGGCGGTCGCCCTCGCGGGCCTGCTCGTGCTGGTTGCCGCCGGTGATGACGTGCACGGTGACGCGCCCGCCGCCGATCTGGTCCATCGTCGCGAACGTCTTCGCCGCGAACGTCGGGATCGACAGGTTCGGGCGGTGCGCGACGAGCAGCTGCAGGCCCTCGACGTGGTCGAGGATGTACGTCGCGGCCTGCGCCGGGTCGGGGCTGCCCGACGAGTACGCGGTGAGCACGCGGTCCCAGCCGTTGTCGCGGTGGGCGCGGGCGAGGCGCAACGTGTAGTCGGGGTCGAAGGCGGGACCCGAGCGCGGGGTGATCTCCGACCCGTTGTTGGTGGCGGCGATGCCGAGGAACTCGACGGGCATGGCGGGTGGCTCCTGGAACTGAGGGGACGGCGGGACGGGCCGCCGCCTCAGAGCGACGACGCCAGACGGCCGAGATCGACGTGACGACGTGAGACCAGGAGGACCACGCGCTCCACGCTCCTCCCCGCTACACGACCGGTCAATCGCGATCGAGGCCCGGGTGGTGTGGACGACAGGACCGTTGCCCTGCGCGGGAGCCCGGTGATCGTGTCGAGGCGTGCCCCGCCGCCTCCACCTCAACGCCTTCGACATGAACTGCGTCGCGCACCAGTCGCCCGGCCTCTGGCGCCACCCCGACGACCGCTCGGCGGACTACCGGGACCTGCGCTACTGGACCGACCTCGCGCAGCTGCTCGAGCGCGGCGTCTTCGACGGCATCTTCATCGCCGACGTGCTCGGCACCTACGACGTCTTCGGCGCCGACGCCACCGCCGCGCTCCGCCACGGCGCACAGATCCCCGTCAACGACCCGATGATGCTGGTCTCGGCGATGGCCGCGGTCACCGAGAACCTCGGCTTCGGGGTCACCGCGGCGACCGGCTTCGAGCACCCCTACCCTTTCGCCCGCCGCGCCTCGACCCTCGACCACCTCACGAACGGCCGCTTCGGCTGGAACGTGGTCACCGGCTACCTGCCCGCCGCCGCTCGCGCGATGGGCGAGGCCGACCAGATGCCCCACGATCGGCGCTACGACCACGCCGACGAGTACCTCGAGGTGCTCTACAAGCTGTGGGAGGGCTCGTGGGACGACGACGCGGTGGTGCGTGACGCCGGGCGCGGCGTGTTCACCGACCCGGACAAAGTCCACGCGATCGACCACCACGGCCGCTTCTTCGACGTGGACGGCATCCACCTCTCCGAGCCGTCGCCGCAGCGCACGCCGGTGATCTACCAGGCGGGAGCGTCCCCGCGCGGGCAGCGCTTCGCCGCGGAGAACGCCGAGGCGATCTTCACCGGGGCGCCGACCAAGGAGGTGCTCGCGCGGACCGTCGCCGACATCCGCAAGGCGCTCGCCGACGCCGGCCGCGACCCGTACAGCGCGAAGATCTACACGATGCTCACGGTGATCACCGACGAGTCGGCGGCGGCGGCGCGGGCCAAGCACGAGGCGCTCGCGGCGTACTCCAGCGACGAGGGCGCGCTGGTGTTCATGTCGGGCTGGATGGGCGTCGACCTGTCCCGCTACGACCTCGACGACCCGATCGGCGACGTCGCGTCCAACGCCATCCAGAGCGCCGTCGCGTCCTTCCAGCAGGCCGACCCGAGCGGCAAGGAGTGGACGGTCCGCGACATCGCCCGCTGGGGCGGGATCGGCGGGATGGGCCCGCGGGTGGTCGGCTCGCCCGCGGAGGTCGCCGACGAGCTGCAGTCGTGGGTCGACGAGACCGACGTCGACGGCTTCAACCTGCCGTACGCGACCACGCCCGGCACGTTCGCCGACGTCGTCACCCACCTCGTGCCCGAGCTGCAGCGCCGGGGTGTCTACCCGACGGAGTACACGTCGGGCACCCTGCGCCACAAGCTCTTCGGTCAGGGCGACCGCCTGCCCGCCGAGCACCGCGGGGCGTCATACCGGCGGTAGCTGTTCGGCGAGTAGTCCGACGACGTCGTCCCACGCCCGCGCCGCGTGCCGGGCGTGGTACCCGACGCCGGGGAGCAGGACCTGGCTCGTGTCCTCGATGGGCGGGTGGTGGAACGCGTGCAGCGCGCCACCGTAGACGACGAGGCGCCAGTCGACGCCCGCGGACTGCATCTCGGCGGCGAACGCGTCGCGCTGCGCGGGCGGCTGGATCGGGTCCTCCGAGCCGACCCCGGCCCACACCGGGCAGCGGATGTTCGCCGCCTCGCCCGGCCGACCCGTGATCAGCCCGTTGACCGTCGCGATCGCGCGCAGGTCGACCCCGGCGCGCCCGAGCTCGAGCCCGATGGCGCCGCCGGTGCCGTAGCCGACGACCGCGATGCGCCCGGGATCGGTGCGTGGCTCGGCGCGCAGCACGTCGAGTGCGGCGTGCCCGATGGCCCGCATCCGCTCCGGGTCGCCGAGCAGCGGTGAGCAGCGCGCCAGCATCTCCTCCGGGTCGGCGAACCACCGCCCGCCGTGGATGTCGAAGGCCAGCGCGACGTACCCGAGCTCGGCGAGGGCGTCGGCGCGGCGGCGCTGGAACGCGTTGAGCCCCGGTCCCTCGGGACCGATGAGCACCGCGGGACGCCGGCCCTCGCCGTCGGGGAGCGCGAGGTGGGAGACCATCGTCAGACCGTCGGCGGGGTACTCGACCGAGCGCGTCGTCACCGTCATGGCAGGGACGTTAGGGACCGCGCCGGCGGATCGGGCCGGTGTTCGCGGTCGGCGGACGGCTCCGGCTAGCTCCAGAACCGCTCGGCCACCGTGGGGTGCGAGCGCAGCCAGCCGACCAGGGCGTTCTCGCCGTAGGCGGCGAGCAGCGGGTTGTCGGGGTCGTCGTTCGGGTCCCAGTCGCCGGTCTGCGCGGCGAGCTCGGGCGGGAGGTCGACGGGCTCGACGACGGCGTCGAGGCGCGGGCCGAGGAAGAACGCCACGGAGTAGCGGTCGACGCCTGCGGGCGGGCCGGTGACGCGGTGGCGGGTGGCGGTGAGGTAGCCGCGCGTGGCGACCTCGAGCATCTCGCCGATGTTGACGATGTAGCCGTCCGGGACGGGGGCGGCGCCGACCCAGTCGTCGGAGCCGGGCACCTGGACCTCCAGGCCGCCGACGTCGTCCTGGCGCAGCAGCGCGAGGAAGCCGTAGTCCTTGTGGGCTCCGACGCCCTGGGCGGTCGCCGCCCCGCCCGGGTAGTGCAGGACCTTGAGGTGCAGGTGCGACTCGTCGTCGAACCAGCGGTCGAAGTGGTCCTCGGGCTGGCCCAGCGACGCCGCGAGGGCCCGCAGGATCTCCTGGCTCACGCGCAGCGCCTCGGCCTGCCACGCGAGCACGGCGTCGCGCAGGCCGGGCAGCGCCGGCGGCCACTGGTTGGGTCCGACGAGCCCCCAGTAGCGGGCGTCCCCGGTCACCGGCGCCCGTTCGGGCCCGATGTCGATCTGCTCGCGCTGGTCGGCCTCGCCGCCGGTGCGCTCGGTGCCGACGCGGCTGTAGCCGCGGAAGTGCGGCGACGCGGTGTTCTCGATCGCGAGCCGGTCCTCGATCGGTAGCGCGAAGAACCGGCGGACCTCGTCGTCGAGCCGCGCCGTCAGCTCCGGGTCGATGCCGTGGCCGACGACGGTGAAGAAGCCGACCTCCCGCGCGGCGCGACGCAGCTCGTCGAGGAACGCCCCCCGATCAGCGGAGTGGTCGCCGGAGCGGAAGCGGCGCAGGTCGAGGACGGGGAGTCCGGGCACGGGTCTCTCCTCTCCAGAAGTGCTCCCAGCCTCGCTCACCCGGTCGCTGGCCGCCAGCGGCTGACGCGCCGCTCCAGCAGCACGAGTAGCTGGTTGATGCCGAGTCCGAGCAGCGAGATCGTCAGGATGCCCGCGTACATCTGCGGGACCTCGACGTTGAACTGCGCGGCGGTGATCAGGTAGCCGAGCCCGGCGTTGGCGCCCGCCATCTCGGCGGCGACGAGCACCAGCAGCGACACCGCGGCCGCGAGGCGCACGCCGGTGAACAGCGTCGGGACCGTCGAGGGCAGCACGACCTTGCGGAACACCGCACCGGCACCGAAGCCCAGCGAGCGCGCCGAGCGCACCAGCAGCGGGTCCACCGTGCGCACCGCGCTCGCGGTGTTCAGCAGGATCGGCCACGAGCACGCGAACATCACCAGCGCGATCTTCGAGCTCTCGCCGAGCCCGAGCAGCAGCACGAACACCGGCAGCAGGGCCAGCGCCGCGGTGTTGCGGAAGATCTCCAGCAGCGGGTTCAGCGCCTGGGCGACGGGCCGGTACCAGCCGAGCGCGATGCCCAGCGGGATCGCGACGACCACGGCCAGCGCGAGCCCGCCCAGCGCGCGGACGAGGCTGGCCCCGAGGTGCTCGCCCAGCTCGCCGCTGACGGCGAGCCGCCACCAGGCGGCGAGCACCTCGGAGAACGGGGGCAGGAACACGCGGTCGACCAGTCCGAGGCGCGGCACGACCTCCCAGACGGCGAGGAACGCGAGGATCGCCGCGCTGCCGCGGATCAGGGTGACGCCGCGGCGACGCCCTCGCCTTCGCGGTGGTGCCGGGGTCGCGGGCGCCTCGGGGCGTTCGTCGGTCGGCTCAAGCGTGCTGGTCAACGCGGGCCTCCTGGGTCCGGTCGTGCTGCGTCTCGACCTCGAGGGGTCGAGCTCCCCGATCGGCGTGCTCCTCTTGACGCCTCGTCTCCGCGCGCAGGGACGTCCACACCTGGTGGCGCGCCCGGGAGAACTCGGGGCTCGAGCGGACGTCGACATCGGGGTCGCCGCGCGGCAGGTCGCCGACCGCGACGATCTCCTTGACACGCCCCGGGCGGGCGGTGAGCACCGCGACGCGGCTGCCGAGGTAGACGGCCTCGTCGATGCCGTGGGTGATGAACAGGATGGTCTTGCCGGTGCGCGCCCAGATCCGCAGCAGCTCGTCCTGCAGGGTCTCGCGGGTCTGCGCGTCGAGGGCGGCGAACGGCTCGTCCATGAGCAGCACCGCGGGGTCGAAGGCGAGGCTGCGGGCGATCGCGACGCGCTGGGTCATGCCGCCGGAGAGCTCGTGCGGGTAGTGGCGCTCGAAGCCGGCGAGCCCGACGAGGTCGAGGTACTCCCGGGCCCGCTCCGCGCGGTCGCGGCGCGGGGTGCCGTTGGCCTCCAGCCCCAGCTCCACGTTGGCGCGGGCGGTGCGCCAGGGCAGCAGGGCGTACTGCTGGAACACCACGCCGCGGTCGAGGCCGGGGCCGCTCACCTCCCGGTCGTCGACGACAACCCGACCGGAGCTGGGGGAGGACAGGCCCGCCACGAGGTCGAGCAGCGTCGACTTCCCGCAGCCGCTGGGCCCCACCAGCGTCACGAGCTCGCCGGCGGCGACCTCCAGGTCGACGTCGTCGAGCGCCGTGACCGGCGGGGCGCCGGCCTCGCGGCCCGGGAAACTCCGGGTGACGTGCTCGAAACGGATGCTGCTGCTCATCGGGCTCCCACCGGTCCCGCCTCGGCGGCGTAGGGGTTGAAGGCGTTGGTGACGACGCGGTCGACGTCGACGCGGCCCGGGGCGACGATCCCGTCGGCCTCCAGGAGATCGAGCCACCTGGTGAACTCGCTGCGGGCCATGACACCGCCGGGCAGGGCGACGCCGGTCGAGTGCCAGTAGTCGACGGTCGTGAGGCTCTCGTTGCGCCCGCGGCGCCGGATGATGTCCTTGAACCGGGCCACGACCTCGTCGCGCGGGCGGGTCTGCGCCCACGCGACGGCCCGCGCGGTGCCCCCGACGAAGGCGGCCACCGTGTCCGGGTTGGCGGCGATGAACTCCTCGCGCATCACCGTGGAGCCCGCGGTGAAGGAGCCGAACAGCTCGAGGTCGGTGGTCAGCGGGCGCAGGCCGCCGCGGGCCAGCGCCTTGTCGCGGTAGACCATGTGCAGCGAGGCGACGTCGAGCTGACCGGACCGCAGGGCGGACTCGGTGGCCACCGGCGGGACGACCACCGGCTGCACCTCGGCGATCTCGTCGGCGGTCAGGCCGCTGCGCTGCAGCCAGATCCGCAGCGTGTCCTCCCAGTGCGCGCCGAGGGTGTTCATGCCGACCGTGCGCCCGACGAGGTCGCGCGGACCCCGGATCGGGCTGTCCTCGGGCACGTAGAAGCCGCCGAACGTCTCGCGGTCGGTGCCGTAGTAGCCGATCACCGACCGGATCGGCGCCCCCGCCGCGGCCAGACGCAGGACGCCCCCGTTGAAGGCGCCGCCGTAGTCGGTGTCGCCGGTGACCGCGGCCTGGACGTCCTGCGGGCCGCTGGTGAAGTTCCCGATCCACTCGAGGCTGACCGGGCCCAGGAGGCCGAGGTCGGCAGCGAGCTCGGGGAACGTGACCTGCCCGGTCTGGCCTTGGTAGCGCAGGACGGTCGTCATGCGGGGCGCGCCGCCACCACCGGAGCACCCGGCGAGTGCTCCGGTGGCGAGGGCGGTGGCGGCGATCCCGGACAGGAACTGCCGTCGCCGCACGCCTAGGACCCGGCCGACCCGGCCGACCCGGCGTACGCGTCCG
Source organism: Actinomycetospora sp. 2LY8.5 (assembly GCF_057180585.1). Lineage (NCBI taxonomy): Bacteria > Bacillati > Actinomycetota > Actinomycetes > Pseudonocardiales > Pseudonocardiaceae > Actinomycetospora > Actinomycetospora sp. 2LY8.5. The sequence continues at coordinate 33,078 of NZ_JBXUHE010000019.1, forward strand.
CGTTGCCCTCGACCGCCACGCTGCGCTGCCCGTCCACCGAGACCGGCACGTCGCCCGCGACGGTGACCCGGTGCATCGTGCGCGGCAGGTCGCCGTAGTCCGCCACCGCGTAGTGCTGGGTGGCGCGGTTGTCCCACAGCGCGATGTCGCCCGGCGCCCAGCGCCAGCGCACGGTGTTCTCCAGGCGCGTCACGTGGTCCTGGAGGAGGTCGAGCAGCGTGCGGCTGTCGGTGCCGCTGTAGCCGAGGAACCGCTTGACGAAGTGGCCCAGCACCAGTGTGCGCTCGCCGGTCTCGGGGTGGACGCGCACGACCGGGTGGTGCGTCTTGTAGACCGTCGAGGTGAACTCCTGCTGGTACTCCGCGGCCCGCCCGCTGACCCCGTCGGTGGCGTGCGCGGTGGCGTAGTCGTAGTCGTTCGAGTGCTCGGCCCACAGCCCGTCGACCAGGGTCTTGAGCCCCTCGGGCAGGCCCGCGTAGGCCGCCGCGGTGTTGGCGAAGACGGTGTCGCCGCCGAAGGGCGGCAGGACGAGCGCGCGCAGCGTCGTGAAGGCCGGCGGGCGGTCGACGAACGTGACGTCGGTGTGCCAGCTGTTGGCACGGTTCCCGCGCTCGGAGTCGACGGGCAGGATCGCCGTCTCCTCCTGGCCGCCGGTGATCGTCGGGTGGGCGGTGGTCAGCGGACCGAGGCGCCGGACGAAGCCGGCGTGCGCCCGGTCGTCGAGGTGGTCCTGGCCCCGCACCACGACCAGCTTGTGGGCGAGGATCGCCGCGCGGAGGCGGGCGACCTCCTCGTCCGGCAGGTCGGGGGAGAGCCGGACCCCGGTCAGCTCGGCGCCGAGGGCGCCGGCGACGGGACGGATGTCGACGGACGTCGTGACGGACATGCGCATACTCCTGCTCTGCGGATCGTCCCGGGCAATTCTCGGCCGTGTCCGTTTTCGGGCAGCGCGGAATCGCCGTCGCGGGACGGTGGGAATGCCGCCGAGAAACGTTCCTCCGGCGGCGGAGGAGAGAGGGTGGAGTCGTCAGCGCCGACAGAGCGCGCTGGCGAGGCGCACGAGGTCGACGTGGCGCCGGACCGTGAGCAGCACGAGCGTCATCGCAGGTCGGCGGGGCACGGGCGACTCACCTCCGTCGGGCGTCGTCGGGGACTCGACCTCGAATCTGGCACACCGCGCGGGGTCGGGACAAGACGCTGCGTGATGCGCCACGGAAAGGGACGCGGGGATGGGCGCGCTCGTGAGCGAACGGGGACTTCGCGCGCATAGAAGCAGCGAACAGCACGTTCGCTGCAAAGACCACGCGCCTCAGACCGCCGCGGGGAGCTCCGCGCGCGTCCAGTCGTTGACGAATTCCAGGCCCGAGCGCCGGAAGAGCTGCGTCACGGGGCAGCGGCGCTCGGTCTCCGACACCAGCGTGGCGAACTGCTCGTCGCCGGCGTCGGTCTCGACGGTCGCGCGGACCGCGACCTTGTCGAAGTTCGCGTTGCCCTCGGCGCCGCCGACGAGCACCGCGGTGTCGAGGTCGCCCTGGATGTCGAAGGTCCACTTCCCCAGCGTGATGCCGAGGTCCTTCGCGACGAGGGCGGCCGTGACCTGGTTGCACGAGGTCAGCGAGCCGAGGGCGTAGAAGAGCGGGCTCGGGGCGGCGTCGGCGCCGCCGAACGCGGGGTAGGCGTCGGTCTCGAAGACGTGACCGCCGGCGGTGAGTGTCTGGGCGACGCCGGTGCCCTCGCCGTGGACGGCGAACGGGACGACGGACTCCTTGGGCTGAGCAGCCATGGATGTGCCTTTCTGAGCAGGCAGGAACGGCTCGCGGGCGCGCGACGGCCCGGGGCGCTTGCCGGGGAGGGAGAGGGCGCGAGCAGATCAGCCGCGACGACATGTGGTCGTCGCGAGCCGGCAGAGGTCGACGTGCAGACGTCGCACCAGTGGGCTCACGACCACCTTCCTACCCGATCGCGCACGACCGGAACAGGGCCGATCACGTGCTCACCGTCTCCAGCGCGGCACCGAGGTCGGCGATCAGGTCATCGGGGTCCTCGAGGCCGATCGAGAGGCGCAGGTGCCCGTAGCGGCGGAACTCCTCGGGCCAGTACGCCGCGCGGGCGCCGGTGGTGCCCACGTGCACGATGAGGCTCTCGTCGTGGCCGAGCGACACCGCCGAGGTGACGACGCGCAGGTCGGCGACGAAGCGGTTCTGCAGTGCGGCGTCCCCGTCGAGGGCGAACGCCATCATCCAGCCGTGGCCGCGCCCGCCGAACTGGCGCTCCGCGAGGGCGTGCTGCGGGTGGCCGGGCAGGCCGGGGTAGGTCACGTAGGCGACCGTGGGGTGCTCGGCGAGGAACTCCGCGACCCGCTGCGCCGAGGCGATGTGCTGGCGCAGCCGCAGCGGCAGGGTGATGGCGCCGCGGGAGATCAGCCAGGCGTTGAACGGCGACACGACCCCGCCGACGTCGACCATCGCCTCGGCGCGGACGGCGTCGACGTGCTCGCGCGCGCCGACGACCACCCCGCCCATCGCGTCGCCGTGCCCGTTGACGACCTTGGTCAGCGAGTGCACGACGAGGTCCGCCCCGTCGGCGAGCGGGCGGTAGAGCGGGGGCGGGGTGAACGTGGAGTCCACGCTGAGCAGCGCGTGGCCGGCGTGCGCGATGTCCGCGATCGCGGCGATGTCGCACACCCGTGTCGTCGGGTTGGCGATCACCTCGGTGTGGACGAGCTTCGTGGTCGGGCGCATCGCGGCGCGTACGGCGTCGGGGTCGGCGGTGTCGACGAACGTGGCCTCGACGCCGTAGCGCCGCGGGAGGATCTCCGCGAAGAGCCGGTACGACGCCTCGTAGGTGACGTCGGAGACCACGGCGTGGTCGCCGGTGCGCAGGAACGTGAAGAACACCCCGTGCAGGGCGGCGACGCCGGTCGCGAGGACGACGGCGTCCTCACCCTGCTCGAGCAGCGCGAGCTTCTGCTGCAGCGCGCGTTGGTTGGCCCCGGTGTTGCGTGTGTAGAGCGGCACGTCGAACCCCGACCACGACAGCTCCTCGGGGTTCTCGGGCAGCGCGTAGGAGTTCGCCATCACCAGCGGCGTGCGGATCGCCCCGCTGCCGGCGTCGACGGCGTTGCCGGCGTGCACCGCCTGCGTCGCGAACCCGAGCGAGTCGGGACGTTCCTTGTCGGGGCGGCTCACGCCGGTGATCGTCTCACTCCAGCTGGTCGCGGGCGGTGAGCAGCGAGAGGTAGGCCCACTCGAGGTCGCCCGCGGCGAGGTGCGCGCACGCCACACGGACGGCGGGCACGGCAGGCCCGTTCTCGCCGGTGCGCCCGATGTGCCGGGTCAGCGCGTCGCGCAGACGGCGGTCGAGCGCGGTGCGGGTGGCGTGGTCGAACGAGCCGGTGAGCCCGTCGAGGCGCGTGATCGCGGACTCGACGGCGTGCAGGAGCTGGGTGGTGCGCGGCCGGCGCGCCGCGGCGGCGATGCTGCGGCCGCGACCGATCGGGACCGGGCGGCGGGTCGCGATCTGGCGGACGGGCGGGTCGGACGGGACGGCGGTCATGAGGGCTCCGGGGAGTGCGGAGCGCAGCACGATGGGCCCGTGGTCGACAGCAGGGGCGCAGCACCGTGCCGCGCCCGAGGGGGAGATCGGGTCAGCGGCGCACGGACGTCGTGCGACAGCCGCTGGCCACGAGCCGGAGCAGATCGACCCAGAAACGACGGACCAGCACCACGCCAGGTCCCGGTCCGCTCACACCGAGGAGCCTCGCACGCCGGGGCGCGGAAGACCACCCGCCGGACGGGCCTCAGCCGTGGTGCTCGTGGTGACGCTCGTGACCGTTGTGACTCGGCGGTACGTCGAGCGCGGGGTTCCCGTCGAAGAAGCCGCTCGGGCGCAGCATGAAGCCGATGGTCGACACCGGCATCACCGGCCAGTCCTCGGGCCGCACGACGTGGTGGGCGCCCATCGTGTACCAGACGACGACGTCGGCGCCCTCCAGCGGACGGTCGCCGTCGAGGTACGTCGGCAGCCCGGTGCTGCGTGGCTGCTGCAGCGGGTAGTCGCCGGCGGCGAAGCGCTGGCTCGGGTCGTAGGCCGTGACCCACACCGTGTGCTCGGTGAACCCCGAGCGCGGCGCGTAGAGCGCGTCGGCCGGGAACATCGGCGGCACCGTGGCGCCGGGCATCAGCTGGTAGCCGGTCGGCCCGCCGACCGACGACGTCGCCTCCGGGTTCTCGATCCGCCACGTCCGCGCGTGCTGCGGCGCGACGTCCCGGCCGCCCATGGACTCGGAGGTGATCGGGGTGCGCCGGACCTCCCACGCGTTGCCGTGCGGGTTCGCCGGACCCGGCGGGCTGGGCACCGAGTCGAGCTCGACCACGGTGTTCCGCGGCCCGTCGACGGCCACGTCGAGGCGGACGCAGAAGAAGTGCTGGTGGTGCGGGCCGTAGAGCCCGGGTGCGACCAGCGACCCGTGCGCCGGCGTCTCGCCGGGCGCGATCGCCGCGGTGGAGATGACCCCGGTCAGCTTGACCTCGTACTCGAGGACGCCGTCGTCGTAGAGATACCAGAAGTAGCCGTACTCGTAGTTGCCGACCGTGACGATCGAGGAGATCACCAGGCGACGGCGACGGCGGACCTCGACGGCCCCGGTGCGGAAGTCGGTGTGCTTCCACGCGATCCCGACGTCCTCCTCGTGCATGCAGATCGCGTTCTCGATGACCGCCGGCTCGCCGTCCTGGTCGTTGACGACGCCGTCGAAGTAGTGGATGTGGCCGAGACAGTCGCACCCCAGCCGCAGCGAGTTCGCGAGCCAGCCCACGCCGTACTCGCCCTGGTCGAAGACGTTCTTGAACCGGTGGGTGGGGGCGGGGTCGCCGTAGGGCACGTACATCTCGACCAGCGAGGCCCGGTTCAGGACGGGCCGGGCGCGGCCACGGTCGTCCCAGGTCACCTGGTGCAGGATCACGCCCTCCCGCGGGGAGAAGCCGATGCGCAGCCGCCAGCGCTGCCAGCGCACCGCGTGCCCGTCGACGGTGAAGCTGGGCCCCTCGGGCTGGACGACGTCGAGGGGCTTGATGCCCTCGCGCAGCGCGTCCACCCGCGGGACGTTGTCCGGGTCGTGGATCCAGGGCTGCTCGTAGTTGCCCGGCTTGGGCGGGAACGGCACGACGCCGTGGTCCTGGACGTCGACGACCTCGCGCGCGTCGAGGTCGACGGTGACGATCAGGCCCTCCACGGGGCGGGCGTAACCGTGCTCGCCGGGGGCGGAGCGCACCCAGGTCAGCGGGCGCAGGATGCGCCGGCGCGAGGCGTCGTCCTCGGGCCCGGTCCAGCTCGACGCCCACGGGTCGACCATGGCCAGGTCGAGGTCGGTGACCCCGCGCAGGCGCATGGCCTCCTGCCAGCGCGGGTCGGCGCGCACGATGTCCTCGCAGGCGAAGAACTCCTCGCCGGTGACCGGTGACTGCACGCCGGGGCGGGCCTCGAAGGAGACGACCTCGCCGTCGGTGAGCGACACGACGGCCTCGTAGACCAGCCGCTCGGACCGCTCGTAGAGCACGATCTCGGCCTCGCGGGCGAGGCGGGCACCGTTCCCGCGGCCGGCCAGGGCCTGCTTGCTCGGCTCGTGCAGGGTCACGAACACGAACCGGGCGGTGTCGGCGAGCCCGCGGCCCTCGCGCAGCAGGCGGGCGGCCTCGCGGATCTCGTCACCGGAGAGCGGTTCGAGCGGGTGGACGCGGCCCCGGCCGGTCTCGACGGTCGTGGGCTCCTCGAGTGCGGTCACGGGGTGACCTCCTTGCCGGTCTGGTCGTCGAGCTCGGGGTCCGCGAGGCTGAAGTGGCCGAGACCTGCGTACACCGCAGGCCGCCGGGCCCTCAAGTACAGGGCGATGGCCACTCCGACCACGAAGATCACCAGCGGGACCCACGGCAGGACGCTGATGAACGGCACGCCCTCCGCGGCGGCGAGGGCCGCGCGGTTCTCGACGAGCAGGTGGCAGGCGCCGGCCATCGCCGCGAAACCGAGGACCGGGGCGGCGAACGTCGTCCACCACCCGAAGCCGTCGCGGGCGGTGGTGAGGAAGTAGCGGACGATCGCGACGCAGACCAGCGCCTGCACCGCGAGAATGCCGAGCACCCCGAGCAGCGGCGGTCATCGTTCCTCCCGCGGAGAGCAGCCCCCCAGCCGTGACCCAGTGTCGAGCCCGCAGCCTCCGGCCTCACCCGTTCGTGTGGTGTCCGTCACGGCATCGTCGGCGCGCGCCCCGGCGGCTCTATACGTCGTGCGAGCGGCCGCGCGGCGGCGGCGGAGACGCCGACCACTCCCGGCTCGGCGCCTCTTGACCACCGCGTCGCCCGCGCCGAAGGATCATGGCGACGTCGACGACGCCCGGCCCCGTCGGGCTGCGGCCTGCAGAGGAGCGAGGTGCGCATGCACGACCTCTCGCGCCGCCGCCACGTCGACCTCCAGCGCGTCACCAGCGCCATCTGTTCGCGATAGCGCTCAGCTCGCCGTCGGCGGGCACCGCGACGGCAGCAGCCTCGCTCCCGGCCTCCTGAGCCGGCGCCCTGGCACGGCCCCGGGTCGTCACGGACCCCGAGCCACCGCGCGTGTCGGCCGAGCCGTGCTGCCCGGAACCCCCGTTCCGACCCCTTCTGTCGGGTCGTCAGCGCGGCCGGCCCACCCGTCCCACCCCGTAGGAGAGTCATGCCCATCAGCGGTCCCCTCCGCGCCGTCGACACGAAAGTGCTCGGCATCGACCTGGAGACCACTCCCGTCCACGGCTCGTCGCTCGAGCGCCACGTCGTCGTCTCGGTCGACGGCGGGCGCGGCCACGACGACGCCGCGCTCGACCACATCGCGCAGCAGCAGGGCATCGTCGTGCGGACCACGGCCACCGGTGACGACGCCGCGGCGACCGAGTTCCTCGACGGTGTCCGGCGCGAGCGCCGCTCGCTCGATGCCCTGGTCGTCCCCGGCGGACACCTCGGAGCGGGCGACGACGCCGACGAGCGCGTGCGCGACGTCCTCGCGGCCGCCGCCCCCGAGATCGCCGCCATCCGCAGGACCGGCGGCCGGCTCGTCGTCGCCGTCGACCTGACCCCCCAGGAGCAGTCATGACGACCCCGCAGAACGCACGGCAGAAGCTGCAGCTCAACGCCATCCGCCAGCCCAGCGCCGGGCACATCAACATCGGCCTCAACCGCTACTTCGGCGAGCAGCCGCACCGGTACGGCGAGCTCGACCTCCGGGTGGAGCAGGCCGAGATCCTGGACATCAACGGCCAGAACCTCGTGGTCAACGGGGGTGGGCCGACGCTGCACTGACCCCTGGAGAGCAGCCGCGCTCCTCCCCGCTGTCCACCCACGCCCGCGCGCACCCCGCCGCGGGTGCGATCACCCCTGCCCGGAAAGGCCTGACCGAGCATGTCCACGTCCGCCCCCGCCGATGCCACGGCCGGGACGCCACCACCGACACCCCCCGCCCCTCGGGCCGGGCCCGGCTGGTTCGTCCGCTACCGCACGCTGCTGCTGCCGCTCGTCTCCCTGCTGGTCTTCCTGGTGCTCTGGTACCTGGTCGCCGCGAGCGGCATCTGGAGCCAGACGTTCGTGCCCTACCCGTCGCAGGTGTGGGACGCCTTCGTCGGGACCGCCACCACCGAGGGCGGCAACCGCGGCTACGGCGGCTACCTCATCTGGGAGCACCTGTACATGACCCTGCGCCGGGTCCTGTTCGGTGTGGTCGCCGGGGTGATCGTCGGCGTGGTCATCGGCCTCGCGATGGGCACGGTGTCCTGGGTGCGCGCGGTGCTCGAGCCGTGGCTGACGTTCCTGCGGGCGCTGCCGCCGTTGGCCTACTTCTTCCTGCTCGTGATCTGGCTGGGTATCGACGAGGCCCCGAAGATCACGCTGCTGGCCCTCGCGGCGTTCCCGCCGGCGGCGGTCGCCACGGCGGCCGCGGTGGCGGCGGCTCCGCAGCGGCTCATCGAGGCCGCGCGGGCCCTGGGGGCGACCCGCCTCGAGGTGATCCGCGACGTCGTCGTCCCGTCGGCGCTGCCCGAGACGTTCACCGGCATCCGGCTCTCGGTCGGCATCGCCTACTCGTCGGTGGTCGCCGCCGAGCTGTTCAACGGCATCCCCGGTATCGGCGGCGTCGTCAAGGACGCCAGCAACTACAACAACACCCCGGTCGTGCTCGTGGGCATCTTCGCCATCGGCATCTCCGGGCTCGTCATCGACGGTCTTCTGCGCGTCGTGGAGCGTCGCGCCGTTCCCTGGAGAGGTCTGGCATGAGGTCACCTTCGAGCACCCGGCGAGGGCTGCAGATCCTCGCCGCCGTCCTCGTCGCGCTGCTGGCGCTGGCCGGCTGCGCGGTCGACGACGGCCAGGACGACAGCAAGCAGACCATCCGCCTCGCCTACCAGTCGTTCCCCAGCGGCGACCTCGTCGTCAAGCACAACCGCTGGCTCGAGGAGGCGCTGCCGAACTACAACATCCAGTGGACGAAGTCCGACTCCGGCGCCGACATCAACACCGCGTTCGTCGCCGGCCAGATCGACTTCGCCGCGATCGGCTCGAGCCCGGTGGCGCGCGGTCTGTCCGCCCCGCTGAACATCGGCTACCAGGTCGCGTACGTGCTCGACGTCGCCGGTGACAACGAGGCCCTCGTCGCCCGCAACGGCACGAACATCAACACGGTCGCCGACCTGCGCGGCAAGCGGGTCGCCACCGCGTTCGCCTCGACCGCGCACTACAGCCTCCTCGTCGCGCTGCAGCAGGCCGGACTGGGCCCGAACGACGTGCAGCTCGTCGACCTGCAGCCGCAGGCCTCGCTGGCCGCGTGGCAGCGCGGGGACATCGACGCCGTCTACACCTGGCTGCCGACCCTCGACGAGCTCCGGGCGTCGGGCAAGACGCTGATCACGAGCCGCGAGCTCGCCACGGCGGGCAAGCCCACGCTGGACCTCGGTGTCGTCTCCACCACGTTCGCCCAGGCCCACCCGGACGTCGTCGACACGTGGCGCAAGGTGCAGGCCCGCGGCACCCAGACCATCCAGAACGACCCCGCCGCGGCCGCCGCGGCGGTCGGCGCCGAGATCGGGGCCACGCCCGAGCAGGCCGCCGCGCAGCTGCGCCAGGGCGTGTTCCTCACCCCGCAGCAGCAGTCGTCGCCCGAGTGGCTGGGTACCGACGGGGCGCCCGGCAACATCGCCGAGAACCTGCGCAGCGCGTCACAGTTCCTGGCCGAGCAGGGGCAGATCCCGGCCGCGCAGGACCTCGCGACACTCCAGCGGGCCGTCTACACGAGGGGGTTGCCCGGTGTCCTCACCAGCTGAGACCGGTACCGCGGCCGCAGCCGGGAAGGTCGCGCAGGCGGTCGGCGGCATCGCCGCGTCCGGTGTGAGCCACACCTACCGCGGCCGCTCCGGGCCGGTGCCCGCGCTCGGCCCGCTCGACCTCGACGTGACCCCCGGTGAGTTCCTCGTGCTGGTCGGCGCGTCGGGCTGCGGCAAGAGCACGCTGCTGCGGCTCATCGCCGGGTTCGAGACCCCCACCGAGGGCACGCTCACGGTCTCCGGCGAGCCGCCGGTGCCGGGCCGCGGGGCGGGCGTCGTCTTCCAGGAGCCCCGACTGTTCCCGTGGCGGTCGGTCGGCGGGAACGTCGAGGTCGCCCTCGCCTACGCCGGGATCGACAAGGCCGACCGGGCCACCGCGCGCGAGGGCCTGCTCGAGCGGGTGGGCCTCGGCGGCACCGCCGACCGGAAGATCTGGGAGATCTCCGGGGGACAGCAGCACCGCGTCGCCATCGCCCGCGCGCTCGCGGCACCCAACCCGGTCCTGCTGCTCGACGAGCCGTTCGCGGCGCTCGACGCGCTGACGCGTGAACGGTTGCAGGAGGACGTGCGCCGGGTGGGTCACGAGACGGGTCGCACCAGCGTCTTCGTCACCCACAGCGCCGACGAGGCGGCCTTCCTCGGTTCGCGGATCCTCGTGCTCACCACCCGGCCGGGCCGGGTGGCGCTGGACATCACCAGCAGCCTGCCCCGCACCGGCGTCGCTCCCGACGAGCTCCGGGGCTCGCCGGAGTACGCGGAGCTGCGGGCCCAGGTCGGTCAGGCGGTCAAGGCCGCCGCGGCCTGACCGTTCCACCCGACCGCCAGCCGGACACCGCGATGCGGTGTCCGGCCGGTCGCGTCTCAGCGCCGCTGATCGCGGGCGGCCAGCAGCGCGAGGTGGGCCCACTCGATGTCGCCCGCCGCGAGGTGGGCGCACGCCGGAGCGTCACCCGAACGAGCGGATACGGCCCTGTGACGCCGAGCACCTCAGCGATCTTCGCCCTCTCGGACCGATTGCTGGTCAGACGTTCGAGCTATGGCGCACGTCATGCTGGCGCCCCTCCAGGGGTGCCCGATCGGTGCCGAAGCGGGCCGACGTCGTGTTGACCGGGGGACGTCCTCCTATCAGCTTTCCGGTCGTGCGCAACCACTTCCTGCTCGCCGGACGGCGGCACGTGGATCTCTCGCGCATCTCCAGCGCGCTCTGTTCCTGACGGGGCTCCTCGCGCCCGGCGTTCCCCGACCGATCTCGGTCCCCGGACGCGGCCTGTTCCCCGTGGCCCGCTGAATCCCCCGCGTCGTCCCGTTCCCCGGGCGACGACTCCCTCCCGGCTCCCCGCCCTCGTACGTCACCCGAGGTGACGTGCGCCGCGGGGTGCCTGCTCCCCAGCTCCCCGAGAGGTCCCTGTCTTGGCAACCCACCGCACGCGACGGCCCACGGGCCGTCTGATCGCCGCCGGCGCCCTCGTCGTCGGCGTGCGCGCCGCCGGCGGCGCCCTCGTCCCGGCCCTCGCCGCACCCGGCGCCGCGACCTACACCGTCACGACCGCCGCCGACGCCGGCCCCGGCTCCCTGCGTCAGGCGCTCACCGACGCCAACGACTCCGGCGGCACCGACCGCATCGAGTTCGCGATCCCCGGCTCCGGCGCGCAGACCATCGCGGTCGACAGCCCGCTGCCCGAGATCACCGACCCCGTCACCGTCGACGGCTACACCCAGCCCGGCGCCACCCCGAACACCCGCAGCGCCGGCAGCGACGCCGATCTCGGCGTCGAGATCGCCGGCGGCGACGACGTCGCCGGCAACGGTCTGACGCTGGCCGAGGGCAGCGGCGGGAGCACCGTGCGCGGCCTCGTCGTCAACGGCTTCACCGGCGCCGCCGCCACCGGGAACGGTGCCGGCATCAAGGTCGAGTCCGACGGCAACACGATCGCCGGCAACGTCCTCGGCCTCGACGCCGACAGCGAGACCGCGACGCCCAACCGCACCGCCGGCGTGCTCGTCACCGGCCAGGGCAACACCATCGGCGGCGCTTCCGCGGAGGACCGCAACGTCGTCTCCGGCAACGGCGGCCGGCTCAACCTGCAGAGCCCGGTGCCGATCGGGACCGCCGGGGTCTACCTCCGTGGCGGCGGCGCCCAGGCCAACACGGTCGACAACAACATCATCGGGCCGAGTGCGGCGGGCGATCCGGTGCTGACCCGCGGCAGCACGGGACCGAGCCTCGTGCAGGGCAACGGCGTGATCGTCGAGGCCGGCGCGCAGCGCAACGTCATCGGGGCCACCGAGCGCGACGACCCCGGCAACGTCATCTCGGGCAACGCGACCCGCGGCGTCTGGATCCAGCTGCCGGGCACGAGCTACAACAGCGTGAGCGGCAACCGGATCGGCACGAACGTCGACGGCGACGGGCCCCTGCCCGGCGCGACGAACCCGGCCGCCTTGCAGGACTCTGGCATCCAGATCTCCTCGGACGCCCGGTACGACTCGGTCGGCGTCGGGCCGGACCGCTCCACGGAGCCCGGCTTCGGCAACGAGATCGCCCACAACGACAACGACGGCGTCGTCGTCGGCGGCACCCAGCGGCTCGCGACAGACTTCACCGACGGCCACCTGATCCGGTTCAACACGTATCATGACAACGGCGGCTCGGACGACATCGGCATCGCCATCAACGGCGACTCCGGCACCCCCGAGCAGGGCCTCGCGAGCCCGTTCGAGCGCACGCCCGGCCTGGGCAACGCCCCGCACGACCGCAACGTCACCAACCTCGACGAGCCCACGGACTTCGACACGGGCCCGAACAACGAGAACAACCTGGTGCGTCTCGACCCGACGACGTCGCTCGAGGGCGGCCGGGCGCACGCGCGCGGCACGGTGAACACCGAGCCGAACGCGACCTTCGTGCTCGACTTCTACGCCAACGACGACCCCGACCCCTCGGGCTACGGCGAGGGCGAGCACTTCATCGGCTCGTCGACGATCGAGACCGACGTGCTCGGCAACGCGACCATCGACGTTCTGCTGCCCGCCGACGAGAACGTGATCAGCGGGTCGGCCATCACCGCGAGCACCACGAAGATCTCGGGCGGCGTCACCTCGGTGCTGCCCGCGGACGCCGGCGAGTTCGCGGGGCAGCTCACGCAGCCGCCCTTCTCGACCGGCGAGTTCGGCAAGAACAGCGAGGTCGAATGATCATCGCTGCCCATTCCGCGAGGAGGACGACCGTGACCGACCTTCGACGCGCCGCCCTGGCCGTGGCCTTCGGTGCCGGCGCCGCGGTCGCGCTGCCCGCCGCGGCGCACGCCGACGAGGCGACGCAGGCCGACCAGCAGACCGCCGACGACACGGCCCTGCCCCCGGCCTCACCGGTGGACCTGATCCTGAGCACCCCCAGCGACGTCATCGGGACGCTCGCCGACGGCAGCCCGATCTGAGAGGACCGACCATGAGCACACACCACACCGTCGTCCGCGCCGCGGCCACGGCCGCGCTGGGGCTCGCCGGGCTCACCGCGATCGCCGGCACGGCGTCCGCGGACCCCCTGCTGCCCGAGGAGCCGCAGGGCTCGACCGACCCCGCGGACTACACCAGCGAAGGCTCCGGGAGCGCCGACCAGCCCGGGCAGCCGTACGTCGACGGCGGCCCGGTGAACAGCGGGATCGAGACCGTGTACGGGTTCGTCGGCGCCCCTGCCGACGGGCTCCTCAGCGGCAACCTGCCCATCCCGCACAGCCAGGACTAACCCGACCGACGGATGTGAGCGAGATTCCCGGGCGACAGCCGGGAATCTCGCTCACACGGTCCGTTCCGCCCAGGCGGGTTCGGGGACGAGGAGGCGGGCGAGGGACTCGGCCTGGTCCCGGATCTCGGGGATCGCGGTGGTCTCGTAGAGCTCGCCGCGGCGGGTCGCGCCGAGGGTGAACAGCCGGCGCTCGGACCCTCTCAGCCCGCCGTCGGAGTCGGTGTCGAAGCCCAGGCCGAGCGGGTGCGGGCGAGCGTGACCCTCGCGCAGCAGCGACCGCACGAGGGGGTCCGCCACCGCCGTGACGTCCTCCTGCGCGCCGACGCACGACACGACCCGGTCCACCTCCACCAGGTCGTCCACCCCCTTGGTGGGCTCGCGGAGCCGCACGACCAGCCGGGCGCCGACCGCGTCGATCTCGTGCACCGACGCCGACCGGATCTGCAGCCGGCCCGCGACCACCAGGTGGCGCAGCTCGTCGGCCACCGCCGGGGCCATGCGGTGGCGGTGGATCTCCCAGCGTCGGGCGTGCTCGGTGAGGAAGCGCGCCCGCTCGTCAAGCGACAGCGAGCCCCACAGTCCCGGGGTCACCGGGCGCAGACCGTCGACGACGTCGCGCCACCGGTCCGGACCGGCGGCGATCCGCAGGTGCACGGCGTCGACGATCTCGTCGAGGGTCAGGTCGTCGTCCGGGGTGACGACGGGGTCGACGGGGCGGCCGGGGGTCCGGGAGTGGGCGCGCGGTGCCATCCCCGACCGGGAGACGGCGAGCAGCCGCACCCGACGGTCGGCGCGGGCGAGCGAGAGCGCCGCGTCCACCATCGTCAGCCCCGTGCCCAGCAGCGCGACCCGCTGGTCGCCGGCGGCGTCGAGCGCGCCGTCGCGCCACGGGTCGACGACCAGCCCGGGGTGGGCGAGCGCGTCGTCCGTCGCGCCCGGGGGCCGGTCCACCCCGAACGGTCCGGTCGCCAGCACCACCCGGTCGCCGTGCACGCCGCGCCCGTCGGCGAGGTCGACGTCGACCCCGTGCGGGCGCGTCGTCGCCCCGACCGCGCGGCCCGGCACGACCTCGAGCTCGACCAGCGACCGGTCCGCCGCCGCGCGGACGTCGAGCAGCGTGTCGGCGAGGTAGGACCCGAACGCCCAGCGAGGCGCGAACTCCGCGTCGCGGTCGTCGCGCGGGTCGTCGGGGTCGGTCAGCGCCGAGGAGTCCCGGGCCGCGAGCCAGTCGGGGAACGTCCGGTCGGCGCCGGCGAGGGTCAGCGACGACGCCGGGACGTTCAGGCGGTGCCAGGGCCGGCCGGTCGCGTAGGCGACGCCGCGGGCGGGGGCGCCGTCGCCGACCCAGGTGATGCGCAGGGGGTGCCGGGTCTCGCGCGCCACGCGCAGGAGCTCGATCACGACGAGCGTGCCGGCGGCGCCGTTGCCGACCACGACGATCGACGGGGTGTCCTCGGTGCTGGTCACAGGGGTCCTCGAGGCAAGGGGTGCCCGGGGCAGGACCGGCGGGCACGAACGGATCTCGGAGCGGGGAGAGGTCAGGCCCGACAGGCCTGGCTCGCGAGACGCGCGTGATCGAGGTGGCGGCGGCGGGTCAGGGCCATACCCACGGCACGGGAGGGCCGGGCGCGGTCCAGCTCAGGCGTCCCCGGCACGAGGCCATCGTGCCCGATCCGTGGCGGGAGTTGAACAGGCTGCGACGTGGGCCTCTTTCCGCTCGAGTCCCGTCCGGGAGATCCGATGTGAAGGCGGGGTGAGGGGTCTTGTGCGACCGTTCGGAGGCTCGTGGCAGGCTTTCGCTCCATGGCCATGGTCCGTCTGGTGCAGCGGTTGCACGTGGACCTCGGCCGTCTCGGGTCGACCTTCTGTTGTCGCTGACCCTGCTGGTCCGCGCTCCTGACGCGGACCCCGCCTCTCCGGCCGGCTGATCCGGCTCTCCCGCTCCCCGGCGGACGCATCGCCGCGCCCCGCTCCCCGGCGCCCCGCGCTCCCCCCGGTCCCTGCCCCCGGTCGCTCCCCACCGCCCGGGCCCACCCAAGGACGTCCCGTGGACTCACCCGGCTCTGCTGCCGTCTCCTCGACGGCTACACAACGTGCCCGAGCGGCGACGTGGCGTGCGCACAGCTCGTCGCGATCGGTGCTCGGGCCCGTCGCACGCGGCGTCGCCGAGCTCGGTGGCGTGACCCGGCTGGCCGGTCAGGTGGCGTGGAGCGCGGTCCGCCACCCGCGCGGCTACTGGACCGAGACCCGCGACGAGATGTTCCGTGTCCTGACGCGCTCGGCGGTGCCGATGGTGCTCGCGGTGTTCACCTTCGCGCTGATGATCGGCATCCTCGGGCTGAACTTCCTCAACCTGCTCGGCGCCGCGTACCGCTACGGCCAGTACTTCTTCATCGTCAACACCCGCGACTTCACGCCGTGGATCAACTCCATGGTCGTCGCCGGGATCGTCGGCACCGCGCTGTGCGCCGACCTCGGCGCCCGCCGCATCCGCGAGGAGATCGACGCGCTCGAGGTCCTCGGGCTCGACCCGGTGCGCGAGCTGGTGCTGCCGCGGGTGCTGTCGCTCTCGCTGCTCACGCCGCTGCTCATGACCGTCAGCCTCGTCATGGGGATCCTCGGCGGGCTCTACAGCACGGTGACCTACGGCGACGTCCCTGCCGCGGACTACTGGGAGACGTTGTTCAAGAACCTGACCTCCGTCGAGATGGTGGTCGCGGTCGGCAAGAGCCTGCTCATCGGCTTCGTCACCGGCGTCGTCTGCGCCTACAAGGGCCTGAACGCCCGGGGCGGCTCGATCGGCGTGGGCCGGGCGGTCAACGAGGCCGTGGTCCTGTCCTTCGTCCTCGTCTTCCTTGTCGACTTCGCGGTCAACCTCACCGCGCTCGGGCTGTTCCCGGAGATGGGGTCGGTCCGATGAGCACGCGCGAGGTCGAGGTCGACCCGAAGGCCCTCGGGCGCAAGGTCTCGGAGCTGCTGGCCAACGCCGCGGCGATGGTCCGCTTCTGGGGCCAGGTGCTGCGGACGATCCCGCACGCGGCGCGCACGTTCCCGACCGAGGTGGTGCGCCAGGGCGCGATCCTCGTGGTCTCCAGCGGCCTGGTCATCTGGTTCATGGAGTTCCTGATCGGCGTGATCTTCACCGTCCAGGGGCACTACACGACGCGCCAGTTCGGCGCGTCCGGCTACGTCGCGATCTTCCCGGGCTACGCCGGGCTGCGGACGTGCGCGCCGGAGATGTGGGGCTGGATCCTCTCGGCCAAGGTCGGCTGCGGGTTCGTCGCGGAGCTCGGCTCGATGCGCGCCGACGAGGAGGTCGACGCGCTCGAGGTGATGGGCGTCGACCCCGTCTCCTACCTCGTGAGCACGCGGGTCCTCGCGTCGATCATCGTCATGCCGTTCCTGTTCATCGTCGGGCTCGGCCTGCTCTACCTCGGCGCGTTCCTCATGGGCACCCAGGTCCTCGGGTCGGTCTCGCCCGGCGGCTTCCTGCAGGTCCTCTGGGCGTTCCAGAGCCCGCTCGACCTGCTGTTCTCCATGATCTGGACGATGGCGCTCGGCGTCGTCGTCGTGCTCGTCGGCTGCTGGTACGGGTTCACTGCCACCGGCGGGCCCGTGGGCGTCGGGCAGAACACCGCCCGCTCGATGGTCGTGAACATGGTCCTGGTCAGCCTCGTCGGGCTGTTCTTCCAGCAGCTGTTCTGGGCCGGTTTCCCCAACGCCCCCGTGGCGAACTGATCCGGAGCGCCACCGTGACGATCCACGACGAACCGACCACCCGTCTCCCGCGCGCCGAGAGCCCCGGCGCCGCCATCGAGCTGGAGGGCGTGCGCAGGTCCTTCGGCGGCGGTCCGGTGCTCGACGGCCTCGACCTGCGCATCGCCGAGGGCGCGATCACCACGGTGCTCGGCCCCTCGGGCACCGGGAAGAGCGTGCTGCTCAAGCACGTCCTGGGCCTGCTCGAACCCGACGAGGGTCGCGTGCGGGTCTTCGGCCAGGACATCTGGGCGCTGAGCGAGACCGAGCGCCGCGCGCTGCGGACCCGCTTCGGCGTGCTGTTCCAGGACGGCGCGCTGTTCGGGTCGATGGACCTCTTCGACAACGTCGCGTTCCCCCTGCGCCGCCACACGCAGCTCGACGAGGACGAGATCGAGGAGAAGGTGATGGCGCGGCTGCGCGAGGTCGGGCTGGAGAGCTCGATCGGCAAGGCGCCCAACGAGATCTCCGGCGGGATGCGCAAGCGGGCGGGCTTCGCCCGCGCCCTGGTCATGGAGCCCGAGATCCTGCTCTTCGACGAGCCGGACTCCGGGCTCGACCCGGTGCGCACCAGCCTGCTCAACGACCTCGTGCTGTCGATCCACGCCGAGCAGGGCGGCACCTACGTGCTGGTCACCCACGACATCCACACCGCCCGCAAGGTCTCCGACGACGTCGGGGTCCTGCACGAGGGACGCGTCGTGCACTTCGGCCCGGCCGCCGACGCGTTCGACTCGGGCGACGAGTTCGTGCGCCAGTTCCTCAACGGTTCCTCCGACGGCCCGCTCGGGATGGACTGACCATGACCGACTCCCGACGTCCGGTCACCGTGGTGCTCGCCGTCCTCGTCACGCTGATCGCCGCGGCCGGGGTGGCCACCGCCGCGACCGCCGTGGCCGCGCCCTACACGCTCCAGGTCGTCATGCCGTCCGCTCTCGGGCTCACCGAGGGCACGCCGGTGGAGGTCGACGGGCAGCAGGCGGGCGAGATCGCCGAACTCGCCGCCCGCGGCGACCAGGCCATCGCGACCGTCGAGATCACCGACGACGAGCACGTCGCGCTCCCGCTGCACGCCGGCGCCGTCGTGCGCGTCGAGTCCCGCTCGGTGCTCGGCGAGCGCTACCTGCAGGTCGAGCCAGGGCCGGCCGACGCCGCCGAGCTGCCCGACGGCGCGCTGATCCCCGCCGGCGCCGCCCAGGTCACGCTCGAGGACATCCTGGGCGCGCTCGACCCGCCGACCCGCGCGCGTCTGGCGTCGACGGTCCAGCAGCTCGACGGCACGCTGCGGGGCCGCGAGCGCGACGTCAACGAGACCCTCCGGACGGCGGGCCCCACCGTCGAGGCACTGGGCTCCGTGCTCGACGCCGTCGGCCGCGACGGCCCGGCGATCCGCGAGCTGATCACCAACGCCCAGCAGGTCACCGGCGTGCTCACCGAGCGGCGCGCCGCCGTCGAGGGCACCGTGCGCGACCTCGGGACGCTGACCGACGCCGTCGCAGCCCGGCAGCAGCAGCTCACCGACGGCCTGTCCGAGCTGCCCGGCGCCCTCGACGCCGCCCGCGGCGCGCTCGACCGGGTGCCCGCGGCGACCGACGCGGCGGTGCCGGTGCTCGACGACCTGCGCCCGGCCGCGGCGCGCCTGCCCGGCGTGGCATCGAACCTGCGCCCCGTCCTGACCGACCTGCGCCCCACCGTCGCCCAGCTGCGCTCCACCCTCGAGGCCGCCGACGTCCTGCTCGCCGACACCCCGGGCCTGCTCGACCGCACCCACCACACGGTTCCGCAGCTCACCGAGGCGGTGCGCCAGGCCTCGCCGGCGGTCGCGTTCCTGCGGCCCTACAGCCCCGAGATCGCGGGCTTCCTCGGCAACTGGGGCAACTTCTTCTCCTCCTACGACGCCAACGGCCACGTCGCCCGCGCCCTGTTCACGGCCGGGCAGACGTCGCTGAACAACCAGCCCCCCGCCCAGCCGTTCGGCGGGGTGGTCGACCGCAGCCCGGCGCCCGGCACCTCCGGCGGCGAGCCCTGGACCGACGCGAACGGGGACGGTGCCCGATGACGAGATCACTTCGCCTGGCCGCTGCCGTCCTCGTCGCCGTCGGCCTGATCGGCGCCACCACCGGCGCGGTGCTGCGCAGCGAGGCCGCCACGCCGTCGGGACGGGTCGAGGCGCTCTTCGCCGACGCGAGCCCGCTGCGTGCGGGCAACGAGGTCCGGATGTACGGCGTGCGGGTCGGGCTGATCGAGGAGATCCGCCTCGACCCGCCGGCACCGGACGGGCGGCGCCTCGCCCGCATCGTCATGGACGTCGAGCCCGAGGCCCAGCAGCTGCACGCCGACGCGACCGCCGCGATCCGCCCGGTCTCGCTGCTGGGGGAGCGGTTCCTGGACCTCGCGCCGGGCGGCCCGCAGGCGCCGGCCGCGGACGATCCCGCCGTCATCGGCCCGGAGCGCACCTCGCGCGCCGTCGACGTCGACGACGTGCTCGACACCTTCGACGACCCGACCGCCGCCGCGCTCGCGTCGATGGTCACGACGCTCGGCGAGGGCCTGCGCGGCCGGGGTCCGCAGGCCGCGGCCGCGCTCGACGCGCTCGCCCCCGCCCTGCAGCGCACCGACCGCCTGACGGCCGTGCTCGACGACCAGAACGCGGCGCTGAACCGCATGATCGACGACGGGTCGCGGGTGTCGGCGGCGCTCGCCGACCGCGACGGCGCCACGCTCGACGAGCTCGTCGACACCACCCGCCGGACCGTCGACGCGGTCGCCGCGCAGCGCGAGGCCCTCGACCGGACGCTCGTCGCGCTGCCCGACACCGTCGCGACCACGCGGCGCACCCTCGGCGAGCTCGCCGGCACCGCCGACGCCACCACGCCCGTGCTGCGCTCGATCCGCCCGGTCACCAGCGACCTCGGGGCCCTGAGCCGGGAGCTGCGAGAGTTCTCCGACGCCGCCGACCCCGCCCTCGGCGCGCTGCCCCCGGTGATCGACCGCCTCGACACCCTGCTCGACCAGGCCCGCCCGGCGGTCGCCGACCTGCGGCCTGCCGCGGACGACCTGCGTTCGGTCGCCGGGTCGCTGCGGCCGATCGGGGAGACGGTGCTGCCCCACGAGCGCGGCGTGCCCAGCAACCTCGAGCTCGCGATGAGCGGCATCGCGGACTGGGCGATGGCCACCAGCGGCTACGACGGCGTCTCCCACTACTTCCGCGGGGTCGCCGTGGTCACCCCCACCACCCTCTGCAACATCGGCGCGGGCGCCCTGCCGCCCGGCACGATCCCGGGGAACGCGCCGCTGTGCCCCGCCGCGCCCGGCGGCCTGAGCCTGCCCGCGCTGCCCGGCGCCGACGCGGTGCCCGGAGGAGAGCCCGGAACCGCCGGCACCCCACCACGCGACCGGCCGGGTGAGGACAACGCCACCGGCCTCTCGCCCGAGCAGGAGCGCGGCCTCGTCGACCAGATGCTCGGAGGTGGTCGCTGATGGCCGGACCCCACGCCGCCGCCGAGCGGCGCCGCACCCTGACCGTCGGCGTGGTGGTGATCGTCCTCGCCGCGCTGCTGCTCGTGGTCGTGTTCACCGCCCACCGCGGCCACCTGCCCGGCGAGCCCACCACGACGGTGCGCGTCGCGTTCGCGGACATCGGCCAGACCGACACCAACTCCGAGGTCCGCCGCGGCGGCGAACGGATCGGGCAGGTCTCCGACGTCACCATCTCCGGTGGGCGGGCCGTCGCGACCCTGAGGCTGATCGGCGACGTGGAGGTCCACGCCGACGCGCGCGCCGAGATCCGCGACCAGTCGGCGCTCGCGCAGAAGTACGTCGAGCTGATCCCGGGCAGCCCGGACGCGCCGCTGCTCCAGGGCGTGCTGCCGGTGGAGAGCACCGAGTCCAGCCACGACCTCGCCGACCTGCTCGACGTGTTCGACCCACCCACGCGGGAGGCCCTGCGCTCCACCGTGCGCGAGGTCGGCAGCGGGCTCGCCGGGCAGGGGCCGGGACTCGGACGCTTCGTCGGCGCCGCCCCGGGCATGCTCGACGACCTCGGCACCGTCTCGGGGGCGCTCGCCGACCCGGCGGCCGACCTGCCCGGGACGCTGCGCTCCGGTGCGTCGCTGGCCGGGCACCTCGAGCCGGCGTCCGACGAGCTCGCGGGGCTGCTCGCGCAGAGCCGCGACACCCTCGACGCGCTGTCGACCGACGGCGGCGAGCCGCTCGGGGGCACGGTGCGCGAGGCCGCGGACACCCTGCCCGCCCTGCGCGCCGCCGCCGATGATCTCTACGCGCCCCTGGCCGACACCGGCGCGGCGATGCGCACGCTCGGGCCGGGTGCCGCCGCGCTGGGCGAGGGCACGCCGGACCTGCGCGGCACGCTGCGCGAGGCCGTCGGCCCGCTCGGCAAGGTCCCCGACGTCGCCGACCGCACCGACCCCGCGCTCGCCGACCTCACCGAGACCCTCGCCGCGGCGCGCCCGTTCGTCCCGCGCCTGGGCGAGGGGCTGCGCCACGCCGCCGAGCCGCTCTCGGTGCTCTCGCGCTACACGCCCGACATCGCCCTGTTCAGCCGGACGTTCAGCAGGCTCAACACCAGCCACGACGGGTTCCGGCACCAGTTCCGGATCTTCCTGTCCGCGCCGGGGCCCGCCTCGCTGTCCGGGCTGCCACGCGGGCTCGGCGACGCCCCGACCAACCCTTACCCCGAGCCCGGGACCGCCTCGGACGACCGGGACTCGAACGGCGCGCTCGTCCCGGGAGGCGACCGATGAAGCCGACACCCGTCCGTACGGGTCTCCTGCTGGTGGTCGTCGTGGTCGCCGTGTTCGGGCTCGTGTTCGCCAAGACCTCGCTGGTCACGACGCTGCGCCCGGGCGACGAGCTCGTGCTCGAGACCGCCCGCGACTACAAGCTCGAGGCCGACAAGAGCGAGGTCAAGATCGCGGGGACGCCGGTGGGCGTCGTCGCCGACGTCGAGCAGATCGGCCCGGGCCGGGTCGACATCACCCTGAAGCTGGACCCCGGGGCGGCGGAGAAGCTGGGCACCGCCCCGCGCGCCGACATCCGCCCGACGACCGTGCTCGGCGGCACGTACTACGTCGCCCTCGTCGCGGGCGGCGGCCCGGGGGAGCCGGCGGGCGGGCGCATCCCGACCGGGCGCACCACCACGCCCGTCGAGCTGGACGCGGTGCTCGCGGCGATCCCGCCGGACGCGCAGCGCTCGCTGCAGCGCACCCTCGGGCTGCTCGACGACACCCTGCGTCCGGGACAGGCTCCGATCCGCGAGCTGTTGGCGACCGCCCCGCGCACGCTCGTCCCGGCCGGGCAGGTGCTCGACGCCCTGCGCGGCGAGCGTCCCGACACCGACCTCGCCGCGCTGGTCACCGGGTTCAACAGCACCGCGCGGGTGCTCTCGGCCCGCGACGGCCAGCTCGCCGAGGTCGTCGACTCCTTCGGCGCGACCGCGAACGTGCTCGCCCGCGAGAGCCGGCCGGTCGCCGACACCGTCGCGACGATGCCCGAGACCCTGCGCGCGGTGCACCGCGGCGCCGACGACCTGTCGGGCACGCTCGACCGCATCCCGCCGACGGCCGAGGACATCCACCCGGCGGTGCGCGAGCTCGACCCGCTGCTGGCCGACCTCGACCCGGCGCTGGTCAACACGCGCGCGCTGCTGGCGCAGCTGCGCCCGGCCCTCGACGACACCCGCCCGCTCGTCGAGGACCTCGTGCCCACGACACGGACCGGCACCCGGGTGCTCGACGACGTCGCCGACCCGGTGTTCGAGCGCATCAACGGCTCGATCCTGGGCGCCCTCGACGCGCCGTTCGAGGGGCAGGGGCCGAAGTACCCCGGCGGCGGCGGGACGGGCCACCCGCTCTACGCCGAGCTCGGCTACGCGCTGACCAACCTCAACGGCACGATCAAGACCTACGACGGGAACGCCGGCATGATCAGCTTCCAGCCGGGTCTGGGCACGGCGTCGTTGCTCAACGCCCCGGGCGGGCTCGACGGGCTGCTCGAACGCCTCTCGCGCGAGGGCGGGCGGCCGCTGCTGCCCGGCGGCGCGGACGGTGGCGGCGACCGGGGCGGACCGAACCCCCTCGGCCTCCCGCTGGGGGGCGGGCGATGAGCGCCGGGACGTCCCTGCGCCGCCGCTGGCGCCGGCTGCGCCGCGTGCCCGGGCTCGGCCGCGACACCCTGGTGCTCGCCGGCGTCGCCGTCCTCGGGATCGCCGCGGCGGTGATCATCCTGTCGCAGCTGAACGTCGTACCGCCGTGGAGCGGGTACCGCGAGGTCAAGGTCGAGGTCACCGACGCGGTCGCGGTCAGCCCCGGCAACTCGCAGGAGGTGCGGATCGCCGGCGTGCCGGTGGGGCTGATCGAGGACGCGGAGGCGACCGACCACGACACGTCGGTCCTGACGCTGTCGATCGAACCGGGGCACCCGATCTTCGACAACGCGCGGGCGGTCCTGCGGCCCAAGAACCCGCTCAACGAGATGTACGTGTCGCTCGCGCCCGGCGGGCCGCCGGGCCGCGAGCTCGGGGGAGACGACGTCCTGCCGGCGACCCAGACCCAGCGCCCGGTGCAGGTCGAGGAGGCCCTCGGCGGGCTCGACGAGCGCTCCCGCACGGCGATGACGGCGCTGATCTCGGAGTCCGACGAGGCGCTCGCCCGGGCCCCGCAGGCGCTGCCGGCCGGGCTCGACGCCACCCGCGCGACGCTCGACCAGCTGCGCCCGGTGGTCACGGCGCTCGCCGAGCGCCGGGAGAACATCCGCCGGCTGGTCGGCACGCTCTCGCGGGTCGCCACGGCAGCGGGTCACGACGACGCGCGCCTGACCTCGCTGCTCGACTCCACGCAGGCGACGCTGGCGACGCTCACCCGCCGCGACGACGAGCTCGCGCGCACCCTCGAGCAGCTGCCCGGGCTCTCGGAGGACCTGCGCCGCGCGCTGGCCAGCACGTCGACGCTCACCGACGAGCTCGACCCCACGCTCGACGAGCTGCGCGCGGCCGCCCCCGAGCTGCCCTCGGCGCTGGCCCGGTTCGGCGACACCGCGGGCTCGCTGCGGGACGTCGCCGGGCGCGCGGCGCCGGTGGTGGGCGAGGCCCGGCCCGTCCTCGCCGACCTGCGGCCCGCGGTCACCGACCTGCGCGCGACCCTCGAGGACGTGCGGCCCGTGTCGCGCTGGGCCGACGACGCGACCGCGCAGGTCGCCCCCTGGATGTACGACCTGCAGGCCTTCTTCACCAACACCAACTCGGTGTTCAGCGTCGGCGAGCCCGGCGGCCGACGGATCGGTCGCGGTCACCTCTCGCTCGACCTGACCCAGCCCGACGGCGCGCTGCCCCCGGCGCGCGCCGGGACGAACACCTACCGCGACGGGGAGAGCCCGCTCGGGCCCTATCCCGCCGCCGGCTCGGGAGGTCCGCGATGAAGGTCCCCCCATCCGCCGTCGGTCACGGCCGCCTGGCCGTCGTCGTGGCGTTCGCGCTCGCCGTCGTCCTGGTGCTGGCCTGGATGTGGTCGTTCACCGGCGTGAAGGTCCCGTTCTTCACCTCCGACCGCTCGTACGCGGTGTCGGCGGACGTCGACACCGTGCGCAACCTCGTGCCGTTCGCGGACGTGCAGATCGCCGGCGTGCGCGTCGGGGTGGTCGAGCGGATCACGGAGGCACCCGTCGGTGACGGCCGGCGTCTCGAGCTGCGGTTCGACGAGGAGGCCGTGCCGCTGCACGAGGGCGCCTCGATCCGCGTCTCGGAGAAGTCGCTCGCCGGCCAGTACTACGTCGACGTCGTCGACGGCACCGGCCCGCCGCTCGACAGCGGCGCGGTGCTGCCGCCGACCGGGGTGCGCCCGTCGGTGGACCTGCGCGACGTCCTGCAGGGTCTCGACGAGCCGACGCGGGAGTCGCTGGGCTCGATGCTGCGGGCGACCGGCGAGGGGACCGCGGGGCGCTCGGAGGACATCGGGCGCCTGGTCACCGGCCTGACCCGGCTCGGTGACCACGGCGGCGACGCCCTCGACGCGCTGGCGGCGCAGTCGCAGGACCTCACGCGCCTGTCGAACGAGCTCGGCACCGTCTTCGCCACGGTGGACACCGACCGCGGGCGCATCGCGCAGGTCGTGCGCGACGCCAACCGGGTCACCGCGGCGACCGCCGGGCAGCGCGAGGCGCTGGAGGCGAGCGTGGCGCGCCTGCCCGGCCTGCTCGCGAGCACCCGCACGGCGTCCGGGGAGCTCTCGCGGCTCTCGGGCTCGCTCGCGCCGGTGGCCGCCGACCTGAACCGGGCGTCACCGGACATCGGGGCGGCGCTGCTCGAGCTGCCGGCGACCACCCGCGACCTGCGCGGGCTGCTGCCCTCGCTCGACGGCGTGCTCGACCAGGCACCGGCCACCCTCGACCGGGTCCCCGCGACGGGTGCCGACGTGCGGGCGTTCATCGAGCCGGCCACCGAGATGCTGCGCGACCTCAACCCGGCCCTGCGCTACCTGCGCCCGTACGGCCCGGAGGCCGGGCAGTTCTTCGCCAACTTCGCCGCGGGCATGAACCACCCGACCGCGGACGGGCAGATCTACATCCCGCTGCAGGCCGTGGAGAACCCCTACGCGCTGCGGCCGAACCCGCTGCAGTTGCCGACCGGCGTCATCGCCGGCGAGAACGCCTACCCGGCGCCGGGCAGCCTCGACGACCGCGGTCCGCAGGGATCCTTCCCGCGGGTCGAGCGGGACGGCGAGTGAGGGCGCGCATCCTCGCAGCCGCCCTGCTGGTGGCGGTGGTCGCCGGGATCGGGGGTGGCCTCGCGCAGCTGCGCGTCGACACGGGGACCGAGCAGTTCCTGCCCGCGGGCGCGCCGTCGGTGCAGGCCACCGCGGACGCCGCGGCGGCAATCGGCGGCGACCCGGTGGTGGTCCTGGCGCGTGCGCCCGGAGGCCTCCTCGTCGACCCCGACCAGCTGCTGCGTCTCCTGCGCCTCGAGGGCGGGCTGGCGAAGACCCCGGACGTCGCCGCCGTCTACGGGCCGGCGACCGTGCTCAACCAGGTCGTCGGGTCCGCGCGCGGGCTGCTCGCGCAGGTGGCGGGGCGACGGGACGGTGCGCGGGAGGCGGCGCGGGCGGAGGCCGAGCGCGGCGGGGCGACCCCGGCCGACGCCGCCCGCGCGGGCGACGACGCCGCGGCCGCGGTCGACCGGCGGTACGCGCCGCTGGTGGTGTCGGCGCTGCCCGCGGGCGTGCCGACGCTGCGCAACCCCGACTTCGTCCGCGCCGCGATCCTCGATCCCGACGGCGCGCCGAAACCACGCTGGCGGTTCGTCGTGCCGACCGCCGACACGGTCGCCGTGCTCGTGCGCCCCCGCGCCGGCCTGGACCAGGCGGGCACGGCCGTGCTCGTGGACGCGATCCGCGCGCAGGCGTCCGGGGCGGACCTCGCCGCCGAGGTGACGGTGGCGGGCGTGCCCGCGGTGACCTCCGGGCTCGCCCGCGCGGTCACCCGGGACCTGCCGCTGGTGGCCGGGCTGGTCGCACTCGTCGTCGCCGCGCGCTTCTGGCTGGTGCCCGCGCTGGGCGGGTCGCGGCGGCAGCGGCTACGCTCCGTGGCCTGGCCGCTCGGTGTCTCGGCGCTGGGCGCGAGCGTGGTGCCCGCCGCCGCCGGCTGGGCGGGCGTGCCGCTGTCGTTCGGCGCGCTGGCGCTGCTGCCGGCGCTCCTGGGCGTCGGCACCTCGTTCGTGCTCTACCTCGCGGGCGCCCGCGACCGCCGCCCGGTGATCGCGCTGGGCTTCGCCGCGGCGGCGGGGTTCGGTGCGCTGGCGGTGTCGCCGCTGCCGTTCGTGCGCCAGCTCGGCCTGGTGCTCGGCCTCGGCGTCGCCCTCACCGTCCTCGCTGCCCTGTCCCTGCGCCGCTGGGCCCCTCGAGATGTCAGCGGCGTGGCGTCGCTGACGTCCAGTGTCCGTATTCTTCCGTCGATCAAGGAGCGGGCGAGGCGTCCGTGGCCGGTGCGCCTCGGCGTCGTGGCCCTGGTCCTCGCCGCCGTGGGGGGCTGGATCGGGCTCGGCGGGCTGGGTGTCACCGCGAACCCGCTCGACCTCGCGCGCGGCGTCCCCGAGCTCGAGGACGCGCGCGCGGTGGACCGGACGCTCGGGTCGTCGGGCGAGCTGTCGATCGTGCTCCGCGGGCCCGATGTGCTCTCCCCGGAGGCGTTCGCCTGGTCGCGTGCCGCGTCGCGGGGCGTCCTCGCCGCGCACGGTGACCGCGTGCGACCGGTGGTGAGCCTGTCCGACCAGCTCGGCTTCCTCGGCGACACCCCGACCGCCGGGCAGATCCGCGCCGGCGTCGCGCTCTTGCCCGACTACCTGCGCGACGCCGTGTCCACACCCGACGGGCACCTCGCGCTGACCATCGTCGGCGTCCGCCTCGACGACGACCTCGGCGCGCAGGCCGACCTCGTCGACGCGGTCCGGGCGGAGCTCCCGCCGCCCCCACCGGGCTACACCGCCGATCTCGCCGGGCTGCCCGTCGCGGCCGCCGACGGCTACACGGCGATCTCGTCCGAGCGCTACCTCGCGAACCTCGTCGGCATCGCGGCCGCCGGGCTGGTGCTCGCGATCGGTCTGCGACGCCGCGACGACGCCGTCCGCGCGGTGCTCGCGGCGCTGCTCGCCACCGGCTGGGGCTTCGCGCTCATGGCGCTGACCGGCACCGAGCCGACCACGCTGACCGTCGCGCTCGGCGCGCTGGTCGCCGTGGGCGCGAGCGAGTTCGTCGTGCTCCTGCGCCTCGCCCCGGGGGCCCGGCACCGGCGCAGCGTCACCGTCGCGGCGGCCACCGCGGCGGTCGGCTACGCGGCGCTCGCCGCCTCCGGACTCTGGGTCCTGCGCGACCTCGCCCTGGTCCTGACCGTGAGCGTCGTCCTCGCCTACCTCGCGGCGTTGCTCGTCACCATCCGGCCCACCGGGCCCGCACCCGACCGCATCGACGCGACCCCCGACCCCGTCCGTACGGAGGTACCGGCGTGACCAGGACCAACACCGACGCACCCGTTCTCACCGAGCTCGACGCCCTGGACGGCGGCGCGGCCGGCGCCGCCGCCGACGCCCCGGTCAGCGAGCTGGACGCGCTCGACGACCCACGGCCGACGCGGGAGCCCGACCCCGAGGACGACACCGAGGACGACACCGAGGACAGCGCCGAGGACGGCGCCGAGGACGGCGCCGAGGACAGCGCCGAGGACAGCGCCGAGGACAGCGCTGAGGACAGCGCTGAGGACGATCCCGGCCGGCCTTCCCGCACCCGCCTCCTGGTGACCACGGCGCGCACCCGCTCCACCGCCCTCGCCGACCGCGTCCCCGGCGGCCGGTGGGCGCGACGGGTCGTCGCCGCGGTCCTCGTCCTCGCGCTGCTCGCGGGCGCCGGGCTCGCGGTGTTCGGCTGGGCCACCGCCCTGCCCGACGACGCCGCCCTGCGGGTCGGCGGCCCGGGCGGCGAAGTGATCACCGAGCAGGCCCTCGACCAGCGCGTGCGGCTCTACGGGGCCCTCTACGGCATCGCCCCGCCCGGCGACGACGCCGGCCGGGACACGTTCCGCCGCGACACGGCGAAGGCCGTCGCGGTGAGCGAGGTCGTGGTCGGCGAGGCCGCGGCGCGGGGGATCACGGTGTCCGGGGCGGAGGTGTCCGGCCAGCTCGACCAGCTCGTGACGCGCAGCTTCCCCGCCGGCCGCGACGACTTCCTGGCGCGCCTGTCGCAGGTCGGCATCGGCGAGCGGGACGTGCTCGACGAGGTGCGCCGGCAGATGGTGACCTCCCGGCTCTACGAGCAGGTCGTGCGCGACGTGCCGCCGGTGACCGACCAGGACGTCGCCCGCGCCTACGACGAGCGTCGCGCGACCCTCACGACGCCCGAACAGCGCCAGGTCCGCGCGATCGTGCTGGCCGACCGCGAGGACGCCGACGCGACGCTGGCCCGCCTGCAGGCCGGCGCCGACCCGGGCGCTGAGGCCGCGCGGTCGCTGGACCAGAGCACGCGGGGCACCGGCGGTGACCTCGGGCTGCTCGTGCGCGACCAGGTCGCCGCGCTCGACCCGGGCCTCGCCGACGCGGTGTTCACCGCCGCGCCGGGCGCGCTCGTCGGCCCCGTCCCGCTGCAGCAGGCGTGGGTGGTCGCCCAGGTCACCGGCGTGCAGGCTGGTACCCCCCTGACGCCCGACCACGCTCGCGACCCGCTGCGCGCCCAGCTCGGCGCGGAGCGCGCCGGCGCGCTGTGGAACACGTGGACCACCGACCGGCTGCGCGACGCCGACGTCGAGTACGCCGACGGCTACCGCCCGGCCGACCCGTTCGCCGCCCCCGCACCGCGCTGAGCAGAAGCTGAGCAGAAGGAGGACCCCGTGGTCGCCGTCGAAGTCATCGAGACCCCGTCGCTCGGCGACCGCAGCTACGTCGCCCACGACGGCGTGGCCGCCGTGGTCGTCGACCCCCAGCGTGACCTCGACCGCGTCGAGGCCGTGCTCGCCGAGCACGGCCTCGCCGTGGCGCTGGTCGTCGAGACCCACGTGCACAACGACTACGTCACCGGCGGGCTCGAGCTCGCCCGGCGCACGGGCGCGCGCTACGCCGTCGCCGCCGACGAGGACGTCGCGTTCGACCGCGTCGCCGTGCGCGACGGGGACGAGCTCACCGCCGGGAGCCTGACCGTGCGCGTCCGCGCGACACCCGGCCACACCGACACCCACCTCGCGTACGTGATCGAGGGCGACGACG
Source organism: Actinomycetospora sp. 2LY8.5 (assembly GCF_057180585.1). NCBI lineage: Bacteria > Bacillati > Actinomycetota > Actinomycetes > Pseudonocardiales > Pseudonocardiaceae > Actinomycetospora > Actinomycetospora sp. 2LY8.5. Next base: position 62,667 of record NZ_JBXUHE010000019.1, read on the forward strand.
CCGAGCCGCCCGCGGTCTTCACCGGCGGATCGCTGCTGTTCGGGACCGTCGGGCGCACCGACCTCGTCGACCCGGACCGCACCGACGAGCTCACCCGCGCCCAGTACCGGTCGGCCCGCGCGCTGGCCGCCGATCTCGACGAGCAGGCCAGGATCTTCCCGACCCACGGCTTCGGCAGCTTCTGCTCGTCAGCGCCGACCTCGGGCGCCACCCAGAGCACGATCGCGCAGGAGCGGGAGGGCAACCTCGCCCTGACCGTCGACGACGAGGACGACTTCGTGCGCCGGCTCGCGAGCGGGCTCACCGCGTACCCCTCCTACTACGCGCACGTGTCGCCGGAGAACCTCGCCGGCCCCGGAGCCCTCCCGGCCGGGCCGGTGGCGCCGGCGAACGCCGAGATCCTGCGACGCCGGCTCGCGGCGGGGGAGTGGGTGGTCGACCTGCGGGCGCGGCGCGCCTACGCCGCCGATCACGTCGCGGGCGCGGTCGGCATCGGCCTCGAGGGGTCGTTCGCCACCTATCTGGGCTGGGTGGTGCCGTGGGGCGCACCGCTGACGCTGCTCGCGGAGACGCCCGACGACATCGACGAGGCCCGCCGCGAGCTGGCGCGGATCGGCATCGACCATCTCGCCGGCGCCACCGCCGGCACCCCCGAGGAGCTGGCGCCGCCGGAGCACCGGACCTCGTTCCCGGTCGCGTCGTTCGCCGAGCTCGCCACGGCGGGCGACGACGTGCGGGTGCTCGACGTGCGCCGGGCCGACGAGTTCGCGGGCGAGGCGATCCCCGGCGCGATCAACGTCCCTCTCCACGAGCTGCCCGGCCGCGTCGAGGACCTGCCGTCCGCGCCGTTCTGGGTGCACTGCCGGTCGGGCTACCGGGCGGGCATCGCGGCCGGGATCCTCGCGCGCGCCGGCCGCGCCGTCGTGCTGATCGACGACGACTTCGCCGAGGCCTCGCGCCTCGGCCTCACCGCGACGTGAGCACTTTCCGGGCCTGTAGGCCCGGAAAGTGCTCACATCCCGGGGTGGATCACAGTCGCTTGGTCCTCCGTGCCCCGTTCGGGTAGACCTGCCGCCGTGATCGGGAGGCAGGTGCTCGTGCGTCGGCGTCACGTCGACCTCTGCCGCACCCCGGCGATGGGCTGTCGCCCCGGCTGCTGAGCCTTCCCCGCTCCCGCCCGTTCCCCGATCCGTCCCGGGCCCAGCCATGTCATGCCACGGCCCGGTCGGCGCGCGCGTCCGCGCGCCGTGCTCACACCGAGAGGTCTCCCGTGCCCCGCGCACTTCGTCCTGTCCTCGTCCTCGTCGCCGCCCTCCTGCTCGCCGTCGGGTGCTCCGCACCCGGCGAGTCGTCCGGGGGTGACGGCCAGACCGTCCGCATCGGCGTCGCCGACGCCGCCGAGAACTACTGGCGCGTCTACGCCGACCGTGCCCGCGCCGAGGGCATCACCGTCGAGCTCGTCAACTTCACCGACTACAACCAGCCCAACCCCGCGCTCGCGCAGGGGCAGCTCGAGCTCAACGAGTTCCAGCACCTGCAGTACCTCGCGAACTACAACGCCAAGAACAACGGCGACCTGGTACCGATCGGCGCCACCGCGGTCTACCCGCTGCCGCTGTACTCGACGAAGTACCCGTCGGTCGAGGCCATCCCGGCCGGCGGGCGGATCGCGATCCCCAACGACCCGACCAACCAGGCCCGGGCGCTGCTCGTGCTCCAGGCCGCGGGCCTGGTCACCCTGCGCGGCGGCGGCACCGCCAACTCCACGCCCGCCGAGATCGACACCGCCGCCTCCCGCGTGGCGGTCGTGCCGATCGACGCGGCGCAGACCGCGGCCAACCTCGCCGGCGTCGACGGCGCGATCGTCAACAACAACTACGCGACCGCCGCGAACCTGCGCGAGGACCAGGTCCTGTTCAAGGACGATCCGAACAGCCCCTCGTCGCGCCCGTACATCAACGCGTTCGTCGCCCGCGGCGCCGACCGCGACAACCCGACGTACCAGCGGCTGGCCGCTCTCTACCACGACCCGCAGGTCATCGAGGCGGCGCGCGCGGACCTCGGTGCCAGCGGCGTCTTCGTGACGACCCCGGCGCCCGAGCTCCAGGCCCAGGAGCAGCAGCTGCGTCAGGCCGCCACGCAGGCGGGCGGCTGAGCGTGGCGCCGGTGATCAGCTTCCGGGGGGCCGGGAAGGCCTTCCCCGGGCCGAAGGGGGCCGGCCCGGTGCGGGCTCTCGACGGGGTCGACCTCGACGTCGAGGAGGGATCGATCACCGGCGTCATCGGGTGGTCCGGGGCGGGGAAGAGCACGCTCGCGCGGCTCGTCAACGCCCTCGCCCTCCCAACCGAGGGCGAGGTGTGGGTGCGGGGGCACCACACCTCGTCCCTCGGCGAGCGCGGCCTGCGCGAGCTCCGTGGCGAGGTCGGCATGATCTTCCAGCAGTTCGGGCTGCTGTCCTCGCGCACGGTGACCGGCAACGTCGCGTACCCGCTGCGCATCGCGGGGTGGTCGCGCGAGCGCCGGGGCCCGCGCGTGGCCGAGCTCCTCGAGTTCGTCGGCCTCGCGGACAAGGCGCGCCAGTACCCGGCGCGTCTGTCGGGCGGGCAGAAGCAGCGCGTGGGGATCGCCCGCGCGCTGGCGACGTCGCCGGCGGTGCTCGTCGCCGACGAGGCCACCAGCGCGCTCGACCCCGAGACGACGCGCGAGGTGCTCGCGCTGCTGCGCCGGGTCAACGCCGAGCTCGGGACGACGATCCTCGTGATCACCCACGAGATGGAGGTCGTCAGCTCGCTGTGCGACCGCGTCGTCGTGATGGCCGACGGCCGCGTCATCGAGGAGGGCACCGTGCACGCGGTGTTCTCCGCGCCGCGCGAGGACGCCACCCGCCGCTTCGTGCACGGCGCGCTGCGCGACCGTCCCGGGCCCGAGACCGTCGCGCGCCTGCGGCGGCGCTTCCCCGGGCGCCTGGTCACCGTCGGGGTCGGCGACGACGGCGAGCAGGAGGCCGTCACCGACGCCCTAGCGGCCCACCGCGACGTGCGGGCGGTGATCGTCTACGGCGGGATCTCCGAGCTCGCGGAACGCCCCGTCGGCAGCATCACCTACGCGCTCGACGGTGACGCCGCCGCGGTCGACGCCCTCGTCGCGGACCTGGCCGCGCACGCCCGGGTGGAGGAGCCGGCATGACCGACTGGTCGGTGCTCGGCCCCCAGCTCTGGCTCTCGCTGGCCCAGACCGTCTACCTGGTGTTCTGGACGATGGTCATCGCGGGCCTGCTCGGGCTGGCGCTGGGCCTCGGGCTGCACGCCACGCGCCGCGACGGGCTCTTCCCGCAGCCGGTGGTGTTCGGCCTGCTCAACGTGGCCGTCAACATCGTCCGGCCGATCCCGTTCATCATCTTCATCACCGCCGTCGGGCCGCTCACGCTCGCGGTGATGGGCACGACGGTCGGGACGCGCTCGGTGCTCTTCCCGATGGTCGCCATGGCCACCTTCGTCATCGGGCGGATCGTCGAGCAGAACCTGCTCTCGGTGGACCCGGCCGCGGTCGAGGCGGCCCGGGCGAGCGGGGCCGGGCGGCTACGGATCCTGCTCGGCGTCGTGGTCCCCGAGACTCTGGCGCCCCTGGTGCTCGGCTACACGTTCATCTTCATCGCCGTCGTGGACATGTCGGCGATGGCGGGCTACGTCGGCGGCGGGGGCCTCGGCGACTTCGCGATCAGCTACGGGTACCAGCAGTTCAACTGGCCCGTCACGCTGGTCACCGTCGTGATCATCATCGTGATCGTGCAGGCCGCCCAGGCCGTCGGGAACCTCCTGGCCCGCCGGTTCCTGCGCCGCTGACCCCATGTGAGCGAACTTTGGGGCTATAGCCCAAAGTTCGCTCACATGGACCGCTCGGCCCACGTCCGGAACGCGGTCGTCGGCAGGCCGAGGGCGCGGGCGAACTCCGGGCGCGCGGGCTGCGGGTGTTCGGTGACGAACTGCTGCGAGACCACGTAGTGCTCCGGTGCGCCCCACTCCCGGGCCTGCTCGACCGATTCGGGCAGGGTGATCGCGCCGCCCCAGACCTCGCGGAGCGTCCGCGCCGCCTCCCGGAAGCTCAGCATCTCGCTCGCGAGCTCGAGCTCCACGCGGTCGAAGCGCTCGGGCTCGCGAATCGAGGCCGCGCCCGCCGACCCGATGTCCTCGGTCGCCACGAAGGGCTGCGGCGCGTCGGGGTCGGTGACGACGAGCAGGCGGTCGGAGGTGCCGTCCGCGAAGTAGAACGACGGGCGCACGAAGTTCGACATGAACGTCGCCGGGCGCAGGATCGTCCAGCGCTCGACGCCGGCCTCGCGCACGGCCTGCTCGGCGGCGGCCTTGCTGCGCCAGTAGTGGCCCATGTGCGCGCCGAACCGCGCCTCGTCCACCGGTTCGGTGCGCCCCGCGCCCGACACCGAGGTGTGCACGATCTGCCGCACGCCGGCCTTGGCCGCCGCGGCAACGGTGTTGCGCGCGTGGCGCATCTCCCGATCGCCCAGCAGATCCTCGAGGTCGGGCATCTGCACGGAGAAGACGCTGCGCGCCCCGTCGAACGCCGCCACCAGCGACTCCGGGTCGTCGAGGTCGCCGTGCACCAGGGTCGCGCCACGGGCGGCGAGGTCGGCGGCGCGGGGTGCGTCGGGGTCGCGGACGAGGGCGCGCACGGGCTCTCCGGCGTCGAGCAGGGCACGCGCGACGGCCCCGCCCTGCTTCCCGGTCGCTCCCGTGACCAGCACGAACTCGCTCATCAGCACGTCCTCCGTGAAGTGGGGTGGTCCTCCGTTTGGCGTGGCCTACGATATGGGGTGGTCCTCCGGTTGTCGAGCGAGAGGGGTTCCGGAATGCGTGCCGACGGCCGCCGCAACCGCGAGCAGATCCTCGCCGCGGCGCGCCACCTGATCAGCTGCGACGGCGCGCAGGCCTCGCTCGAGGCGATCGCGCGCCGCGCCTGCGTCGGCTCCGCGACGCTGCACCGGCACTTCCCCTCGCGCCGCGCGCTGCTCGACGCGGTCTTCCACGACGGCGTGGTGCGGCTGTGCGAGCGGGCCGACGAGCTCGACGGCCCGGACCCTGGCGCGGCGCTCGAGACGTGGCTCGAAGAGCTGGCTGCCTACTCGGCGACGACGAAGGGCGTCACGGACGCGCTGCTCGCCGGCCCCGACGGGCACATCGACGAGCGCGACACGTGCCACGGGCTGATCGGGGACGCGGCGTCGCGTCTGGTCGATCGAGCGAGAGCGGCCGGTGTCCTGCGCGACGGCGTGACGGCGCAGGACCTGCTGTCCGTGACCTGCTCCCTGGCCGCGGCGAGCGAGGACGACCCCGACACCGCCCGCCGCCTCGTGCGCCTCGCGCTCGGCGGCGTGCGTCCGCGGGGGTAGCCGGTCGCGTGCGGTCATCCGCGTATCGCGCGTCCCTTTCGTCCGGCCGCCGTGTCGCGGAACTGTGCGGGGTCGGCAGATCTGTTGAAACATTCGACACGTTCGATACGAACGAAACATTGTGAACGGCCACACAGCGTGGTTGCGGGTCGCGCGGCGCGATCATTACGTTGGCTCTCGTGCAGGGTACGACGGAGATTTCCTCCCCACAGCGAGGCGAGTGTCGTCGCCTCGCCGGCTGCTGTCGTCGCTGACTTCTCCGGGTTTCCTCCCTTGCTCGGTCTCTTGTGTGGGTCCCGTCGTGCGGGGCGCCCGGCGTGTGCGGCCGTTCTGGCCCCCGACTCCCTGCGGTGCGTACTGCACCGCCGAACTCCCGTGAGGTCCTCGTGGTCAACAAGTTCTCCGATTTCGGCAACATCATCCTCAACACGGACAGCTACAAGCACACTCACCACGTGCTCTACCCGCCCGGCACCGAATACGTGTCGAGCTACATCGAGTCTCGCGGTGGGCCATTTCCTGCGCATCTTTTCGTGGGGCTCCAGGCTTTCCTGAAGGAGTACCTGCTCCGACCGATCACCCTCGACGACATCGACGAGGCCGAGGTGGTCACCCGGCAGCACCAGCTGCCGTTCAACCGCGACGGCTGGCTCGGGATCCTCAACGACCACGGCGGGTACCTGCCCCTCGAGATCGAGGCGATCCCGGAGGGGACCGTGCTGCCGGTCCGCACCCCCCTCGTCCAGATCATCAACACCGACCCGAAGTACTACTGGCTCACCAGCTTCATCGAGACCCCCTTGTTGCGGTCGGTCTGGTACCCGACGTCCGTCGGCACGCTGAGCTGGCTGTCGAAGCAGGTCATCCGGCGCGCGCTGGAGAAGACCAGTGACCACCCGGAGATCATCCGGGACCTGCTGCACGACTACGGCGCCCGAGGGGTCAGCTCGCAGCAGTCGGCCGCCCTCGGCGGCCTGGCCCATCTGGTGAACTTCGAGCAGACCGACACCATCTCCGGCTCGCTCGCCGCACAGCGCTACTACAACGCGATCGCCCCGGGTGCGTCCGGCCCCAATTCCGAGCACTCCACGATGACCGCGTGGGGTCGGGAGAACGAGTCGGCGGCGTACGCCAACGCGATCCACAAGTATCGCGGATGGCCGGTGGTCGTGATCGTGGCCGACTCCTACGATCTCGACAACGCGGTGCACAACATCTTCGGCCGCGAGCTCAAGGAGCTCGTCGACAACCAGACCGGGACGGTGTTCGTCCGGCCCGACTCGGGAGACCCGGTCTCGATCGTCGCTGACACGATCGAGGGCATCATCGAGCATTACGGGAGCACCGAGAACAGCAAGGGCTACCGCGTACTGCCGGACCGGATTCGGGTCTGCCAGGGCGACGGCATCACGCTCGACAGCCTGCGCGCCATCTACGCCGAGCTCGACCGCCGACGACTCGCCGCCGACAACGTGTACTTCGGTATGGGCGGCGGACTCCTCCAACAGATCAACAGGGATACGTTGCATTTCGCGCAGAAAGCGAACGCGGTGCGCGTCGACGGCGAGTGGGTCGACATCTGGAAGAGTCCGTCCGGGGCCGACCTCAAGGCGTCCAAGCGAGGTCGTCTCGGGGTGCGCCGGATCGAGGATCGTTACGAGACGGTGCCGCGGGACTCGATTCCCGTCGAGGAGAACCTGCTGCAACCGGTCTACCGCAACGGGAAGCTGCTGCGCCGGTGGGATTTCCTCGAGCTCGTCGAGCGCAGCGAGCGCACCGTCCCGGAGGAGTACTACGCCCCCGTCCTGGAGCGGCCGGATCGGTCCGACGCCCCGCTCGCGACCGGCGCCTGAGACACCCCGCCCGCCGGCGCACCTGCCGGCGGGCGGGACGGGAGGATTCGATGTCCCCGCTTCCCACCCACGGGATCGTGCCCGCCCTGGACCTGCCCGACCTCGCCGACGCCCGATGGCTGGTCGAGGCGACCGCCGACATCGAGGGGGTGGTCGGGTACAAGATCGGGCAGGCCACGGTGCTCGACGTCGGGCTGGCCGCAGCGGTCTCGGCGTTGCGCTCGGTTACCGGGCTACCGCTGTACTACGACCACCAGAAGGCCGGCCTCGACGTACCGTCCAACGCCGCCACGTTCGCCGCCGCCGTGGCCGACGCGCGGGTGGACGGCGTCATCGTGTTCCCTCTCGCCGGTCCGGCCGCGCTGGCCGGTTTCGTCCGCGCCCTGCTCGGTCACGAACTGCGTCCCGTGGTGGGTGCGGCGCTGCCGGTGCCGGACTTCACCGTCGCGGGCGGAGGCTGGCTCGTCGACGACGTGCTGGAACGCGTGACGGGGCTCGCCGTCGACGAGGGCGCGCGGGACGTCGTCGTTCCCGCCACCGATCTGGAGCGTGTCGACCGTCTGACCGGGGACCTCGCCGAGCGGGTGCCCGACCTCGGTGTCTACCTCCCCGGGCTCGACGCCCGCGCGGGAGCGATCACCCGGGCCCTGCGTGCCGCCCACGGGAATCGGGCGTACGCGATCGTCGGCCGCGCGATCCACGCCGCGACCGATCCGGTGGAGACCACACGCACGCTGGCGGGCCAGGCGTGCGCGGCAGCCGAGGCCACGACCGACCGCCCCGCGCCGGGGACACGCCCCGACCTGCTGTGATCTTGAGCCAAGGAGTAGGAAATGTCCGAACTGTTCGACCGGGAGCTGCTCGAGCAGGCCGCGGAGGTGCTCGATCGGGCCCGCGACCTGGGCGTCCGTATCGCCACGGCGGAGACCGTGACCGGGGGCCTCGTCGCGTCCGCGCTGACGTCGGTGTCCGGTGCCTCGGCGGTGTTCGAGCGCGGGTTCGTCTTCTACCACGCGTCGGCCAAGGCGGTCGGGCTCGGTGTCCCGCCCGAGGTCTCGGCCGAGCACGGCGTGGTCAGCGCGCCGGTCACCGAAGGTCTCGCGGCCGGCATCATCGCGGCGTCCACCGCGGACGCCGGGGTGGCGTTGACCGGCTACGCCGGTCCCGCCGGAGGTAACGACCGGGATCCCGTGGGCACCGTGTACACCTCGGCGTTGCACCGAGACGGCAAGCCGGTGACCGAGCGCCACGTGTTCGACGGGGACCGCACCGAGGTCAAGCTCCAGGCCGTCGAGGTGGCGCTGCGCCTGCTGGGCGACCAGCTGCGCGAGCCGGGCCGGCCCCACCGATGACCGCGCTGCACCTGTTCGACATGGACGGGACGTTGCTGCGTGGCACCAGCGCCAGCCTGGAGGTGGGCCGCCAGGTGGGGCGGCACGGCGAGATCGAGATGCTCGAGATCGCCTCGGCCGCGGGGCGCATGGACAACCTCGCGTTTCACCGTGCGTGTCATCCGATCTGGGGGACGGTCGAGGAGGAGCACATCGAGGCGGCCTTCGTGGCCGCGCCCTGGATGGCCGGCATCGCCGAGGTCTGGGCTGACATCGAGGCCCGCGGCGAGCGCTCGGCGGTCGTCAGCATGTCGCCGTCGTTCTTCGTGGGTCGGCTGCGCCGGTGGGGAGTGGGGACCACGCACGCCTCCGCGGTCCCGCTGAACGGCCCGCTGGAGCCGGCGGACATCCTGACCGTCGAGGGCAAGGTGACGGTCGCGCGGGAGCTGCTCGCCGAGTACGGGCTGGGTCCGGAGGACTGTGTGGCCTACGGGGACTCCTACACCGACGTCGAGCTGTTCCGGGTGCTGCCGAACACGGTCGCGGTCAACAGCGCACCGCAGCTCCGCGCGCTGGCCCGGGGTGTGCACGACGGTCCGGATCTGTGGGGGGCCTACCGCAAGGGGCGTGAGCTGCTGTCCACCCGCCGCTCGCGCGAGAAAGCCGGGTGATCGGTCATGGGTGTCTCGGGTACACGTCGCGTGGTCCTGGCCAGCGGTCGCGGATACCCGGAGCTGACCGAGGAGATCGCGAAGCACCTCGATCTCGCCATCGCGCCCTGCAGCGTGTACGACTTCGCCAACGGCGAGATCTTCGTGCGGTTCGAGGAGTCCGTGCGCGGGGCGGACGCCTTCGTGGTCCAGTCGGTCGGCGCGGCGGTGAACACCAACCTCGTCGAGCTGCTGGTCATGGTCGACGCCCTCAAGCGGGCCTCTGCGGACCGCATCACCACGGTGCTGCCCTTCTACCCGTACTCTCGGCAGGACAAGAAGCATCGCGGCCGGGAGCCGGTGTCGGCCCGGCTCACCTCGGACCTGCTGCGGGCGGCAGGGGCGGACCGGCTGATCAGCGTCGACCTGCATGCGGACCAGATCCAGGGGTTCTTCGACGGGCCGGTCGACCACCTGCTTGCGCAGCCGGTGCTCGCGGAGCACGTCCGCGAGTCCTACGGCGACCGTGAGATCGTCGTGGTCTCGCCCGACGCCGGGCGGGTCCGCTCGGCGGAGCGATGGGCCGAGGACCTCGGAGGGGCGGCGGTGGCGTTCATCCACAAGACGCGCGACCCGCGCGTGCCGAACCAGGCGCTCGCGAACCGCGTCGTCGGTCAGGTGGAAGGGCGGCTCTGCCTCCTGATCGACGACATGATCGACACCGCCGGCACCGTCGCCGGCGGAGTCGGCAAGCTCCTCGAGGCCGGGGCCGACGACGTCGTCGTCGCCGCGACGCACGGCGTGCTCTCCGGACCGGCCGTCCACCGCCTCTCGACCAGCGGGGCGCGGGAGGTCGTGGTGACCAACACCCTCGAAGTGCCCGACGCCAGCCGCTTCCCCCAGCTCACCGTGCTCTCCGTGGCGCCGCTGCTCGCCCGTGCCGTCGAGCAGGTGGCTGCCGCCGGATCGGTGACCGCGTTGAGCGAGCGTTGAACGGATGACGAGCCGACGAGATCACGGGCCGCCGCTGACATCGCGGGCCCACATCGACCTGCTGTGGTGCGCGAGCGCGCTGTGTCGTTCCGACGTCGTCGGTCCGGAACCCACGCCCGCGGAGAACCATGTCGTCCACCCACGAACCGCCCGAGACAGCCGCGCCGACGCGACCTGAACTGCGCATCCAGCTCCTGGTCGAGGTGACCGCGGAGAGCGAGACCCTCGGCTCCGAGGTCGCCGCGGCGATCGAGTCGCGCCTGAGGGCACTCGCGGCAGACGGGGTCGGGGTGCACGACCACGCGGTCGCCATCCTGGGGGCGCCCCGACCGGGCACCTCGGTGCGTGCGTTGTTCGATCTGCGCAGCCGCGAGCTGGTCGTCGACGGCCGCCCGGTGCGGCTCACCCCGCGGGAGGTCGCGGTCCTCGTCCATCTGCTCCGACGCCCCCACGATGCCGTCTCGCGGGACGAGCTGCGCGAGGCCCTCGACGACACCGACGGCGCCCTCGGCCCGCGCGCCGTCGATGTCATCCTCTCGCGCCTGCGGGCGAAGCTGCCGTGGGTGCCGCCGCCGCTCACGACCGTCCGTGGTGTGGGGTACCGCTACGAGCCGTCCGAGCAGCTGATGGTCCTGGGCAGCTGATGGTCCTGGGCAGCTGATGGTCCTGGGCGGCGAGGGGAACCGACCGGACCGCTCCCCGGCGAATAGGTTCTTCGGCGTCGTGCGTCGGCCACCGCCGAGGGACGAATCACCCGCCAGCGGGTGCCGGTGGCCGTCGGGGCTCTTGGCCTGCGACGTCGGTTCCGATAGGAAGTCCGGTGTGAGCGGTGCGGGGGTGCTGGTGCGTCGACGTCATGTCGACCTGTGCCGCGTCTCCGTCATGGGCTGTCGCCCCGGGGCCTGAGCCCTCTCCCCTCCCGGTTCGCAGCGGCAGATCCTCGCCGCTACCGGTCTTCTCGATCACCTGATCACGCACACATCTGGAGTGTCCGATGACCACCCCGACGGTGAACAACAACGTCAACAGCGAGGCCCTGCTGCAGGCGCGCGACGCGCTGAAGGAGGCGCCGGAGGCCGCCGAGTTCGTCTGGAAGGTGACCTCGGAGTGGAAGGACGGCACCTACTCGCAGCAGACCGTCGAGCACTTCTCGGGTCTGGGCGCCGCCCAGCAGCACAAGCAGGCGTTCGTCCTCGAGGGCGACCATCCGGAGGTCTTCGCCTCCGAGGACCGCGGGCCGACCCCGGTGGAGACCGTGCTCGCCGGCCTCGCGGGCTGCCTCACGGCGGGCGTCGCCGCGGTGGCCCAGAACCGGGGCATCCAGCTGCACTCGGTGAAGGCCACGGTCGAGGGCAACCACAACGTGCTCGGCATCCTCGGTGGCGACCCCGAGGTCCGCAACGGCTTCAACGACGTCAACGTGCGCTTCGACATCGACGCCGACGCCAGCCCGGACGAGATCGCCGCCCTCGTCGCCCAGTCGCAGAAGCGCTCGGCGGTGTTCGACGCCCTGGCCAACCCGACGAACGTGAACGTCAGCGTCGGCTGACCTCGTTCCCGCGAGCCCTACCCGGCGGCGCGGACCCGGCCCGCGAGATGGCCCTCGAGGTGGGCGGCCAGCTCGGCGGTGTCCTGGTCCGCGCCGCCGATGTACGTGGAGCGCCGGCGGCGCAGCAGGCTCGTCCCGAGCACGTAGACGCCCGGCGCGCCGGTGACGACGCCGCCGTCGTGCTGCAGGCGGCCCTTGTGGTCGAGCACAGGGAGCGCGAGCCAGGAGTGGTCGGCGCGGTAGCCGGTCGCCCACAGGACGGTGCGGATGTCCTCGCGCGCCAGGTCGAGCTCGATCCGTGGTGACGCGTCGACGGGCGTCGGCTCCGGGCGGTGCGGCTCGCCGAGGTCGTCGGGACCCTCCTGTTCGGCCCACGTGTCGAAGCGGTCGAGGAGCCGGTTCAGCTTGAGGTCGGCGAGCCGGACGGTGTTGGGCAGGCCGCCGGAGAACTGCGCCTTCCCGTCGCGCAGCCGCCCGAGCTTGCCGACGACCCGCACCCCGCGTCGCTCCTGCAGCGTGCGCAGGTCGAGGTCGGCGTGGTCGGGAGCGCCGATGAGCTGGGGCGACGGGGTGTGGCGCGCCCGGATGATGTCGTCGACCTCGTCGTAGCGCTCGGACAGGACCCCCGCGTTCTCCATCCACCAGAAGGCGTCGCGGCCGCGGTAGGTGCGCGGCATGCGGACGTGCTCGCCGGCCGCGACCGTCACCGTCCGCCCGGCCCGCGCGAGCTCGTCGGCGAGCTGCACCCCGCTGGCCGAGGCACCGACGACCAGCACGCCGCCCTCGGGCACGTCGTCGGGCGAGCGGTAGGTCGCGGTGCTGATCGACGTGACGCCGTCCGGCACGCCCTCGGCCGCCGTGGGCAGCGAGGGGACGTTGCTGCCCCCGCTGGCGAGGACGACGGTGTCACAGGTCCAGGTGCCGCGGTCGGTGGTGACCTCGTAGCCGGTGTCCGTCGGCGCCACCCGCGTCACCATGGTGCCGGTGTGGACGGGCGCGGCGATCGTCGCGGCGTAGCCGTCGAGGAACGAGACCAGCTCGGGCACCGCGAGGAACCCGTCCAGGTCGGCGCCGGCGGCGGCGTCGGCTCCGGGGAGCGTGACGTGCCAGGTCGGCGTGAGCAGGCGCAGGGAGTCCCAGCGCTCGGTGCGCCAGGAGTTGGCCACCTCGCCGCGCTCGAGCACGACGTGGTCGATGGAACGTTCGGTGAGCCGGCGGCTCATCGCCAGGCCCGAGTGTCCCGCGCCGATGACGGCGGTCGTGACGTGCACCCGTTCACCGTAGTCCTCGGCGAGGGTGGATCCCCCGATCATGAGGGTGTTGGTCACAGGGGGTCAGGCCTCCACCCTCACCGCGGCGACGGTGGTGGGGGAGGGCTGCAGGCCCAGGTGCTCGCGCAGCGTCGTGCCCTCGTACTCGGTGCGGAACGAGCCCTTCTCCTGCAGCAACGGCACCACCTTGTCGGCGAACACGTCCATGCCGCCCGGGGTGATGTGCGGGACGAGGACGAAGCCGTCGGAGGCGTCGGACTGCACGAAGTGGTCGATCGTGTCCGCGACGCGCTGCGGGGTGCCGACGAACGTGTGCCGCCCGTTCTTGGCGATGACGACCTCGCGCAGCGACAGCCCCTCGCGCTCGCCGAGCTCGCGCCACTCGTTGGCCACCGCGACCGGGTCGCGGTACATCCGCACGCTCGCGCGGCCCTTCGAGATGTGCGCGCCCGAGTCGACGTCGTCGGAGGTCTTCGGGTCGAACGAGGGCACCGGCCCGTCGGGGTCGACGTCGGAGAGATCGCGGTTCCAGACCTGCTCGGCGAACGCGATCGCCGTCGCCGGACCGACCTGCTGGTACTGCACCTGCCGCGCGTTCTCGGCGGCGTCGGACTCGGTGTCGCCGAGCACGAACGTCGCCGCCGGCAGGATCTTGAGGTCCTCGGGGCGACGCCCGAACTTCGCCAACCGGCCCTTCACGTCGGCGTAGAACGCCTGGCCGGCCTCGAGCTCACCGTGCCGGGTGAAGATCGCGTCGGCGCTGGAGGCGGCGAACTCGCGGCCCTCCTCGGAGTCGCCGGCCTGGATGATCACCGGGCGGCCCTGGGGGCTGCGCGGCACCGGGAAGCGCCCGGAGATGTCGAACTGGTCGGAACGGATCGCGAACCGGCCCGCGTCCCCGTGGCGCAGGAACCGCCCGGACGCGGCGTCCGCGACGACCTCGTCGGCGGGCCACGAGTCCCACAGCGCCTGCGCGGTCGAGAGCATCTCCTGGGCGCGCAGGTAGCGCTTGTCCTTGGGCAGGTAGCCGCCGCGGCGGAAGTTCTCGCCGGTGAACTCGTCCCAGCTGGTGACGACGTTCCACGCCGCGCGCCCGCCCGAGAGGTGGTCGAGCGTCGCGAGCTTGCGGGCCACGTCGAGCGGCTCGTTGAACGTCGAGTTCACCGTGCCGGCCAGGCCGATGTGGTCGGTGACCGCGGCCAGGGCCTGCAGGATCGCGACGTTGTCGGGGCGGCCCATGACGTCGAGGTCGTAGATGCGCCCGCCCTGCTCGCGCAGGCGCAACCCCTCGGCGAGGAAGAGGAAGTCGAACTTGGCGCGCTCCGCGGTCTGCGCGAAGTGGCGGAACGACTCGAACTCGATGTGGCTGCCCGACGCCGGGTCGCTCCAGACCGTCGTGTTGTTGACGCCGGGGAAGTGGGCGGCGAGGTGGATCTGCTTCTTCGGCACGGTCGCTCCTCAGGCGCGGGCGTAACGGTCGGCGGGACGCGCGAGGCCGAAGTGGCCCCGCAGCGTGTCGGCGTCGTAGGCGGTGCGGAACAGGCCCCGGCGCTGCAGCTCGGGGACGAGCTCGCGGGTGATGCGGGGCAGGTCGTGCGCGGTGACGGCGGGACGCAGCCGGGCGCCCGCGAGCCCGGTGCCGTGCCAGGACTCGAGGACGTCGGCGACGTCGGTCGCGGTGCCGGTGAGGATGCGCGCGTCGCCGCGCAGCTCGCTGCCGTCGGTCTCGTCGAGGCGGCCCAACCGGGCGCGGGCGGCGTCGGCGCTGTCGTCGAGCACCACGAGCAGGTCGCCGAGGACGTGCAGCGGGTCGCCCGTGCGGCCGACGGCGGTCTCCTCGTCGCGGACCTGGCGCAGGATCGCCTCCGCGTCGCCGGTCGGGCCGTCGCGGCCCACGCCGCCGGGGGTGACGAAGACGAGGTCGGCGCCGCGCGCGGCGAGCCGGTAGGCGACGTCGACGTGCGCGAGCGCGGCCACCAGCGGCTGGCCCTGCGGCGGGCGGGGCGTGATCGACGGCCCGCGCACGGAGAAGTGGTCGCCGTCGAAGTCGATGTAGTGCAGCTTGTCGCGGTCGACGAACCGGCCGGTCGCGGCGTCGCGGATCTCCGCGTCGTCCTCCCACGAGTCCCAGAGCCGGCGCTGGACCTCGATGTGGTCGGCGGCCTCGTCGAACAGGCTCTCGCGGCTCTCGGCGCCGTACTCGCGGCGCCCGAACAGCGCGTACTCGTCCGCCCGCGACGAGACCCGCACCCGCACCCCGGCCCGCCCGGCGCTCACGTAGTCGAGCGTGGCGATCTCGGTGGAGACGTGGAACGGCTCGGTGTGGGTGGTGACGACCGTCGGCACCAGGCCGATGTGGCTCGTCACCGGGCCGACGCGCAGGGCGACGAGCTGGGCGTCGAGGTTGCCCTGGGCGCGGTCGGCCCGGCCGGTGGCCAGGGCGAACGAGTCCTCGAACGTGACGAGGTCGAGCAGGCCCGCTTCGGCCTCGCGGACCTGGTCGACCCAGAAGCCGCCGGTGAACAGTTCGTCGGCACGCGCGCCGGGCTCGCGCCACGACGCGGGGTGCCAGCCGGTGCCGTCGAGGGCGACGGCGAGGTGCAGTGGTGGCTCCTGGGGCATGGTCCTCCTGTCGTCAGGTCCGCGCGGGGACGTCGCTCGGCACCGTCAGGGCCGTGAAGTCGGGGCGGGCGCGCAGCCGGAAGCCGAGCGCCTCGTAGAGCCGGATCGCGGTCGCGTTGGTCGCCGCGGCGTGCAGGAACGGCACCTCGCCACGGGCCCGGATGCCGGCGGCGACGGCCAGGACCAGCCGCGTCGCGAGCCCGCGCCCGCGGTGCGCCTCGTCGGTGCAGACCGCGCTGATCTCGGTGTACCCGGGCGGGTGCAGGCGCTCACCGGCCATGGCGACGAGCACGCCGGCCTCGACGACGCCCAGGTAGGTGCCCATGGCGACGGTCCGCGGACCGAAGGGGCCGGGGCGTGTGCGCGCGACGAGCTCGCTCATCGCGGGGACGTCCTCGACACCGAGGCGCACGAGGTCGGGGTCGTCGCGGCCGTCGACGTCGTCGCCGACGAGCTGGACGCCGGCCATCGCCCGGACCACCTCGAGGCCGACCGGCGCCAGCACCCCGAACGCGGGGACGACCGTCTGGTGCCCGGGCCCGACCAGCGCGGCGACGTCCTCCCACTCCGCGGCGCTCGTCGGCTCGGCGAGGAACGGGGCGACGTCGGGGTCGTAGCGCACCGCGTCCCCGAGGCCCTGCGCGAGATGCGCGTGCGCGCCCAGCAGCGACGTGCGGACCGGCTCGTCGAGTACGGATGCCACCCCTCGCACAACCGCCCCCGCCGCGGACCCATTCCACGGTGCGCTGCGCGTCAGCGCACCTGGCCCTGCTCGGCGAGGATCGCCTTCACCCGGGTGGCGTTGATCTCGATGTGGTGGCGGACCGCGGCGACGGCGGCGGCGGGATCGTGCGCCTCCAGCGCGGCGACGACCGGCTCGTGCTCGGCGACGAGGGCGTCGCCGTTCTCGTACTCGCGGTCGGAGACCGAGAGCACCATGAGGTAGAACCGCAGCTCCTGGGCCATCTGGGCGAAGAACGTGTCGATGCGCCGGCTCCCGAGCAGGCCCACGATCGCGGCGTGGAAGGCGAGATCCCGCTCCACGATGACCTCGGCGTCCCGGGTGGCGACGGCCTCGCGCAGCGCCGCCAACGCCGCGCGGACCCCGGTGAGCTCGTCGTCGGTGCGCACGGCCGCGACCGCCGCGGCCTCGAGCTCCGCGCGGGCCGTGTAGAGCGCGTCGAGCTCGTCGGCGGTGGGGGCGATGACGACTGCCCCGCGGCTGGCCTCGACGCGCACCAGACCGCGCTGCTCCAGCATGCGGACCGCCTCGCGCACGGTGGGCCGGGCGATCCCCAGCTCGCTGGCGATCGCGCTCTCACGCAGCCGCTGACCAGGGGCGATGGCGCCCTTGAGGATGCGCTCGGCCAGGCCGTCGGCGATGTGCTGCGCAGCGGTGGTGCGTCGGACGGTGAGTCCGTCGGTGAGCGTCACGCCCCCGATCATAGGGACGGAATCGCTTGTGTGTTGCTGTATAACTGTCTTACAGTCCGTCGCCATGGCGCGGATGGGTGACGCAGGGCGAGCGCTCTGGCACGGACAGGCACAGATGCCGGCGGCGCGGCGCGCACGCCTCACGATCACCGGTGGCGACGGTGCGTACATCACCACCGACGACGGGCAGCGATTGCTCGACGCCACGGCCGGGCTCTGGCACGCCAACGTGGGGCACGGGCGGGAGCCGATCGCCCGCGCGGCGTACGAGCAGATGCGCCGGCTCGAGACCTACCACTGCTTCGGGCGCTTCGCGAACGAGCCGGCGCTGAACCTGGCCGACCGCCTCGCCGCGATCGGGCCCGTACGGGACGCCAAGGTGATGCTGACCAGCGGCGGGTCGGACTCGGTGGACCTCGCCTGCAAGCTCGCACGCCGTCACTTCGCGCTCGAGGGCAGGCCCGAGCGCACCGTGGTCGTGAGCCGGGAGCGCGGTTACCACGGCCTGCACGCCTACGGCACCAGTGTTGCCGGCATCGAGTACAACCGCGAGGGATACGGCACCGAGTCGCTGGTGCCGGACACGCTGCGCATCCCGACGCACGACCTCGACGCCGCCAAGGGCCTGCTCACCGACGTCGGTTCCGATCGCGTGGCGGCGATCGTCGCCGAGCCGGTGATCGGGACCGGCGGCGTGCACGGTCCGCGACCCGGCTATCTCGAGGGGCTGGCCGAGCTCGCGCGGGAGATCGGCGCACTGTTCGTGGTCGACGAGGTCATCACGGGGTTCGGCCGCACGGGCCGGATGTTCGCCGCGGAGCGCTGGGGGCTCGAGCCCGACATGGTGACCCTGGCCAAGGGCATCACGTCCGGCTACGCCCCGCTCGGCGCCGTGCTCGTCGCGCCGCGGATCGCCGACCGGTTCTTCACCGACCCGGAGGAGGGCCCGCCCGCGCCGATGTTCCGCCACGGGCTGACCTACTCCGGGCACGCCACGGCCTGCGCGGTCGCCGAGGCGAACCTGGACATCCTCGCCGACGAGGACCTGGTGGCCCGCGCCGCCGAGCTGGAGGGCGTGCTGGAGAAGACCCTCGACCCCCTGCGGACACACCCGCTGGTCGCCGAGGTGCGCACGGGCGCCGGCTTCCTCGCCGGTGTCGCGCTGACCTCCGAGGTGCGGGCCGACGAGGTCGCCGCCGCCTGCGTCGACGCGGGCGTGGCGCTGCGGGCGATCCACGAGAACACCCTGCAGATCTGCCCGCCCTTCGTCGTGACCGACAACGAGGTCGCGCACATCGCCGACACCGTCACGGACGCGCTCGACAGGCGCTGAGACCCGATCCCGGGGACGACGTGGTCTCCCTCGACGAACGAGCCCTAGGTACCGAGGCCGTCGCGTCCGGCGACCGAGGACGATGGAGGTACGACCATGTCCACCCCGCACATCGAGGCCGAACCCCGCACGGTCCGTCGCGCCGTGGCCGGCTCGGCCATCGGGAACGCGACGGAGTGGTTCGACTACGGCGTGTACGCCTACGTCGCCACCGAGATCGGAGCGAACTTCTTCCCCGGGGAGTACGAGACCCTCGCGGCGCTGATGGTGTTCGCCGTGTCGTTCCTGTTCCGCCCCCTCGGCGGCATCTTCTGGGGTGGCATCGGTGACCGCCTCGGTCGGCAGCGCACCCTCATCCTGACGATCTTCCTGATCGCCGCGTCGACGTTCCTCATCGGGGTCCTGCCGACCTACGAGTCGGTCGGGCTGCTCGCGCCGGTGCTGCTGGTGCTCCTGCGGATGGTGCAGGGCTTCTCGGCGGGCGGCGAGTACGGCGGGGCCGCGACGTTCATGGCCGAGTACGCCCCGGACCGCCGACGCGGCTTCTTCGGCAGCTTCCTCGAGGTCGGCACCATCTCCGGCTTCACGCTGGCCATCGTCGTCGTCGCGGTCACCGAGGCGGCGATCGGCAGCGAGGCCATGACGGCGTGGGGCTGGCGGGTGCCGTTCCTCATCGCGGCGCCGCTCGGGCTGATCGGGTTCTACCTGCGGCGGCGGCTGGAGGACACGCCGGTCTTCCGGGAGCTGGAGGACGCCGGCGAGGTCGAGCGGAAGGCCTCCCGGCACTTCCGCGACCTGCTGGTGGCCTACTGGCGGCCGCTGCTGACCCTCGCCGGGCTGACCATCGCGCTCAACGTCGCGAACTACACGCTGATCAGCTATATCCCGACCTACCTGCAGGAGACCATCGGGATGGGGTCGGGGCAGGCCGACGTCCTGATCACGGTAGGGCAGGCCGCCATGATCCTCTTCCTGCCGCTGGCCGGGGCGTTCTCCGACCGCGTCGGGCGCAAGCCGCTCTGGTGGTTCTCCCTGGTCGCCATGTTCGTGCTCGCCGTGCCGATGTACCTGCTCATGGCCCAGGGGTTCTGGTGGGCGCTGGTCGGCTTCGCGGTCCTCGGTCTGCTCTACGTGCCCCAGCTGGGCACGGTGTCCTCGATGTTCCCGGCGATGTTCCCGGCCCACGTGCGCTACCTGGGCTTCGGGGTGTCCTACAACATCGCCACCGCGGTCTTCGGCGGCACGGCGCCCTCGGTCAACGAGGCCCTCATCGGGGCCACCGGCTCGTCGCTGGTCCCCGCCTTCTACATGATGGGTGCCTTCGCCATCGGCATGGTCGCTCTCGCGTTCGTGCCCGAGACCGTGGGCTGCTCGCTGCGCGGGCGGGAGATCCCGCGTCGGCAGGCGGTGGCCGCGGGCGGCGGCCCGGCCGACGTGCGGTCGGTGTGACCGTGCCGTCCGGACCCCTCCCGGAGATCGTCGTGCTGGGGGCGCACGACCTGGACCCACCCCGCGGGCTCGAACGCCTCGCCGGGTGCGCCCGGCTGCGGCACACCGACGCGGCCGGGCTCGCCGGCGCGCTGCCCGGGGCCCGGGCGTTGCTGATGTGGGACCACTTCTCGCCGGCGCTGGCCGACGCGTGGCCCGCGGCGGACGCGCTGGAGTGGATCCACGTCGCGGCGGCCGGGGTCGACCACATCATGTTCGACGAGCTGGTCGCGTCGCCGGTCACGGTCACCAACAGCCGGGGTGTCTTCGACGGACCGATCGCCGAGTACGTGCTCGCGTTGCTGCTGGCCCACGTCAAGGATCTGCGCACCACGTGGGCGGACACCGCGGGCCGGCGCTGGCACTACCGTGAGCCCGTCGCCCTCGCCGGCAGCACCGCCGTCGTCGTCGGTACCGGCGCGATCGGTCGCGCCGTGGGGCGTGTGCTGCGCGCGACGGGGGTGCGCGTGCGCGGGGTCGCTCGGCGCGCGCGACCCGCCGACCCCGACTTCGACGAGGTCGTCGCCGCCGACGCGCTGGTGGCGGCGGTCGGCGACGCGGACCACCTCGTGGTCACCGCGCCGCTGACCGCGGCCACGCGCGGGCTCGTCGACGCGCGGGTCCTGGCGGCGCTGCCGCCGCACGCGCACCTGGTCAACGTCGGGCGCGGTCCGATCGTCGACACCGCGGCCCTCGTCGAGGCACTGCATGCCGGGCGGCCCGCCGCCGCGTCACTGGACGTCCTCGACGAGGAACCCCTCCCACCGGACCATCCGCTGTGGAGCGCGCCGGGGGTGCTGATCTCGCCGCACTGCTCGGGAGACGTCGTGGGGTGGCGCGACACGCTCGCCGACCTCTTCCTCGCCAACGCCCAGCGCTTCACCGCGGGCCTGGCGCTGGAGAACGTGGTCGACAAGGAGGCCGGCTTCGTCTCCGAGACGCCGGCGCACTCGGTCGTGGGAGGGGCGCGGTGAGCACGGGCGAGACCGTCGAGCTGCTCCGGGCGATGATCCGCAACGCCTGCGTCAACACGGGGGAGGTCGAGTCCGGCCAGGAGATCCGCACGGCCGACACGCTCGCGGCCTACCTCGGCGGCGCGGTGGACGTGGCCGTCCACGACGCCGCGCCCGGCCGGCGCTCGCTCGTCGCCCGTCTGGAGGGCACCGACCCGGAGGCGCCGTCCCTGGGGCTTCTCTGCCACACCGACGTCGTCCCGGCCGCGCCCCAGGACTGGACCCACGACCCGTTCGCCGGCGAGCTCGTCGACGGCATGGTGTGGGGACGCGGCGCGGTCGACATGCTCGACGTCACGGCGACGATGGCCGTGGCGCTGCGCGCGGCGGCGGACGCCGGGGTGCGGCCCCGCGGCGACGTGGTGTTCGTGGCCGCGGCCGACGAGGAGGCGCACTCCGACCACGGCGTGCGCCACCTGCTGGCCCACCACCGCGACGAGGTCCTCGCCGACCGCATCGTCACCGAGGGCGGCGGCTGGCCGCTCACGAGCGGGCCGGCGCCGCGGCTGTCCTGGGCGGTCGCCGACAAGGGGTCGTCGTGGCTGCGCCTCGACGTGCACGGGCGTGCCGGGCACGCCGCCATGCCGTGGGGCGCGGACAACGCTCTGGTCACCGCGGCCGAGGTGGTCCGGCGCCTGTCCGCCCACCGGGTCACCCCGCAGATCGACGACACGTGGGCCGCGTGGGTGGCCGAGATGGGGTTCGACGCGGACACCGCGGCCGGCCTGCTCGACCCCGAGCGCATCATGGACGCCGCCGCCGCGACCGGCGATCCCGCACTGGCCGCGCACGCCCACGCCTGCACCCACATGACGCTCACCCCCACCGGCGCCCGGGGCGGCATCTCGATCAACTCGATCCCGGAGCTGGTCGAGATCGACGTGGACGCCCGCACCCTGCCGGGTCGGGGTCCCGACGAGGTGGAGTCCGAGATCCGGTCCGCGCTCGGCGAGCTGGTCGACGCCGTCGACCTGGTGTGGCTGCACCGGCTGACCACGCGGACCTCGCCGGTTCGCGGCCCGTTGCGCGACACGGTCGCCGGGATCGCCGATGCGCTCGTCCCGGGCACCCGGCTCGTCCCGGGAATGATCACCGCGTCCACCGACGCCGACTACTTCCGCCGCGCCGGGGCCGAGGTCTACGGCTTCTCGATGCACGCCCCCTACACCACCCCGGAGGGCTTCCGCCGGATGTTCCACGGCCCCGACGAGCGGGTCGACCTCGCCAGCCTGGACCTGTCGACCGCGTTGTGGTCGGCCCTGATCGCGACGTCCTGAGGAGACCCGAGTGGAGACCGTGGAGAGCGCACCGGGTACGGACCTGCCCTTCTCCGCCGCGGAGTACGCCGACCGTCTGCGTCGTGTCCGCACGGCGGCGGCCGCGGCCGGGATCGAGCTGCTGGTCGTCACGGACGCCAAGAACCTCTGCTACCTCACCGGCTACGACTCCTACTCCCACTACGTCCCGCAGGCCCTCCTGGTGCCCGTCGACAGCGAGGGGCCCGTGCTGGTGCTGCGGGCCCAGGACGTGCCCGGAGGCCGGTACCGGACCTGGCTGGCCTCCGACGCCGTGGTCGGGTACCCGGAGGACTGCATCTTCGGTGGCCGTCCGCCGTTCGCCGCGATCGCGGATGTGATCGCCGAGCGCGGATGGGGGACCTGCCGGCTCGGTGTCGAGCTCGACGGCACGTTGCGCCCCCGCGAGCTCGACCTGCTGCGGACGGTCCTGCCGCAGGCCGGGGTGGTGGGCTCCGACGGCATCGTCGAGTGGCAGCGGACGGTGAAGTCGCCCGCCGAGGTCGCGGTGATGCGCGAGGCCGCGGCGATCGGCGACCACGCGATGCGGGTGGCGCAGGAGGCGATCGTGCCCGGCGCGCGGGAGGCGGATGTCGCCGCGGAGGTCTACGCCGCGCTGGTCCGCGGCACCGGCGAGCTCTACGGCTCGACCCCGGCGCAGCCCTACATGGCGGCGGGGACGAGGACGAACACGTCCCACCTGAGCTGGAGCGGCCGGGCCTACGAGCGCGGCGTCCCGATCATGGTCGAGCTGGGGGGCCATCGGCACAACTACGCCGCCGGCCTCTCGCGGACCTTCCACCTCGGCGAGCCCACCGCGGCGTACCGGCACATTGAGGCCACGGTCACCGAGGGGATGCACGCGGTCCTGGGCGCGATCACCCCCGGCGCGCGGGCGGAGGACGTGGACACGGCGTGGCGACGCGTCGTGGAGCCGCGGGGCATCTCCAAGGCCGCCCGCATCGGCTACTCGATCGGGCTCTCGTTCCCACCCGCGGTGTGGATCGACCGGACCATCAGCCTGGCGCCCGGCGACCGCACGGAGCTGAGCGAGAACATGATGCTGCACCTCATGCTCGCCGTGTGGCTCGACGGCGGCGGGTACGCCTTCTCCGAGACCGCCCGGGTCGGCGCCGACGGCCCGGAGCTGCTCTCGACCCTGCCCCGCACCCTGCTGGTGGCGCCGTGACGGCCCTGCCGGTGCTCGCCGACGTCCACACCGCGCGGCGCCGCCTCGGCGGCGGCACCCGACCGGTCGCCCTCGAGCGGGGCGACGCCCTCGCGCCCCCGGTGGCCGAGGTCTGGCTCGTGTGCGAGTACCGCCAGCCCACCGGGAGCTTCAAGATCCGCGGGGCGACCAACGCCGTGATCGCCGCGGCCGAGCGTGGTGCCCCCGGTGTGACCACCGCCTCCACGGGCAACCACGCACGGGCGGTGACGCACGTCGCCCGCGGCGCCGGACTCGCGGTGACCGCCTTCGTCTCCGCCGGCGTGGCCACCTCCCGGATCCGTGCCCTGGAGGCCGCCGGCGCCCGCGTCGACGCCACCGCCGCCGACCAGACCGAGGCCATCACGCGCGCGCGGACCGCCGCGGACACCGACGGGTGGGCCTTCGTGCCCCCGTTCGACCACCCCGACGTCGTCGCGGGGCAGGGGACGCTCGGACTGGAGCTCGCCGAGGACGGCCCCGACCTCGACGCCGTGCTCGTGCCCGTCTCGGGCGGCGGTCTCGCGGCCGGGGTGGGCCTGGCGCTGCGGGCGGTCCGCCCGGAGGTCCGCGTGATCGGGGTGTCCGCCGAGCGTGCGCCGGCGATGGCGCGCTCGCTCGCCGCGGGCCGACCCGTCCCCGTCGACGAGATCCCGACCGTCGCGACCTCGCTGATGGGGGATCTCGGCCCGGACAACCGCGTCACCTTCGCGCTGTGCCGCGAGGTGCTCGACGGCCTCGTCCTGGTCGGCGAGGACGACCTCGTCGCCGCCACCGACGCCCTCCACGCCCGGGGGCACCCGGTCGAGCCGGCCGCCGCCGCCGGTGCCGCGCTGCTGCGCGCCGAGCCCCGGCGCTTCGCCGGGCAGCGGGTCGCCCTGCTCGTGACGGGACGCGCCGACGAGCCCACGCACACCACCGAACCGCGGGAGGACGCCACCGCATGACGACCACACCGACCCCGTCCGGGCCGTACACATCGGCGATCCGCCGCGATCGCTGGCTGTTCGTCGCGGGCCAGACGGGCGAGGACGCCGCCGGAGGCCTCGGCGACCTGGCCGCACAGACCCGTGGCACGGTGGCCAACATCGCCGCGGTCCTCGCCGCCCACGGTGCCGACCTCGACGATCTCGTCCGGCTGACCTGCTACGTCGTCGGACTCCCGGACACGACGGTGATGGCCGTGTTCGACGGCGCCTACGTGGCCGCGCTCGGGGACCGTCGGCCCGCTCGCACGACGGTCGGGGTCACGGGCCTGCCGGCCGGTGAGCTCGTCGAGATCGAAGCGACCGCCCTGCTGCCGCTCACGGAGGTCCCCGCATGAACACCGCGACGACGACCGACCCCCTGCCGCTGGCGGCCCGCGCCGCCGACCTGGTCGGGTCGGTGATCGACTCGAGCACTTCCCTGCTGGCCCGCCAGAGTCACGACATCGTGCGGTTCGCCATGGGCAGCCCGGCGCCGGACTCGATCCCCACCGAGGTGCTGTCCGAGATCGCCGCCACCGAGCTCGCCACCTCCACCGCGTTCGACTACGCCGCCACCGAGGGGGATCCCGCCCTGCGGGCCGCGCTGCTCGACATCCTGGCCGGGACGAGCGACGCCACGACCGACGACCGGCTGACCATCACCACCGGTGGCATGCAGGGCCTGGACCTCGCGTGCACCTTGTTCGTCGACCCCGGCGACGTGGTGGCGATCGAATCGCCCACCTACACCGGCGGGGCGGCGACCGCGCTGTCCTACGGCGCCGTCCTGCTCGAGGTGCCCACCGACGCCGACGGGCTCGACGTCGACGAGCTCGAGCGTCGCGTGGCCGAGCTCGGGCACCCCCCGAAGGCGATCTACACGGTGCCGACGTTCCAGAACCCGGCCGGCACGACCCTCTCGGCGCCGCGCCGCGAGCGCCTGGTGGAGCTGGCGCGTCGCTGGGGGAGCATCGTCGTCGACGACGACCCGTACGCACTGCTGCGGTTCGCGGGCGAGGACATCCCGTCGCTGCGGGCCGTCGCCGACGGGGACCCGCTGGTGTTCTCGGTGCGGACGTTCTCGAAGACCGTGGCGCCCGGCCTGCGTGTCGGGTGGGTGGACAGCGCGCCGGAGCTGGCAGGGCTGTTGATCAACGCGAAGCAGGCGATGGACACCTGCACCAACATGCCTGCGCAGCGTCTCCTGGCCGGCTTCCTGCGCGGCGGCCATCTCGAGCGCCACCTGGCGACCCAGCGCGACCGCTACCGGGCCCGCAAGGTCGCCATGCAGGACGCCCTGTCGCGCCATCTCGGCGACCTCGCCGGCCCCGTCCGCTGGACCGACCCCCAGGGTGGCTTCTTCCTCTGGGTGACCATGCCCGGCGTCGACACCGAAGCGCTGTTCCCGACCGCGCTGGCCGAGGGCGTCGCCTACATCCCCGGACCGGCGTTCTCGCCCCAGCGGCACTTCGGCGACTCGCTACGGCTGTGTTTCGCCAGCACCGACCCGACGCGCATCGACGAGGGGGTGCGCCGGCTGCGGCGTGCCGTCGACGTCCACCGCGGGAGCGAGGTGTCGTGACCCGAGACGTTGTGTGCGGCGATCTCCCACCGGCCGTGCGGTCGAGGGTCACCGAACCGACGCAGCCATCCCCCGCAACGTCGTCGCGATCAGCCGGCCGGCTGCGTCGGCGCCCTGCTGCTCGCGCGTCCACGCGGCGGCGTTCATCAGCGTCACGACGTCGTCGACGGTGACGTCGTCGCGCAGGTCCGCGGCGGCCACGGTGCGCTCGGTGATCGCCGCCATCCGCGCGCAGTCGGCGGCGAGGCGGTCGCCGGCGTCGTCGGGGGCGTGGAGATCCGACGCGATCAGCTCGGCGAGCCCCCGGTAGGTCGCGGCGTGCTCGGCGACCCGGTGCAGCCAGGTCGCGAGGTCGGGGACCTCGGTGCCCTCGGCGCGCGCGAACAGCGCGTCGTGCCGATCGGCCAGCAGCCCGCCGACGAGCTCGCGGCGTGTGGGGAAGTGCTTGTAGAGCGTGCCGACGGCCACGCCGGCCCGCGCGGCGATGGCCGAGAGCGACGCCCCGGCGCCGTCGGCCGCGAAGACCTCGTCGGCCGCGGTCAGCAGGGCCGCGCGGTTGCGGGCGGCGTCCGCGCGGGGCCGTCGCGTGGGTGTCGACAAAGTGAGTACCCCTCATGTTAGTTTCTCGAGGCATACTCACTTTAAGGGGAACGACATGATCGTGGTGCTCGGCGCGACGGGGGCGATCGGCGGGGCGGTGGCCCGGCGGCTGGCGGAGCGGGGCGTCCGGTTCCGGGCGGTGGTGCGCCGGGCCGGGACCGAGGTGCCGGGCGCCGAGGTGGTCCGCGCCGACCTCGACGACCCCGCCTCGCTGCCCGCCGCGCTCGCGGGCGCCGAGCAGCTCTTCCTCAACGCCGGCGGGGCGGTCCCGGCCGAGGGCGAGCAGCCGATGGTCGCCCAGCAGGAGGCGGCGGTGGACGTGGCGGTCGCGGCCGGGGTGCGGCACGTCGTCAAGATCTCGGTGCAGGGCGCGACGCCGGGACGCCCGCTCGCGGTCGGGGCCCACGCCCGGATCGAGGCGCACCTGGCCGCCTCGGGGCTCGAAGCCACGGTCCTGCGGCCCAGCGGCTTCTTCCAGAACCTGCTCACCGGCGTCAGCACGTTCACCGACGGCGGCGACCTGCTCGACCCGTACGACGGGGGAGCGGTCGGTTACCTCGACGCCGACGACATCGGGGCCGTCGCCGCGGCCGTGCTCACCGGCACGGCGCCGCGCGGGGGCGTCCCCACGCTCACCGGGCCGCGCCTGCTCACGCACGACGACCTCGCGGCGGCGCTGGCCCCGGTGCTCGGCCACCCCGTCGGCGTCGTGCCGCTGCCGCCCGACGAGGTCGTCGGCTTCCTCGTCGACCGCGGGCTGTCCGTCACGTTCGCCCGGGACGTCGCCGAGCTCTCCCGGGGCGCGGCGGCCGGCGAGCTCGCCGAGCTCACCGACGACGTGGAACGCCTGACGGGCCGCCCGCCGCGGGACGTCACCGACTTCGTCGCCGAGCACGCCGAGGAACTGCGCCGCGTGGTGCCGCAGCCGGTGTGAGCGATCAGGCTTGCGGTGGCGCTCGCGCTCCGTGCTAGCGTCCCGCCCAGGTCACGAGCGCCAGCGCCAAGCCCCGGCTCGCTGGTCGGCAACCCTCCTCCGCGGCGGGGTGCTCCGGGTGATGACCAGGCCGACGCGACACCCGTCGTCGGCAAGCGCGGATCCGTCCCGACGTCGGATCCCCGACGGTCCGGAGATCCGTCATGACCGTGCTCACTGTGTCCACTGCGGGGCCCGCCCTCCCCACCACGGTCGGTACCGACCTCGAGGTCCCCCTGGTCGACGGCCGCCGCGTGCGCCACGTCGACCTCGACGCGGCCGCCAGCGCGCCGCCGCTGCAGGCGGTCGCCGACCACGTCGCCGAGGTGCTGCCGTACTACGCCAGCGTCCACCGCGGCGCCGGCTACACCTCGCGGGTCTGCACCTCGCTGCTGGAATCCGCCCGGGAGACGGTGGGCCGCTTCCTCGGGGCGAGGCACGACGACGTCGTCGTCTTCACCCGCAACACCACCGACGCCCTCGCGCTGCTCGCCCGCGCCGTGCCGGGCCCGGTGCTGACGCTCGACCTCGAGCACCACGCGACCCTGCTGGCCTGGCGCCACACCGAGCACCGCGTCGTCGTCGCCCGCGACACCGTCACCGGGACGCTCGACGCCCTGCGCGCCGCCGCCGCCGAGCACACCCCCGCCCTGATCGCCGTCACCGGCGCCTCCAACGTCACGGGCGAGACCCTGCCGCTCCGCGAGATCGTCGACCTCGCGCACGCCGCCGGCACGCGCGTCGCGGTCGACGCCGCGCAGCTCGCCCCGCACCGTCGCATCGACCTCGCCTCCCTCGGCGTCGACTACGTCGCGCTGTCCGGGCACAAGCTCTACGCCCCGTACGGCGCGGGTGTGCTCGTCGGGCGCCGCGACTGGCTCGACGCCGCGCCGGCGCACCTCGGCGGTGGGGGCGCAGTGCGTGCGGTCGACGTCGTCGACGGCGCCACGGACACGACCTGGCTCCCGGCGCCCCAGCGCCACGAGGGCGGCACGCCGAACCTCCTCGGGGCCGCCGCACTCGCCGCCGCGTGCCGCGCGCTCGAGCCGGTCATCGACACCGTGCTGCCTGCCCACGAGCGGACGCTCGCAGGAAGGCTGCGCGCCGGGCTCGCCGGGACCGCGGGCGTGCGGACGCTCGACGCGTTCACCGACGCACCCGACCGGGTCGCCGTCGTGACGATCGAGGTCGAGGGACTGCCGGCGGGGCTCGTGGCCGCGGCGCTGTCCGCGGAGCACGGCATCGGTGTGCGCGACGGCCGGTTCTGCGCGCATCCGCTGCTGGCCCGGCTCACCGGCGGCCGCGACGCGGTGCGCGCGAGCCTCGGGCCGGCCACCACGACCGAGGACGTCGACCGGTTCGTCACCGCGGTCGCGACGCTCGTGGCGCACGGACCAGCGTGGACCTACGCCCTGCGCGAGGGCCGCTGGCTGCCGACGCCCGACCCCCGGGACCTCGACCCGTTCCGGCTCGGCGAGCACGCCGACCCGGCCGGTTGCGGACGATGACACTTCCGCTTGCCGGGGCCGGGGTCGCCCGGTAGGCAGGAGGCACACCAACAGGTGGGAGGCGGGTGCCGTGATGATCTCCTTTGCCGGTACGCACCGCCGCCACGTCGACCTGGTGCGCACGGCGAGTGCGGCGTGTCCGGGGACGTCCCGCGTCCCCGACCCGCTCGCTCCTCCGGAGGTCCCCCCGTGCGCCCGTCCCGTGTCGTGACGACCGTCCTCTCCGCGCAGGTGGTCGCATGACCATCCCGCTCTCGGTCCTCGACCTCGCCCCGGTCCCACCCGGCGGCACCGGCGCCGACGGGCTGCGCGACAGCGTCGCGCTGGCGCGGGCCGCCGAGGCCGCGGGCTACCGGCGCTACTGGGTCGCCGAGCACCACCTCACCCCGGGCGTCGCGTCGGCGTCGACGCCGGTGCTCGCCGGCCTCATCGCCGGCGCGACCAGCACGATCCGCGTGGGCTCGGGCGCGGTGCAGATGCCGATGACACCGCCGCTGCAGGTCGCCGAGCAGTTCGGCACCGTCGCCGCGATCCACCCGGGGCGCGTCGACCTCGGGCTGGGGCGCTTCGACATCCACAAGATCTTGACGATGATCAGCGAGCGGGCGAAGCCTGCGGGCGAGGTGCCGCCCCCGCCGCCCTCGAAGTGGGTCGACGGCCTGCTGCTGCCCAGCCCGGGGCACGTCCCCGGTGTGGACCTGTCCGGGTTCGCCGTCCTCGGCGAGCGCATGGGCATCAGCGGCGACGACCCGGCGCCGGACCACCGCGCGCAGGTCCGGGAGATCCTCTCCTACCTCGAGGGGACGGCCACCCGCGACGACGGCACCCCGCTGCGAGTCCCGGCCGCGGAGGGCGCCGACCTGGAGTTCTGGCTGCTCGGTTCCAGCCCCGGCGTGAGCGCGCAGACCGCGGGCGAGCTCGGCCTCCCGTTCGCCGTCAACTACCACACGATCCCCACCACGGTCCTCGACACCGTCGACGCCTACCGCGCGGCCTTCACGCCGTCGGCGCACCGCGACCGGCCGTACGTCATGGTCTCCGCCGACGTCGTCGTGGCGCCGACCGACGACGCGGCGGCCGAGCTCGCCGCGCCCTACGGGCAGTGGGTGCTCGACATCCGCACCGGCCGCGGCGCGCAGCCCTACGTGACACCGGAGCAGGCGCGGGCACGGGCGTGGAGCGAGGACGAGCGCGCGGGCGTCGCCGACCGCGTCGCCACCCAGTTCGTCGGCGCGCCCGCCACCGTCGTCGCCGGGCTGGAGACGCTGGTGAAGGCCGTCGGCGCCGACGAGCTGCTCGTCACGACGATCACCACGCACCACGCCGACCGCGTGCGCAGCCACGAGCTGCTCGCCGAGGCCTGGGCGGCGCGCTGACGCCTGGCCCCGGCTCGTTCGTCACGCGGGCGGGCGCAGGCCCGCGGCGCGGCCGGGGTCGTCGGGACCCCAGAGCGTGGTCGAGACCTCGCGACGCACGAGGGGGATGACCTCCTCGGCGAAGCGGGCCAGGACCTCCTGCTGTTGGGGGTACGGCAGAACGGGGTTGATCGACACCGACTGCAGGTCGTGGTGGTAGCTCTTGTGGTAGTCGAGGATCTTCGCCGCGACCCGCTCCGGGGCGCCGACGAGCGCCGGGCCGTGGGCGACGGCGTCCTCCATGGTCGTGAACGACATCGTCTTGCCCCTGCGGGTGTCGCCGGCGTGCTTCGCGGCGAGCTTGGCCGCCATGGCCTCGTAGATCGGCCGGTACTGGGCGATCGCCTCGTCGTCGGTGTCGGCGAGGAACAGCCCGCCGGACCCGGACCCCACGTAGCCGATCGACGGGTCGTGCCCGTACTCGGCGAGCTTGTCCCGGTAGCGGTCGATGAGGACGAGGTACGCCTCGCGGGGCTGCAGGGCGTTGGCGGAGAACAGCGGGTCGCCCCACTTCGCGGCGAGGTCCACCGAGGTCGTCGACGTCGCCGATCCGTGCCAGACGCGGAACGGCCCGGCGAACGGGCGCGGGAAGGTGGTCACGTCGTGCAGGTCGGCGTGGTGGGTGCCCGCCCAGTCGACGTGCTCGGAGCGCAGCAGCCGGCGCAGCAGCTCGTAGTTCTCCTCCATGTACTCGTACTGCCGGGCCAGCTCGAGGCCGAACATCCCGAAGTGCTTGTCCTCGTTGCCCTTGCCGACGACGATCTCGAGCCGCCCGCCGGAGAGCTGGTCGACCGTGGCGTAGTCCTCCGCGACGCGCACCGGGTCGAGCAGCGACAGCACGGTGACGCCGGTCGAGAGCAGGATCCGCTCGGTGGCCTGGGCCAGGGCGCCGAGCAGCACCGTCGGCGCCGACGAGACGAACTCACCGGCGTGGCGCTCGCCGACCGCGTAGGAGTCGAAGCCCAGGCGCTCGGCGCGGACGGCGGTCTCGACCACGCGCTCGAGGCGCTCGTGGACGGAGATCAGCTCGCCGGTGACCGGGTGCGGGGCGTGCGGGACGATGTCGAGAACCTGGAACTTCACGGGTGCTCCCAGGGGAAGGTTCGATAAGGCGGCGGCCTCAGCGACACCCCTGGGCGGTGACCCGGCGCAGATCCACGTGACGACGACGCGTCAGCGCGCGGCAGCGGGGCACCGTTCGAGACTCCGCCTGCTCACGGAGCGATGTCAACACCGCTTGCGCCACGCCGCCGGCGCGCACGAGTATCGGAGCGTGGTCGAGCTGGTGCGCCTCTGTCACTCCTGGGAGCGCCTGCACGTCGACCTGTGCCGCACGCGGTCGGCCCGCTGTCGCTGACGGGTCCCCCGTCCCTGACGCATCTCCGTGGAGTTCCCCGTGGCGC
Source organism: Actinomycetospora sp. 2LY8.5 (assembly GCF_057180585.1). Classification (NCBI taxonomy): domain Bacteria; kingdom Bacillati; phylum Actinomycetota; class Actinomycetes; order Pseudonocardiales; family Pseudonocardiaceae; genus Actinomycetospora; species Actinomycetospora sp. 2LY8.5. The sequence continues at coordinate 94,559 of NZ_JBXUHE010000019.1, forward strand.
CGCCCCTCTCGGTCCTCGACCTGTCCCCGATCCCCGCCGGGTCGACGGTCGCGGACGCGCTGCACAACACCGTCGACCTCGCCCGCGCCGCCGAGCGCTTCGGGTACCGGCGCTTCTGGCTCGCCGAGCATCACCTCAACCCGGGCGTCGCCGGCGCGGTGCCGACCTTGCTCATGCAGGCGGTCGCGGGCGCCACCGAGCACCTCCGCGTCGGCTCCGGTGCCGTACAGACCGGGCACCGCACCCCGCTGTCGGTGGTCGAGGAGTTCGGCACCCTCGACGCGCTGTACCCGGGGCGGGTCGACCTCGGGCTGGGGCGCTCCGGGGGCACCAAGGACCCACGGCGCGACAACGGGCACGTCGAGCGGCGGGTGGTCGACGGCGTCGTGATCCCGGCGCCGTTCTCGGTGCGCGGGCTCCTGCGGTCGCAGCGGGTGAAGGCGCAGCGCGAGCTGATCCGCCAGCCCGGCGCGGAGGCGCCCGGCTACACCACGGTGGTCGAGGAGGTCCTCGGTCTGCTCGCCGGCACCCACCGCACGTCCGAGGGTGTCGAGGTCCACGCGATGCCGGGGGAGGGGGCCGGCGTCGAGACGTGGGTGCTCGGCAGCAGCGGCGGGGAGAGCGCCGAGGTCGCGGGCGCCCGTGGGCTGCCGTTCGCGGCGAACTACCACGTCAGCCCCGGCACGGTGCTCGACGCCGTGGAGGGCTACCGCGCGGCGTTCCGCCCGTCGGCGACGCTCGAGCGCCCGCACGTGATGGTCTCCGCCGACGTCGTCGTCGCCCGCGACGCCGCGCGCGCCCGGGAGCTCGCGGCCGGCTACGCGCCCTGGGTCCACAGCATCCGCTCCGGGGCCGGCGCGATCCCCTATCCCGACCCGGCCGCCGCGGCCGCGGCGAGGTGGGACCCGGAGCTCGTCACCGACCGGCTGGAGACGCAGTTCGTCGGCGATCCCGCGGCGGTCGCCGAGCGCCTCGCGGCCCTGGCCCGGCTCACCGGCGCCGACGAGCTGCTGGTCACGACCATCACCCACGACCACGCCGACCGCGTGGAGTCCTACCGGCTGCTGGCCGCGGAGTGGACGGCGTGACCGAGCTGCGCGAGCACCGGCAACGTGCGCGCCCGGTCCGCGGCGTCCCCGACGAGGCTGACGTTGACGTCGGTCGCCCCGGCCTCGGCGTAGCGGCGCAGGCCGTCGGCGACCTCGTCCTGGTCGCCGGCGACGACGATGTCGCCGGGCGAGCCGAACCCGTCGCGGGCGAGGGTCGCGGCGTAGGAGGGGAGCCGCGCGTACGCCGCGTACTCGGCGGCGACCTGCGCGCGCACCCGCTGCGCGTCGTCGGTCACCGCCACCGGCACGCCCACCACCACCCGGGGACGTGGTGCCCCGGCCGCGGCGCGGGTCAGCCGAGGCACCACCTCGTCGCCGATCGTCCGCGGCCCGGCGAGGAACGTGATCGTCCCCGACGCGCGCTCCCCGGCGAGCCGCAGCATCACCGGCCCGAGCGCCCCGAGCAGGACGGGGACCCGCGGCGCGGCGCCCGGCACCGCGGTCGCGGCGGCGTCGGAGCCCGGCCCCACGGCGCCGGGTACCGCACGGCCGTCGAGGATCGGGAGGAGCACGTCGAGGTGCGCGCGCAGCGCCGCGACCGGGCGGTCGAACGGGATTCCATAGACCTCGAGCAGCCCCGGGTGGCTCACCCCGAGGCCGAGCGTGAACCGCCCGTGCGAGGCCGCCTGCACGGTCTGCGCCTGCGCCGCGAGCACCCGGGGGTGCCGGGGCTGCACCACGATCACCGACGCGCCCAGCTCCACCCGCGGGACCTCGCGCGCGATCGCCGCGAAGGTCGTCAGCGTGTCGAAGCCGTAGCCCTGCGGGAGCCACACCGTGTCCACGCCCGCGGCCTCGGCGGCCCGCGCGCGGGTCGCCAGCTCGTCGACGACGTTGTCCGGGTCCGCGGGCAGTCCGGCCGCCACGTTCACACCGATACCGATCATGCGATCAGGCTGCGGCGCACCCCGCGGCCGGAACCAGGAGCCCGCTGATGGGGGTAGTGGCACTGACACCTTGCGACCTGCGACGCCAGGAGCTCGGCCGCTGCCTGCGCGCCTACCGCGACCTCGTCGGGCCGCGGCAGGTCGGGCTCCCGGCCGGTCGCCGGCGGCGCGCCCCGGGCCTGCGGCGCGAGGAGGTCGCGGCGCTCGCCGGGGTCGGGGTCACCTGGTACACGTGGCTCGAGCAGGGCCGGGTCACCGCGTCCGACCAGGTGCTCGACGCCGTCGGGCGCGTGCTGGGCATCGACGAGGTCGGCCGCGAGCACCTCCGCGCGCTGTCGCGGCCCCACGATCCCCTGGACGCCGATCCGGACGGCCTGCGCCCGCTGCTCGCGAGCTGGCGCGACGACCCGGCGGTGCTGCTCGACGCGCGCCTCGACGTGGTCGCGGCCAACGACGCCTGGATCGCCGCCTTCGCGTCCGGGCGCCACGTCCTCGAGCAGCTGCTGGCGAGCACCGAGGACGTCGTCCCGCTCGTCCACGCCCTCGCCCGCCGCCTGCGCATGGCCACCGACCGGGACCCCGGCGACGCGCGCCTGACGCGGGTCCGCGCCGGGCTCCGCGCGGGCGCGCCCGGGCTCGGGGCCCTGTGGGACTGCCGCGGCGTCGGCGCCTTCGGCCGCCCCGTGGTCCGGCTCGCGGGCACCCGGCGGACCGCGCATCTGCTGGCCGAGGCCGGCGCGATCGAGCCGACCGGCGCCGTCGTCCTCGTGCTGCTCCGAGATCCCTCTAGCACCTCTCCGTGACCCCGTGCGGGCGGAGCGTCGCCGGTCACGTCCTGACGCAGCGGTGTTGACACCGGCACGGTGCCGCTCCTTAGAGTCCGAAACGACCCGCACGAACGAGGGAGGACGCGATGACCACCACGGTCCGTGTCCCCGCTTCCCACCGCGGGTGCTACCGGCGCCACGTCGACCTGCAGCGGGTCGCGAGCGCGGTCTGTCCGGCCTGACCGCCCCGGACCCGATTCCCACCACGCCGCGGCCCCGTGCCGCAGGAAGCGGTCACGCATGTCCTCGTCCCCGTTGCACCTCGCCGTCGCACTGGACGGCGCCGGCTGGCACCCGGCTGCCTGGCGCGAGCCCGGGGCCCGCCCCACGGAGCTCTTCACCGCCGGGTACTGGGCCGACCTCGCACGGACCGCGGAGCGTGGCCTGCTCGACCTGGTGACGATCGAGGACGCGTTCGGCCTGCAGTCCGGCGACCACCTCGCCGGGCCCGAGCGCCGCACCGACCGCGTGCAGGGCCGCCTCGACGCCGAGCTGGTCGCCGCGTTCGTCGCACCGCTGACCCGCCGGATCGGGCTCGTCCCGACGGTGACCACGACACACACCGAGCCGTTCCACGTCGCCTCGGCCCTGGCCACGCTCGACCACGACTCGCACGGCCGGGCCGGCTGGCGCGTGCAGACCTCGGTGCGCCCCGACGAGGCCGCGCACGTCGGCCGGCGCACGATCCCCGGGCTGCGTCGTGACGCGCTGGACACCCCGGAGGCTCGGGCGCTGATCGCGGAGCTCTTCGGTGAGGCCGCCGACGCGATCGAGGTGGTCCGCCGGCTCTGGGACTCGTGGGAGGACGGCGCCGAGATCCGCGACGAGGCGGCCAACCGGTTCCTCGACCGCGACAAGCTCCACCACGTCGACTTCGCCGGCGACCACTTCTCCGTCCGCGGCCCCTCGATCGTCCCGCGCCCGCCGCAGGGCCAGCCGCTGGTCGTGTCGCTGGGCCACGGGTGGGAGCCCTACCGGCTGGCCGCGCGCGGCGCGGACGTGCTGCTCGTGACGCCGCACGACGCCGGCGAGGTGGGGACGATCCTCGAGCAGGTCCGCGCGGCCGAGCGGGACGTCGCGCGGACCGGGGCGAGCGCAGCGACGGGGAATGACACCGGGGCGAGCGCAGCGACGGGGAATGACACCGGGGCGAGCGCAGCGACGGGGAATGACACCGGGGCGAGCGCAGCGACGGGGAGTGACGCAGCGCCGCCGCTCCAGGTGCTCGCCGACCTCGTCGTCCTGCTCGAGGACACCGAGGACGCGGCTCGCGAGCGGCTCGCCCGCCTCGACGCGATCGACCCGCTGACCAGCGACGCCGCGATCGTCGCGACCACACCGGCGGCGCTCGCCGACCTGCTCCTCGACTGGCAGCAGGCCGGGCTCGACGGCTACCGGCTGCGTCCCGCGGTGCTGCCGACGGATCTCGACGCGATCGTCGACGGGCTCGTTCCCGCGCTCCAGCAGCGCGGCGCGTTCCGCACCGAGTACGCCGAACCCACCCTGCGCGAGCGCTTCGGTCTCGCGCGCCCGGCCAGCCGCTACGCGACCGTGGGAGCAGGAGCATGACCGAGCCAGAGAACGGACGGAAGCAGATCGTCCTCGGCGCGTACTTCCCCGGCGTCAACCACGACACCGTCTGGAGCGACCCGGCCTCGGGCAGCCACATCGACTTCACGTCGTTCGAGCACTGGGCGCGGAGCGCCGAGCGCGGCAAGCTCGACCTGCTCTTCCTCGCCGAGGGCCTGCGCATCCGCACCCGCGGCGAGGAGTTCTTCGACCAGGACGTCGTGGGCCGACCGGACACGTTCACCGTGCTCGCCTCGCTCGCGGCCGTCACCCGGCACATCGGGCTGGCCGGGACGATCAACTCGACGTTCAACGAACCCTTCGAGCTGGCTCGGAAGTTCGCCACGCTCGACGTGCTCTCCGGCGGCCGCGCCGCGTGGAACGTGGTGACGAGCTCCGACGCGCCGACCGGCGAGAACTTCCGCCGTGGCGGCTACCTCGGCCACCACCAGCGCTACGAGCGCGCCGGCGAGACGCTCGCCGCGGTCCGCGCGCTGTGGGACTCGTGGGGCTCGGACGCCGTGGTCGCCGACCCGGGATCCGGGCGGTTCCTGCGCGACGGGCACGTCGGCGACTTCGCCCTGACGGGCAACCAGTTCGACATCCGCGGGCGGTTCACCGTGCCGCGCAGCCCGCAGGGCCACCCGGTGATCCTGCAGGCCGGCGAGTCGCCGGCCGGGCGCGACTTCGCCGCCGGCAGCGCGGACGCGATCTTCTCCCGCTACCAGCAGTTCGACCAGGCGCGGGCGTTCTACGACGACGTCAAGGCGCGCGTCGCGACGGCCGGCCGCGACCCCCACGAGGTGCGCATCCTCCCGTCCGCCGCCGTGGTGCTCGGTGACACCGACGCCGAGGCACGCGAGCGCCACGAGCTGATCCACGACCGCCAGGTCGACCCGTGGACCGCGATCGTGCTCGCCGAGATGGTGTGGAACCGCGACCTGTCGGGCTTCGACCCCGACGGGCCGGTGCCCGACGTCGACCCCACACCCGAGGCGCCGACGTGGATCCGCGGCCGCGCCCCGCTGACCCAGGACGCGCACGCCACCGCGAAAGCCTGGCGCGAGATCGGCGAGGCCGAGGGGCTGTCGCTGCGCGAGGTCGTCAAGAAGGTCTTCGACCGCGCCGTGTTCGTCGGGACGCCCGAGCACGTCGCCGACGAGATCGACCGCTACGTGCAGGCCGACGCCTGCGACGGATTCATCCTCGGCTCGCACGTGAGCCCGTCGGGCCTCGACGAGGTGGTCGACCGCGTCGTCCCGCTGCTCCAGGAGCGCGGGGTGTTCCGCGGCGAGTACGCCGGCGGGACGCTGCGGGAGAACCTGGGGCTCGCGCCACCGGGACGGTTCGGGGAGCCCACCCGTCGCGCCCAGAAGGCGGGGGTGTCGGCGTGAGGCGCACGGCACCGGCGGCACCGGCGGCACTGGCGGCACTGGCGGCTGTCACCGCCCTCGTCCTCACCGCCTGCGGAGGCGGTGGCGGAGGCGGTGGCGGAGGCGGTGGCGGGCAGGCCGCCGACGCCGGGCCGCCGCGGCCCGGCGGCACGCTGGTGTTCGCCGTGTCCAGCGACGCCGGCTGCGCCGACCCGCAGCAGGTCGGCAGCAACGACTCGATCTACTCGATGCGCCAGGTCGTCGACTCGCTGACCGACCAGGACCCGGCCAGTGGCGACATCCGGCCCTGGCTCGCGACGTCGTGGGAGTCGAACCCGCAGGCCACCGAGTGGACCTTCCAGCTGCGCCCCGGGGTGACCTTCTCCGACGGCACCGCACTCGACGCGAACGCGGTGAAGGCGAACTTCGACCGCGTCCCGACCCTCGGTGCCCGCGGCACCCTCCCGAGGGGCTACCTGGCCGGGTACCAGGGCACGACGGTGACGAGCCCGACGTCGTTGACCGTCCGCTTCGCGCAGCCCAACGTGCAGTTCCTGCAGGGCACCTCGACGCACAGCCTCGGGATCCTCTCGCCGGCGAGCGCGGCACAGACCGACGACCAGCGCTGCGCCGGCGTCGTCGGGTCCGGGCCCTTCGTGCTACAGACGTACACGAAGGACCAGTCCACGATCCTGACGAAGCGGGCGGGCTACTCCTGGGGCTCGTCGCTGTTCACCCACCCCGGCGAGGCCTACCTCGACCGCGCCGAGTTCCGGGTGGTCCCCGAGTCCGGCGTGCGCACCGGCAGCCTGCAGTCCGGTGAGGTCGACGCCATCGCGAGCATCGGCCCGCAGGACGAGGCGCCGCTGGCGGGGGCGGGGATCGAGCTGCCGTCGCGGGCCAACCCCGGCACGCCGTTCGGGATCGTCTTCAACCAGTCGACGCCGCTCGGGCAGGACGCCGCGGTCCGCGAGGCGATCTCCGCCGCGATCAACCGGCAGGAGGTCGTCTCCGCGGTCTACACGTCCCCGACGCGGCCGGCGACGTCCGCTCTCGCGTCCACGACACCGGACTACGTCGACCAGTCCGCGGCGCTGGCCTTCGACCCGGCCCGCGCCGGCGCGGTGCTGGACGCCGCGGGCTGGGTCCCGGGCCCGGACGGCATCCGCGCGAAGGCCGGGCAGCGGCTGACCCTGCCCCTGATCTACGCGCCGGTCATCGCGACGAACCGGCCGGCGCTCGAGCTGGTGCAGCAGCAGCTGCGCGCCGTCGGGATCGACCTGCAGCTGCAGGAACGACCGGTGGCGGACACCGCGACGATCCAGCAGAGCGGGCAGTTCACGGCCTTCTGGCTCAACGTCAGCCGGGCCGACCCGGACATCCTGCGCGCGCAGTACGGCACCGCAGGCCCGAACTCGTTCCGCTTCCCGGCCGGCACGCCGCTGGACGCCCTGCTCATCGCGCAGGCGGGGACGCTCGACCCCGCGCAGCGCACGCAGCAGGTGGCGCAGGCGCAGGAGCAACTGGTCAGCCAGCACCTGGTGGTGCCGGTCGCCGAGCTCACCACGACGCTCGCGGTCGCACCCGGCGCGCACGACGTCGCGTTCGACGCCTCGTCGCGCATCCAGCTGCACGGCACCTGGATGTCCCAGTGAGCAGTGTGATCGCGTGAGTGGGCCGTACCTGCTGCGGCGGCTCGCGGCGGCCGTCGGGGTGATGTGGGCGGCGTACACCGTCTCGTTCGCCGTCCTGTACCTGCTGGCCGACCCCGTCGCGACGCTCGTCGCGCGGGCGTCCGAGGGCACGACGCTGACGACGGCCGAGCTCGACGCGTTGCGGGCGCAGTACGGGCTGGACGCGCCGGTGCCGGTGCAGTACCTGGAACGGCTGTGGGCGGCGCTGCGGGGTGACCTGGGGACCTCCTTCGTCAACGGTCAGCCCGTCACCAGCACGATCGGCGAGGCCCTGCCACCCACGCTGCAGATCGCCTCGGCGGGGCTCGTCCTCGCGGTGCTGCTCGGCGCGGGGGTGGCCCTGACGGCGACGTACACCCGCAGTCGCTGGCTCGCCCAGGCCCTCATGGGGCTGCCGTCGCTGGCGGTGTCGCTGCCGGTGTTCTGGGTCGGCCTCATGCTGGTCCAGCTGTTCTCGTTCCAGCTGGGCTGGCTGCCCGCGGTCGGCGCCCGCGGGCCGGAGGCGCTGGTCCTGCCCGCGATCACCCTCGCGCTGCCGACGGGTGCGCTGATCGCGCAGGTGCTGGTCAAGAGCATGGACCAGGCGCTCGCCGAGCCGTACGTGACCACCGCCCGCGCGAAGGGGGTCGGGCCGCTCGCGGTCCATCTCCGGCACGCGCTGGGCAACGCGGCGATCCCCGCGCTGACGGTCCTCGGGTACGTCACGGGCAACCTGCTGGCCGGGACGGTGGTCGTCGAGACCGTCTTCACGCGGCCCGGGCTGGGCCGCATCACGGTCTCCGCCGTCGCCGACCAGGACATCCCGCTGGTCCAGGGCGTCGTGCTCTTCGCCGCGTTCGTGTTCGTCGTGGTCAACCTCGTCGTCGACCTGCTCTACCCCCTGCTGGATCCACGCGTCTCACAGGCGGTGCCGGCATGACCGAGCTCCTCGACCGTGGGCCGGATCGTGCCCCCCTCCAGATGGAACCACCGGCGCCGGACCGCGCCCGGCTCCTCCGCTTCCTGCGGCGCCGTCCCGGGCTCGTGCTCTCGGTCCTCGTGATCGTGTTCGTGCTGGCCTCGGCGGTGTTCCCGCAGCTGTTCGCGCCCGGCGACCCGAACCTGGCCGTGCCCCGGGACCGCTCGCTGCCGCCCGGCCCCGGGCACTGGTTCGGCACCGACTACCTGGGCCGCGACGTGTGGACCCGCGTCGTGCACGGCACCGCCCTATCGTTGCAGGCGACGCTCATCGCGGTGGCGGTCGCGCTCGTGGTCGGTGGGCTCATCGGGTTGCTGGCCGGGTTCGTCGGCGGCTGGGTCGACGAGGGGCTGATGCGCGTCGTCGACGTCCTGCTCGCGATCCCGCCGATCCTGCTGGCCCTGGCGCTGATCGCCGCGCTCGGCTTCGGCACGACGAACGTGGCCGTCGCCGTGGGCGTCGCGAGCGTCGCCCAGTTCGCGCGCGTCATGCGGGCGGAGACCCTGCGCGTGCGCGGCACCGTCTACGTCGAGGCGGCCCGCGCGGTCGGGACGCGGTGGTGGGTGACGCTGGGCCGCCACGTGCTGCCCAACGCCGCCGGCCCGGTGCTGGTGCTGGCCGTGCTGGAGTTCGGGCTCGCGATCCTCGCGGTCTCCTCGCTGTCGTTCCTGGGCTACGGCGCGCCGCCGCCGACCCCGGAGTGGGGGTCGCTGGTCGCCGAGGGCCGCAACTACCTGGCCACCGCGTGGTGGATGTGCGCGATGCCCGGCCTGACGATCGCGGCGACGGTGCTCGCGGTGAACCGCGTGTCGAAGGCGCTCGACGGCGAGTGGGGGCGGGACCGATGAGCTCCCTGGTCGTGAAGGACCTGCAGGTCGACTACCGCGTGTCCGGCGGGACCGTCGACGCCGTGCGCGGGGTCGACCTCGACGTGGCACCGGGCGAGGTCGTCGCGATCGTGGGCGAGTCCGGGTCCGGCAAGTCGACGCTCGCGCAGGCGATCATCGGTCTGCTCCCGGACAACGGGGCGGTGCGGGCCGGAAGCGTGCGGCTGGGCGAGGACGAGCTGGTCGGGCGCACCGACCGGCAGTGGCGCTCGGTGCGTGGCGCGCGCATCGGGCTCGTCCCGCAGGACCCCTCGGTGTCGCTGAACCCGGTGCAGAAGGTCGGCGCGCAGGTCGCGGAGGTGCTGCGGACCCACGGGCTCGCCGACCGCCGCTCGGCGCCGGCGAAGGCCGTCGCGCTGCTCGAACGGGCGGGGCTCCCCGACGCCGCGGTGCGCGCGGGGCAGTATCCGCACGAGCTCTCCGGCGGGATGCGACAGCGGGCGCTCATCGCCGTGGCGATCGCCGCCGACCCCGGGCTGCTCATCGCCGACGAGCCCACCAGCGCGCTGGACGCCACCATCGCGCGCCAGATCCTCGACCACCTCGACGAGCTCCGCGAGGCGTCGGGCAGCGCCCTGCTCCTCATCACCCACGACCTCGCGGTGGCCGCGGACCGCGCCGACCGGGTCGTCGTGATGTCCGGCGGGCGCGTGGTCGAGCAGGGCCCGACGGCGGAGATCCTCGCCGGACCCGCGCACGCCTACACCCGCGAGCTGCTCGCGGCGGCGCCCGGGCTCGCCGTCACCGACCCCCCGCCGCTCGCGGCCCCGACCGGCGGGAACATCCCCATCGCCGAGGTCCGCGGGCTGGTCAAGGACTTCCCGCTCCCGCGTACGGGCGGCTCCTGGCGCCGCGGGACGCTGCGCGCCGTGGACGACGTGTCGTTCACGATCGCGCGGGGGGAGACGCTCGCGCTGGTCGGCGAGTCCGGCTCCGGGAAGTCGACGACCGCGCGGTTGCTGCTGCGCCTGGCCGCCCCGACCGACGGCCGGGTGCTGCTCGACGGCGAGGACGTCACGGCGATCCGCGGCGAACCGTGGCGGCAGCTGCGCCGGCGCGCCCAGCTCGTCTACCAGAACCCCTACGCCTCGCTGGACCCGCGCTTCACCGTCCGCGAGGTGATCGCCGAGCCGCTCCGCGCGTTCCGGGTCGGGTCGGCGTCCGAGCAGGCGGCGCGGGCCGCGGAGCTCGTGGACCGGGTCGCGCTGCCTGTCGCGACGCTCGAGCGCCGGCCGGTCGAGCTCTCGGGCGGCCAGCGCCAGCGGGTGGCCATCGCCCGCGCGCTCGCGCTGGCGCCGGACCTCGTCGTGTGCGACGAGCCGGTGTCGGCGCTCGACGTGTCGGTGCAGGCCCAGGTGCTCGAGCTGCTCGCCGAGCTCCAGGAGCGCGACGGGCTCGCGTTCCTGTTCATCTCCCACGACCTCGCCGTCGTCCGGAGGGTGGCGCACCGCGTGGGCGTGATGCGCGACGGCCGGCTGCTCGAGCTGCGGCCGACCGCCGACATCTTCGACGACCCGCAGCACGAGTACACGCGGACGCTGCTCGCGGCGATCGCGGGGCGGCGGGTGCCGGCCGGGGAGGCCGGGTGAGGGCCTCAGTGCCGCGCGCGGTTCTCGCCCCAGCGCTCCCAGTGCACGACCTGCTCGACCGGCTGGCGCCGCGGCGTCGACCAGCGTCCGCGCACCGGGTAGCCGAGCGGCACCAGACCCATCGTCGCGGCGTCCTCGGGCAGCCCGAGCAGCTCGTCGACCTCCCGCTCGCCCGACAGCAGGTGGAGCGACGTGAGCACGCCACCGATCCCGTGCGCCCGCGCGGCGAGCAGCAGCTGCTGGACCGCCCCGTAGATCGACGCCCCGAACCGCTTGTCGGTCGAGTCCGCGCCGTTGCGGAGCACCGGCACCACGAACACGGGCGCCTCGGCCAGGTGGTACGCGAGGTGGTCGGCGGCGCGGAAGGACGCGGGGCTCAGGCCGTCCGCGGCGCCGTCGCGGGTCGGGTCGAGCAGCTCCTCTCGGCGCACCCCGTAGACCTTCTCCCAGCCCTGCCGGTAGTGCTCGGCGATGCGGGCCTTCAGCGCCGGGTCCGTGACGACGACCCAGCCCCAGCCCTGGCGATTGCCACCCGACGGGCCGCGGACGGCGGTGTCGAGCAGCTCCCACAGGACGTCGTCAGGGATCGGGGTCGCCGCGAGGTACCGCCGCGCCGGGGTCGTGCGCAGGCCCTCGAGCAGCTCGACGCGCTCCGCCACGGGTCCTCCTCCGTTGATCGACATGACGTGTCCACCGTAGGCGCGTCCCGGCGCGCTCCGGGAGGACGGCAGTGACGAGGACCACCGGGCTCGCCGTCGGACTGGAGATCGATGGCGACGGCGCCCACCCCGCCGCCTGGCGCTTCGCCGACCACCCGCCCGACGCCCTGCTGACCCCGGGTCACCTCGCCGCCGTGGGGCGGCGCGCCGAGGACGCCGGGTTCGCCTTCGTCACGCTCGCGGACGCGACGGCCGGCGACCCCGGCGCGGGCGTCGCGGGCCGGTTCGACCCGGTCACCGCGGCGTCGTTCCTGTCCGCGCGGACCGAGGCGCTCGGGCTGGTGCCGCTGGTCGCCGCCGCGCACGCCGAGCCGTTCGGAGTCTCCAACCAGCTCTCGGGTCTCGACCACGCCTCGGTGGGCCGGGCGGGCTGGCTGCTCGGCACGGAGGCGGGCGCGGCCCGGGCCGCCGCGCACGGCCTCCGGCACGAGACCGACGCGGAGGTCCTGGCCGGGGAGGCCGCCGACGTGGTCGACGCCGCCCGGCGGCTCTGGGACTCCTGGCAGGACGACGCGATCATCGCCGACGAGGCGAGCGGCCGGTTCCTCGACGCCGACCGCGTGCACCACGTCGACTTCCGCGGACGGTCGTTCGCGATCCGCGGCCCGGCGCTGGTGCCCCGCCCGCCGCAGGGGCAGGTCCTGGTGCTCGCCCCGGTCGGGACGCTGCCGCCCGATCTCGTCGACGTGGACGTCGTCGCCGCGCCGTCGGTCGACGATCTGCTGGACGCGCCGTCGCAGGCGCCGCGCGCGCTCGCAGAGGTCGAGGTCGTGCTCGACGCGGGCGGCACCCCGGCCGCCGACCGGCTCGCCGCACTGGACCGCCACGCCCCCTGGAGCCCCGACCGGCGCCTGCGCCACGTCGGCGCCCCGGCGCGGCTGGTCGGCCTGCTGCGCCGGCTCGCCGACCGCTTCGACGCGGTGCGTCTGATCCCCGCGGTGCTCGAGGTCGACGGCGCGGTCCTCGCCGACGAGGTCCTGCCGGGCCTCGGCCACCACCTGCGCCGTCCCGTGCCCGGCCACACCCTGCGCGACCAGCTGGGCCTGGAGCGGCCGGCCGGTCGGTACGCGTCCTGAGAGGAGCCGCTCGTGGCCGCACCCGAACCCGCCCGCCCGCACGCCCGGCTGCACCTTGCCGGGTTCTTCGGCTTCGGCCCCGCCTACGTCTGGTCGGAGGCCGACCCACAGGTGTACTACGACTTCGCCGCGTGGCGCCGTCTCGCGGCCGCGGCCGAGCGCGGCCTGTTCTCCACCCTGTTCCTCGGTGACAGCCAGCGGCTGCGCGAGCACCTCGGCCGCATCACCGACCACTCGGTGACCGGTCGTCCCGACCAGCTCGTGCTGTTCGCCCACCTCGCCGCGGTGACCGAGCGGATCGGGCTCGTCGCCACGCTGAACACCACGTTCTCCGACCCGGTCGACCTCGCCCGGCGCCTGTCCACCGTCGACGTCCTGTCCGGCGGGCGCGCCGGCTGGAACGTGGTGACGACCGACAACGACTGGACCGGCGAGAACTTCCGGCGGGGCGGCGACGTGACCCACGACGACCGCTACCGCTACGCCGAGGAGCACCTCGCGACCGTCGAAGCGCTGTGGTCGGCGTGGCCGGACGGCGTCACGGCGGCGTCGGCGGACGCCCCGTCGTGGTCGGCGCCCGGCGCGATCGGGGAGGTCGTGCGCGGGGCCCGGCGCGCCCGTCCGTCGCTGCCGCCGAGCCCGCAGGGCCGCCCGGTGCTCTTCCAGGCCGGCGAGTCGCCCGAGGGCCGGGAGTTCGCGGCGCGGCACGCCCAGGGAATCTTCTCCCGCTACCTGCGGTTCCCCGAGGCCCTGGACTTCGCCACCGACGTCCGCGCCCGGCTGGTCCGCCGCGGCCGCCCCGCCGAGGACGTGAAGATCTTCCCGGCGACGCGGGTCATCCTCGGCGACACGGACGCCGAGGCCCGCGACAAGGCCCGCTGGTTCCGCGACCGCACCTGGAGCGACCGGCGGATCCGGGCCGTCGTCGAGGCGGTGTGGGGCCACGACCTGTCCGACCACGACGTCGACGGCCCGCTGCCGGCGCACGACCCCGTCAGCGCCGTCCAGACGATCACCCATGGGGTGGTCAACACCAGCGACCGTCCCCGGCGCACCGCGGCCGCGTGGCGCGACCTGGCCGACCGACGCGGTTTCTCGATCCGCGACCTGGTGCTGCACCTGAACGACACGGTCGAGTTCGTCGGGACCCCCTCCGCGGTCGCCGACGACTGGCTCGCTTCGTGCGGGCGGGCGCGATCGACGGCCTCAACCTGCAGCCGAACGCGGTGCCCGACGGGTTCGACGACGTCGTCGCGCGGCTCGTGCCCGCCCTCCAGGACCGGGGTGTCTACCGCACCGCCTACGAGGGCACGACGCTGCGGGAGAACCTCGGGGTGCTCCCCGCCCCGGCGCGGCTGGGGGCCACCGCGTGACCCGGCTCCTGCGCCGCCGCCGTCACGTCGACCTGCGGCGGCAGGCGAGCGCGCTGTGTGGGCTCCCCGGCGCGCGTCCCGGCTGACGGCCTCCGCGGTCGAGTCCGGTCCGCGCCGTCCCCGCGTCCCACACGCACGACGGCAGGATCACCGTGACCGTTCTCCTCCCCACCACCCCGGCCACCACCCCCACCACCCCCACCACCC
>NZ_JBXUHE010000020.1:0-108533 GCF_057180585.1 Actinomycetospora sp. 2LY8.5
GATCGTCTTCCCCGGCTTCGACCCGGACGTGCTCTACGCGTTCCGTGTCGCGTCGTTCGGCGCGCAGGCGCTGCTGTGGACGGTGCTCGGCCTCGTGTTCGGTGCGCTCGTCGAGCGTCGCCTCGCGAAGGACGACGTGCCGGAGCGCAGGACGGAGACCACCTCCGTCTGACGCTTCCCCGACGGCCCCGCCCTCCTTCGAGGGGCGGGGCCGTCGTCATGTCCGGGGACGGGGCAGCACGAGCGGCGTCCCGGTCAGCGGGTCCTCGAGCACCAGGGCGTCGACCCCGAACACCGCGGCGACGACGTCCTCGGTGATCACCTCGGAGGGCGGGCCCTGCGCGTGGATCGCGCCGTCGCGCATGGCGATCACGTGGTGGGCGTACCGGCCGGCGAGCTCCAGGTCGTGCAGCACCATCACCACGGTGCGTCCCCGGTCGGCGTTGATGGTCCGCAGCAGGTCGAGGACGTCGAGCTGGTGGGCGAGGTCGAGGAACGACGTCGGCTCGTCGAGCAACATCGTCTGCGGGCCCTGGGCCAGGACGAGCGCGATCCAGGCCCGCTGGCGCTGGCCGCCGGACAGCTCGGCGACCGGCCGCTCGGCCAGCTCCTCGAGTCCGGTGGCGGCGAGCGCGGTGGTGACCGCCGCCTCGTCGTCGGCCGACCACTGCCGGAACCACCGCTGGTACGGGTGGCGGCCGCGGCCGACGAGGTCGGCGACGGTGATCCCGTCCGGGGCGACCGGGGCCTGCGGCAGGACTCCGATGCGGCGGGCCAGCTCGAGGGCGGGCAGGCGGGAGAGCTCGTCGCCGTCGAGGAGCACTCGGCCCGATGCCGGGCGCATCAGCCCGGCGAGGCCGCGCAGCAGCGTCGACTTCCCGCAGGCGTTCGGGCCCACGATCGCGGTGATCCGCCCGGCGGGCAGCGCGACGGACTGGCCGTCGATCACCATGCGGTCCGCGGTGTAGCCGAGGCGCAGCTCCTCGCCAGAGAGGGTCATCCGCTCGCTCCGATCCGGTTGGCCCGCACGAGCAGGGCGATGAGCACGGGTGCGCCGACGAGGGCGGTCAGCACCCCGACCGGCAGCTCGCGCGGGGCGAACGCCATGCGGGCGATCAGGTCGGTGGCGGCGACGACGAGGGCGCCGACCGCGGCCGACGGGACGAGCCCGGGGCTGCGCTCGCCGAGCAGACGGCGCACGACCTGGGGCGCGACGAGGGCGACGAACCCGACCGGCCCCGCCGCCGCGGTGGCCAGGGCGGACAGGCCGACCGCGCACGCGAGCAGGCCGAGACGCGCGCGGTGGATCCGTCGGGAGAGGGCGCGCGCGAGGTCGTCGTCGAGCTCGAGCAGGGCGAGGTGACGGGTCAGCACGATCGCGGCCGGCACCAGCACCGCGACCGCCGCCGCCACCGGGACCACGTCCGGCCAGCCCCGGCCGGTGAGGCTGCCGACGAGCCAGACGGCGGCCTGGTACGCCGCGTTGACGTCGGCCCGGCCGAGCATGAAGGTGGCGGCCGCGGTGAGCATCGCGGCGATCCCGATCCCCACCAGCACCAGGCGGTACCCGGAGAACCCGTGGCGGTAGGCCAGGACGTACACCGCCGCGGTGGCCAGCGCCGCGCCGGCGAGCGCTCCCGCCGTGACCCCGGCCGCGGACGCGCCGACCCCCAGGATCATCACGACGGCGCCGGCGGACGCGCCCGCGTTCACCCCGATGACGTCGGGGCTGACCAGGGGGTTGCGCGCGATCCGTTGCAGCACGGCGCCCGCCACCCCGAACGCGGCCCCGACCAGCACGCCGGCCAGGGCCCGTGGCAGCCGGTCGAGCACGACGATGTCGTAGGTGATGATCGTCCCGGACCCGGCCAGCGTGTCCCACACGGTCCGGAGCGACATCGGGTACTGCCCGAACCCGATCCCGATGAACGCGATCCCGCCGGCGGCGACGGCGGCGAGCACGCCGACCGCGAGACCCCGGAGCCGGAAGCGGGTCGAGAACCCGCCCCGGCGCACCACGACGGTCACAGCACGGCCACCTTCCGGGTCCGGACGAGGTGAACGAAGAACGGACCGCCGACGATCGCGGCGGTCACGCCGATCTGGATCTCCTCGGGAGCGATGACCACGCGGCCGACCACGTCGGCCAGCAGCACCACGGCCGCGGCCAGCAGCGCGGCCACGGGGAGCACCCAGCGGTGCGCGGTGCCCACCAGCGGCCGCGCGACGTGCGGGGCGACGAGACCGACGAACGCCACCGGCCCGGCGATCGCGGTGGCGGTCCCGGCGAGCACGACGAGGGCCGCGAGCCCGAGCGCCCGTGTCGTCCCCGGACTCGCCCCCAGGCTCCGCGCGGTGTCATCGCCCAGGGCCACGGCGTCGAGCCGGCGGACGAGCACCGCCGCGAGGAGACCGCCGACCACGGCGAGGGGGACGGCCTGCACGACGGTCGCCAGGTCGGCGCGGGCGAGCGAGCCGATGATCCAGTACCGGAAGCGGGCGAAGAGATCGCGGTCGAGCAGCACGATCGCCGAGACGGCCGCCATGACCAGGGCCGACACCGCCGCGCCGGCCAGGGCGAGCTTGATCGGGGTGACGCCGTCGCGCCCGGCGCCGCCGATCGCGTAGACGGTGACCGTGGCCAGCGCGCCGCCCGCGAGCCCGAACCACACGTAGCCGGCGAGCGCGCCGACGCCGGTGACCGACATCGCCGCGATCATCGCCGCCGCCGCGCCCGCGTTGACGCCGAGTGTGCCGGGGCCGGCGAGCGGGTTGCGGGTGACGCCCTGGGCGATGCACCCGGCCAGACCGAGGCAGGCACCGGCGAGAAGGCCCGCCGCTGTCCGCGGCACCCGGACGTGGCGGACCACGATGTCCGAGGGCCGGCCCGCGAAGTGCCACAGCCCGTCGTGGAGCTCGGCCCACGACAGCGGCCGGCTGCCGATCTTGAGCGAGGTCACGGTCGCCAGCGCCACCAGGACGGCGGACACCACGAGAACTCCCGGCGCGCCGAGCGGCGCCCGCCGCCGGGTCCGGCCGGTCCGCCCGGGCAGCGCCGCGGACGCCGTCACTACCGGTGGACGAGACCGGCGACCGTCTCGGCCGCGTACGGGCCGCGTACCCCGGCGGCACGGTCCTCGAACAGGAACGGGAAGACCCGCCGCTCCTGGACGGCCCGCACCGCGCCCAGCGCGGGGTCGTTCAGGATCTGCGCGACGTCCGCCTCGCCGTCGGGCCCGATCGTCGCCGGGTCGCAGCAGGTCGACGTGAGGATGACGTCCGGGTTGCGGGCGGCCAGCTCCTCCTTGCTCACCGCGACGTGCCGGCGCTCGGTGAGGTCGGCGAACGCGTTCTGCGCCCCGGCCATCGCCAGCACCTGGGTCCCGAAGTCGATGCCCGACGCGACCCGGTAGCTGCCGTCGTCGTCGTTGAGCAGGATCGCGACCCGCGGCGCGGGACGGCCCGCGACCTGCCGGGCCACCGCGTCGACGCGACCCTGCAGATCGGCCACGACCGCGTCGGCGCGCTCGGGCACCCCGAACAGCCGCCCGAGTCCCCGCAGGTCCGCGTAGACCGTCTCCATGCGCACCGACGCCGGGTCGATCGCCTCGTCCGACAGGCCGTCCTGGCTGGGGCACAAGGGGGCGTTGATCCAGGAGGCGATCCCCAGCCGACCCAGGTCGGCGCGGGTGCTGATGCTCTCCGAGCCGCTGGTGGCGAAGGCGTTGTTGAAGCCCGCCAGCACGAAGTCCGGGTTCGTGGCGAGCAGCGCCTCCCGCGACGGCAGGTCGGGGATGTTCGGGACCCGTGCCTGGGCCTCGGCGTGCTGAGGCAGGACCGGCGCCCCGTGGTACGACGTGCCGACGAGGCGGTCGGAGAGCCCGAGGGCGTGGACCGCCTCGGCCGCCGGCTGGTAGAGCGCGTAGACCCGCTGCGGGGGAGCCGGGACAGTGACGGGCAGGCCGCAGTTGACCTCGGTGATCCCGCCCGGTCCCACCGCGGCCGGCTCCGGCCGCCCGCCGCATCCCGCCAGCACCATCGCGCCCACGGCCATCAGGACGAGCCAGGGTCGCGATCTCCGGCGACCGGATGAAGCAGACACAACGGACCTCCTCGGCGTCGATGAGGAGAATGCATCAACATCGACATCTCATGAAGCGATGAGGTGTGTGCCGTGGTTCACGGCTGCCCGCTCACGACACGCTGTGTCGATCATGTGGTGGTCCGATCGTGTCGACACACCCAGATGTAGGGTCCGCGGCGTCGATGGTTCCCGGCCCGTCCTCGCGGCGGTCCGGGTGGCAACAGGGAACCCGGTGCGAATCCGGGACTGCCCCGCAGCGGTGAGTGGGAACGACCGCCGTCACGAGCACTGGGTCTCGCGGGACCTGGGAAGCGACGGCCAGTAGGCGGCACCAGCAGGTGCCGTGCCCGCGAGTCCGAAGACCTGCCATCGGTGGGCACGCCGCCGGCGTGCTCGGGTCCGCGGCCTCGTGGGAGGGCCGGGCGGGCGGGCGGTGCCGAGCACCTCCGCGCGGTCGCGCATCTCCTCCAGGGCTCGGGTCCACGGGCAGCGAGCCACGAGGAGCAGGCCCTGACCACCGTCGAGAGTTCCCCCGCGTCGCGGGGCGACCAGGCCCCGTCCACCGTCCCGGTCATCCGCCGCACCGGGCAGACCACCCCGTTCGACCCCACGAAGATCTCGTCCGCGCTGACGCGGGCGTTCCTCGACGTCGAGGGCACCGACGCCGCGGCGTCCAGCCGGGTCCGCGCGGTCGTCGCCGAGCTGACCGAGGCCGTCGAGCTGGCGCTCCTGCGGCACGCGGGACACGCAGCGCAGCGGAGTCGGACCGATGACCCGCGGCCGGACCGCGCCGTGCACATCGAGGAGATCCAGGACCAGGTCGAGCTCGCCCTCATGCGGGCCGGCCACCACCAGGTCGCGCGGTCCTACGTCCTCTACCGCGAGGAGCACGCCCGCGCCCGCGCGACCGCGCCGGCGCCGCCGGCCGAGCTGCACGTCCGTCACGCGGACGGCACGACCGCTCCCGTCGACCTCGACCGCCTGCAGCGCGTGATCACCGAGGCGTGCGATGGCCTGCCCGGCGCCGACGCCGACCGGGTGCTCGCCGAGACCCGCCGGCTGCTCTACGACGGCATCAGCGCCGCCGAGCTCGACCAGGCGCCGGTGCTCGCGGCCCGCTCGCTGGTCGAGACCGACCCCGACCACTCCGTCGCGAGCGCCCGCCTGCTGCTCGACGTGCTGCGTCGCGAAGCGTTCGCCGCCGTCGGGCTGCCCGAGCCCGCCGACCACGCCGAGGCCGTCGAGGCCTACCCGGCCTACCTCACCGCGTACGTGCGGCGCGGCATCGAGGTCGGGCACCTCGACCCGGCGCTCGGCGAGTTCGACCTCGACCGGCTCGCGAGCGCCCTGCGACCCGAGCGGGACCTCGACTTCACGTTCCTGGGCCTGCAGACCCTCTACGACCGCTACTTCCTGCACGTGCGCGGCGAGCGCTACGAGATGCCGCAGGCGTTCTTCCTGCGCGTCGCGATGGGACTCGCGGTGCGTGAGATCGACCGTGAGAGCCGGGCCGTCGAGTTCTACGGGCTGCTCTCGGCCTTCGACGTCATGTGCTCGACGCCGACGCTGTTCAACGCCGGCACCACGCGCCCGCAGCTCTCGTCGTGCTTCCTGACCACGCTGCCCGACCACTTGCCGGGCATCTTCGGCGGGATCAGCGACAACGCGCTGCTGTCGAAGTACGCGGGAGGGCTCGGCAACGACTGGACCCCGGTGCGCGGCACCGGAGCCCACATCCGCGGCACCAACGGCGAGTCGCAGGGCGTCGTCCCGTTCATGAAGATCGCCAACGACACCGCGGTGGCGGTCAACCAGGGCGGCAAGCGCAAGGGCGCCGTGTGCGCCTACCTGGAGACCTGGCACATCGACGTCGAGGAGTTCCTCGACCTGCGCAAGAACACCGGCGACGACCGCCGGCGCACCCACGACATGAACACCGCGAACTGGGTGCCCGACGAGTTCCTGCGCCGGGTGCGTGCCGACACCGAATGGACGCTGTTCTCGCCCGACGAGGTGCCCGACCTGCACGACCTGCACGGCGACGCGTTCGCGCGGGCCTACCGGGCGCACGAGGCCGCGGCGGCGCGCGGCGAACGGACGGTCTTCCGGACGGTGCGCGCCGTGGACCTGTGGCGACGGATGCTGACGATGCTGTTCGAGACGGGGCATCCGTGGATCACGTTCAAGGACCCGTGCAACGTGCGCTCCCCGCAGCAGCACGCGGGCGTCGTGCACTCCTCGAACCTGTGCACCGAGATCACGCTGAACACGACGGCGGCGACGGGCGCCGAGGAGGTCGCGGTCTGCAACCTCGCCTCGGTGAACCTCGCGCGGCACGTGAACGAGGACGGCATCGACGCCGACAAGCTCGCCCGCACCGTGCGCACCGCCGTGCGGATGCTCGACAACGTCGTGGACGTCAACTTCTACACGATCCCGTCGGCCCGGCGGTCGAACCTGCGCCACCGCCCGGTGGGCCTGGGGATCATGGGTTACCAGGACGCGCTGTTCGCGCAGCGCATCCCGGTCGCCTCGCAGGGCGCCGTGGAGTTCGCCGACGTCTCGACGGAGCACGTCAGCTACCACGCGATCGCCGCCTCGTCCGACCTCGCGGCCGAGCGCGGCCGCTACGCCTCGTTCGACGGCTCGCTGTGGAGCCGGGGCGTGCTGCCGATCGACTCGGTGGAGCTGCTCGCGGCGACCCGCGCCGAGGGCGAGCTGACCCTCGACCGCACGCAGCGCCTCGACTGGTCCTCGCTGCGCGAGCGGGTGCAGCGGCAGGGGATGCGGAACTCCAACGTCATGGCGATCGCCCCCACGGCGACCATCGCCAACATCACCGGGGTCACCGCGTCGATCGAGCCGCTCTACCGCAACCTGTACGTCAAGGCGAACATGAGCGGTGACTTCACCGTGGTCAACGACCACCTCGTCCGCGATCTCGCCGAGCGCGGGCTCTGGGACGCGGTGATGGTCTCGGACCTCAAGTACTTCGACGGTGCGCTCGGCGGGATCGACCGCGTGCCCGACGACATCAAGGAGCTCTACGCCACCGCGTTCGAGATCGACTCGACGTGGCTGGTCGAGGCGGCGGCCCGGCGCCAGAAGTGGCTCGACCAGGCCCAGTCGCTCAACCTCTACGTCTCCCGCCCCGACGGCCGGGCGCTCGACGCGCTGTACCAGCTCGCCTGGGAGCGCGGCCTCAAGACGACGTACTACCTGCGCTCGCAGGCGGCGACTCGCGTGGAGAAGTCCACGCTCGCGGTGTCCGACGGCAAGCTCAACGCCGTCGTCCCGACGGCGCCGTCGTCCGCTCCGTCTCCCGCCTGCTCCATCGACGACCCCGACTGCGAGGCCTGCCAGTGAGTACCGGACTGGACACGATCGAGCGCGGCGCCGAGCGCGTCGACGTCTCCGACAAGCGCATGATCAACGCGCGCGCGGACGTCAACCAGCTGCTGCCGATGAAGTACCGCTGGGCGTGGGAGAAGTACCTCGCCGGCTGCGCGAACCACTGGATGCCCTCCGAGGTCTCGATGCAGGCCGACATCGCACTCTGGCGGTCACCGGACGGGCTCACGCCCGACGAGCGCCACATGGTCAAGCGCAACCTCGGCTTCTTCGCGACCTCGGAGTCGCTGGTCGCGAACAACATCGTGCTCGCGGTGTACCGGCACCTCACCAACCCCGAGTGCCGGCAGTACCTGCTGCGCCAGGCCTTCGAGGAGGCCGTCCACACGCACACGTTCCAGTACATCTGCGAGTCGCTGGGTCTCGACGAGGGCGAGCTGTTCAACGCCTACCGCGAGGTCCCGTCGATCACCGACAAGGCGGCGTGGGCGCTCGATCGGACGAAGACGCTGGAGGATCCGGACTTCCGCACCGGCACGACCGGGGCCGACCAGGCGTTCCTGCGCGACCTCGTCGCGTTCTACGTCGTGTTCGAGGGCATGTGGTTCTACACCGGGTTCGCGCAGATCCTCTCGCTCGGTCGGCGCGGGAAGATGGTCGGCATCGCCGAGCAGTACCAGTACATCCTGCGCGACGAGTCGATCCACCTGAACTTCGGCGTCGACGTGATCAACCAGATCGCCGCGGAGAACCCGCACCTGTGGACCTCGTCGTTCACCGAGGAGATCCGCACGATGCTCGCCGAGGGCTGCGAGCTCGAGATCGCCTACGGCCGCGACACGCTGCCGCGCGGCATGCTCGGGCTCTCGGCGGAGTCGTGCGAGCAGTACATGCGCTTCATCGCCGACCGGCGCTGCGCCCAGCTGGGCCTCGCGGCGCTCTACGGCGAACGTGAGAACCCCTTCGGCTGGATGAGCGAGTCGATGGACCTCACGAAGGAGAAGAACTTCTTCGAGACGCGCGTGACCGAGTACCAGACCGGCGGCACGCTGACCTGGTGAGCGCTGACCTGGTGAGCGCTGACCTGGTGAGCGCTGACCGGCGCGGAGGTGTCGAGGGATCACACCCAGCCGGCCAGACGCGCGAGGCCGGCGGTGAGGGCGCAGACGGCGAAGCCGAGCCCGAGGGGCAGCAGGGTGGCGAGTGTCGTCCAGCGCACGCTGCGGGTCTCGTTCCAGATCGTCAGCACCGTGGTGCTGCAGGGGTTGTGCAGCAGGGTGAACAGCATGAGGTTGACCGCGGTGAGCAGCGTCCAGCCGCCCGCGGTGACGAGCACCTGGCCGACCTGCGCGTCGTCACCCAGCTCGAGCATGACCCCGGGCGCGGCGCCGAGGGTGTTCGCGCCGAGGGTGAGGGTCAACATGACGATGGTCGGGATGATGATCTCGTTGGCCGGCACGGCCACCAGGTAGGCGAGCAGGATGACGCCGTTGAGGCCGATCACCCAGCCCACCGGGTCCAGCGCGGTGACGAGGTGCGCGGCCACGCTGGCGTCGCCGAGGTGCACGTTGCCGATCAGCCAGATCACCGCGCCGGCCGGGGCGGCCATCACCAGCGCGCGACGCAGCACCTTGAGCGTGCGGTCGATGATGCTGGTGTAGAGCGTGCGCCACACCTGCGGCGGGCGGTACGGCGGCAGCTCCAGCGAGTACACCGAGCTCTCGCCGCGCAGCACGGTGCGCGAGAGCAGCCACGACACCGCGAGCGTCACGCCGATCCCGACGATCACCACGGCGACGACGCTGCCCGCGGCGACGAACCCCGCGAGCGCCGGCGGCACGACGGCGCCGACGAAGATCGTGCCCATGAGGATCAGCGTCGGCCAGCGGCCGTTGCAGATGCTGAAGTTGTTCGTGATGATCGCGATCAGGCGCTCGCGGCGGCTGTCGATGATCCGTGTGGCCGTCACGCCGGCGGCGTTGCAGCCGTAGCCCATCATCATCGTCAGCGCCTGCTTGCCGTGGGCGCCGGAGCGGGCGAAGAGCCGGTCGAGGTTGAACGCCACGCGCGGCAGGTAGCCGAAGTCCTCGAGCAGCGTGAACAGCGGGAAGAAGATCGCCATCGGCGGCAGCATCACCGCGACCACCCACGCCGTGGCGAGGTAGACACCGTCGACGAGCAGGCCGGTGACCCACCCCGGCGACCCGACGGCCTCGAACAGCTCACGAAGCCACGCGTGGCCGTTCTCGACGAGCAGCACGTAGAGCAGGTCCGAGGGGACCGCGGCGCCCGCGATCGTGAACCAGAAGACGCCGAAGAACAGCACGCCCATCGCGACGAAGCCCCACACGCGGTGGGTGAGTACGCGGTCGAGGGCGCGGTCGACGGTGAGCTTCGCGCGGGCGTCGTCGCGGTCGACGCTGGTCTCGGCGATCCGGGCCGCGTCGGTGTAGAGCGACTCGACGATCCGGTCGGCGAGGTCGTCGGAAGGATCGTCGGAGAGGCCGCGGCGCAGGCGGGCGGCCTCGTCGAGGAGGTCGGTCATCCGGCGGGCTCCAGCGGCGTCGCCAGGTCGCCCAGGGTGCCGCTCCGCACCGCTTGCTCGATGCCGGCGTCGCCCTCGAGCAGGCGCAGCGCGACCCAGCGGCTGTTGGGTACGCCGGGGAAGCGCGCCTCGACCTGCCTCGCGAGGTCGGCGACGGCCCGCTCGAGCGCCGGGTCGCGGTGGACCAGGCGCAGCGGCTTCGGCGGGTCGTCGGCGGTCGCGACCCGGGCGATCGCCGCGAGCAGGTCGGGCAGGCCCCGGCCGCGACGGGCGGCGGTGGCGACGACGGGGACGCCGAGCTCACGGATGAGATGGCGGGTGTCGACGGTGATGCCGTGGCGGCGGGCCTCGTCGACGAGGTTGAGCGCGACGACCACGCGCCCGGTGATCTGGCGGATCTGCAGCACCAGGGGCAGGTTGCGCTCGAGACGCGTCGCGTCGACGACGACCACGACGACGTCCGGGCGCCCGAAGAGCAGCACGTCGCGGGCGACGTCCTCGTCGGTGCTGGTGGACAGCAGCGAGTACGTGCCCGGGAGGTCCACGATCCGGTAACCGGCGCCGCCGTAGGAGAAGCCGCCCTCGGCGCGCGCGACGGTCTTGCCCGCCCAGTTGCCGACGTGCTGGCGCAGCCCGGTCAGCGCGTTGAAGACGGTGCTCTTGCCGGTGTTCGGGTTGCCGGCGAGCGCGATCACGTGGTCGTAGCGGCCGGGATCGAGCCCGAGCGGGCCCGGACGGGTCGCGTCGGGAGCCAGCGCACAGGAACCGCACGCGTCCCCGGCGGGCGGGGGGCCGACGCCGGGCGACGGCAGCGGGGCCCCCACGGTCTACCGGTCCCCGGCCTCGACGTGCACGGTCTTCGCCTGGCCCCGGCGCAGGACGACGAGCGCGCCGCGGACCTCGTAGGCGGTGGGGTCGCCGAGCGGGCTGGTCATGTCGGCGCGGATGGCGGCGCCGGGCAGCAGCCCGAGGTCCATCAGCCGGCGGCGTTCGCCCCCACGGATGTCGAGTGCGGTGACCACGGCCCGCTGGCCGCGGGGAAGCTCGTCCAGTGTCATCCGCGACCACCCCGTCCCGCTCGGGCCCGGAGATTTCGCCCCGGCCTACCCGCAAAGTTCGGCTGGCCGAACTCTACGTTGCGGACGCCCGATGGAACACCCCCGGGACGACATCGTCGACCCAGAGGGCGTCGGCGAGCTCGGGACCGAGGTCGAGGTCGGCATCCGGCGCCGGACCCGAGACGCGGACCTGGAAGGGGCCGCCGAACGGACGTCGCGCGAGGAGCTCCAACGTCACGCCGAGCTCCACCTGCTGCTCGCGCAGCCACGTGAGCATCGCGGGCTCGGTGTCGTCGACGCGCACGAGCCGCCCGCGGTCCCCGGGCTCGAGGGTCGCGAACCGCCGCCCGGCGAAGTCGGCGACCGTGCCGTCGGCGGCGGGGATCGGGTCGCCGTGGGGGTCGAAGCGCGGATGCCCCAGGCGCGCGTCCATGCGGTCCAGCAGTGTGGTGGACACGTGGTGTTCGAGGACCTCGGCCTCGTCGTGCACCTCGTCCCATCCGTAGCCGAGCTCACGGACGAGGTAGGTCTCGAGCAGCCGGTGACGGCGCAGCACGTCGAGCGCCGCGCGGGTGCCGCCGTCGGTGAGCCGCACCCCGCCGTAGGGGCGGTGCTCCACGAGCCCCTGGTCGGTCAGCTTCTTCAGCATCCCGGACACCGAGGACGCGCCGACCCCGAGGCGCTTGGCCAGCGCGGTGGTCGACGCCGGGCCCTCGCCGCGCTCGTAGACCGCGTAGATCGCCTTGATGTAGTCGTCGACCGCGGCCGTGCGGGGCGCGACGGTCTCGGACATGGGAGTCAGGGTAGCGGGGGTCCCCCACCCCCGAGGGTGGTGCGGAACGCCGTCACAGCCTCGACACACACGCCCGCGCCGTCGCGGGCCTGGCCTCGGGTGTCATCGCTCATGCGCCGCGGGGTCGCCCCGCGAACCGCCCGCGGAAGAGCCCGGGGCGGTTCGTGCCCAGCACGGGGACGGCGCCGACCGCCCGCACCACCCACCGCCGGAAGGGCCACCGCCCGTCGGGCAGGCCGAGGTCGTCGACGCTCTCGAGCCCCGGCACCAGGCGCGGCAGGGCGAGCACGTCGGTGACCGTGATGCCGAACGGCATCGCCGGCGCCCGGTAGGCCGGGGTGAGGTCGAGCCCGCGCACGGTGCGGCGGCTGAACCACGGCGGGATGGTGTCGAAGAGGATCTGCCCGCCCGGGAACCGCGCCGCGCAGTCGGCGAGCAGGCTCAGCGCCTGCTCGCGCGTGAAGTACATGAGCAGGCCCTCGGCGGTGACGATCGTCGGGGCGTCGCCGAGGCCGTCCGTCCAGTCCCGGTCCAGGGCCGACCGGGCCACGTGCCGGATCCGCGGGGCCGCCGGCAGCAGCTGCTCGCGCAGGGCGAGCACCTCGGGCATGTCGACGCTGATCCAGTCGACGTCGGGCTCGCCGAGGCGCCAGTACGTGGTCTGGAGGCCCTCGCCGAGCGCGACGACCGTCGCGTCCGGGTGCTCGCCCAGGAAGGCGTGCAGGGCGTCGTCGAAGGCCCGGGCGCGCAGGGCGTGCGTCTGGCTCGGGGTGCCGAAGCGCTCCGTGTAGGGGTAGGTCAGCCGCCCCAGGGCCTCGATGGCCCACGGGTCGTGGAACGCGGCGTCGGGCCGGCGCGCCTCGGCGGCCCGGTTGTGCAGGGTCCACAGGGTCGTCTCGGGGACGCCGGTGAGCTCGGGGCGCACGGTCACAACCCCTGTTTCCCGTCGGCCCAGTGCGCCTTGGTGGCGATGGCCCGGCGCCCGAGCCCGTACTGCAGGCGGACCCGGCGGCGCAGCTCCTCGATCGTGCCGACGTGGCCGGCGAGGCACACCTGCTCGGGGGCGGGCTCGCGGTCGGCGACCCCGCCGTAGATCCAGCCGTCGAGCCAGGCGTCGAGGGCGATGCCCGGCACGGCGCCGGCGACGACCACGTCGAGCGCGGGGACGAGCGCCGCGGCCGCGCCGAGGTCCGCGGACGGCACCTCGACCGCCCCCCGCGCGTCGCCCGAGGTCGGCACCACGGCGGCGAACAGGCCCAGCGCGCTCGCGTCGCCGAGGAACAGCTCGCGGCGATCGGGCTCACGGCGGACCCCGCCACCCGGGCCCATGACACCGACCTCGGTGCCGAGCTGCAGGGCCGCGAGCCAGGCCGTCCCGGGTCCGTCGCCGTGCCGCACGAAGACCACGTCGAACCGACCGCGACTCGGGTCGACGTCGGCCGGCGTGTAGTGGCGGAACTCCCGGTCGCCGACGCGGAACTCCACCTCCTGGCCCCGGACCCAGGGCCGTCCGCGCCAGGAGGGGCCGACGAACCCGACCCGCACGAGGCCGGGCGAGAGGTCGACGACCTCGACGACGGTGGCCGGCCGTCCGAACCAGCGTTCGGCCCGGGCGGCGAGGGGCGCGGGGAGCGAGGGCATCAGCGGGCACCACGGGACGACATGAAGGTGAGGCTAGCCTTACTTGCTGATCGCCGGAAGCTATCCTCGAGTGTCATGGGCGACGTGCTGGACCGGGCGCGCGAGGTCGCCGCCGACGTGCTGGCCCCGGCGGCGGACGAGGTCGACCGCACCTCGACGATCCCGGAGAGTCACTTCCGCGCGCTGGCCGACGCGGGCCTCTACGGGCTCGCGGCCTCGGACGACGTCGCGTTCGACGACTTCGTCGGCGTCGTCGAGACCCTTGCCGGCGCGTGCCTGACGACGACGTTCACGTGGATGCAGCACCACGGGGTGCTGCGGGGGCTGTCCGCGACGCCGAACGCGGCGCTGCGTGAGCGGCACCTCGTCGACGCCGTCCGCGGCGTCACACGGGGCGGCGTGGCCTTCGCCGGCGCGATCCCGCAGCCGCCGAAGCTCTGGGCCACCGCCGTCGAGGGTGGCTGGCGCCTCGACGGCGTCGCCCCGCTGGTCACCGGTTGGGGCATCGTCGACCTGCTGCAGGTCTCGGCACGCGATGCGGCCACCGCGGACGCCGACGACGAGCACGCGCGCGTCGTCTCCCTGCTCGTCCCGGCGACCGAGGCACGCGGGCTCACCGTCCATCCCCTCGAGCTCGCCGCGGCCAACGGCAGTCGCACCGTGCGCCTCGACGTCGACGGGTGGTGGGTCGGTGACGACGCGGTGGTCGCGACTCCGACGCGCGCGGAGTTCCTGGCGGGCCAGCACGTCAGCGCGCGCGTCAACGGCTGCCTGGCCCTCGGGGTGGCCGGGCGCTGTGCCGCGCTGGTGGGCGAGGCCGGCGAGCCCGACACCGCGGCGGCCCTGCGCAAGGCGCTCGACGCGGCCCGCGACGACCTCGACGCCGGCCTCGCCGACGCCCCGCGGATGGCGCCGGCCCGCGCGGCGGCCTCCGCGCTCGCCGTCCGTGCCGCCGCGATCCTGACCGTCGCGGTGGGCAGCCGGGCGATCGTCGGGCGCCACCCGGCCCGGCGTCTGGCGCGCGAGGCGGCGTTCACGCTCGTCGCGGCCGGCCGTCCGGAGATCCGCGCCGAGCTGCTGGGTGCGCTACCGCGCATGTGAGCAGAAACCGGTGCTCCAGCACCGGTTTCTGCTCACATCGCGGCAGCACTCACGACGACCCCCCGACCGAGGAGGGTCGAGGGGTCGCCGCGCGCCGCGCGGCGGACGCTTGTCGGAACGATCACCGCGCGAGTCCTGAGGGCTCAGACCAGCGTCGTGCCCTTCGCGTGCTCGAAGCGCTCGGCCGCGTCGGCCCAGTTCACGACGTTCCACCAGGCCTTGACGTAGTCCGGCTTCACGTTGAGGTAGTCGAGGTAGAAGGCGTGCTCCCACATGTCGAGCATGACCACCGGGACGATGCCGAGCGGCACGTTCGCCTGCTGGTCGTAGAGCTGGAAGATGCGCAGCTTCTGGGCCAGCGTGTCGAAGCCGAGGATCGACCAGCCCGAGCCCTGGATGGTCGTGGCCACCGAGGTGAAGTGCTTCTGGAACGCCTCGAACGACCCGAAGTCGCGGTCGACGGCCGAGGCGAGCTCGCCGGTCGGCTCGTCGCCGCCGTCCGGGCTGAGGTTGTTCCAGAACACCGAGTGGTTGATGTGCCCGCCGTAGTTGAAGGCGAGGTTCTTCTCCCACAGCAGGGCCGTGGTGCCGATCGTGTCCTTCTCGCGGGCCTCCGCGAGGGCGTCGATCGCCGTGTTCAGCCCGGTGACGTAGGTGTTGTGGTGCTTGTCGTGATGGAGCTCCATGATCCTGCCCGAGATGTGCGGCTCGAGGGCGCCGTAGTCGTAGGGCAGGTCGGGGAGCGTGTACTCCGGCATCGCACCAGCCTGACGCTGTTGCAGTTGATATGCAACATAGAAAGTCTGGCGATGTCCGGTGTGACCCGGAACGTACGTTGTCGGACCAAATACCTCATTGACTGCTGAGATGATGAACGGCGTGTCTCGAACGCTGCGCTCCCTCGTCGCGATCGCCGCCCTCGCCCTCCTGGCCGGCTGCTCCACGTCGGCGCCCGCCGAGCAGGGGGTTCGGGTGGCGCTGCAGTTCCCGCCGCGGGCGGCCTACGCGTTCGACGCCGACGACGGCGCCCTGCTGACCAAGCTCGGCGTCGCCGAGCCGCTGGTCGGACTCGACCCGCAGGGCAACCCCGTGCCCGGCCTCGCGACCTCCTGGGCGCGCGAGGCCGACGGGCGGACCTGGCGCTTCGCGCTGCGCGAGGGCGTGGTCTTCCACGACGGCGCGCGCCTCGACGCCGCCGCCGTCGTCACCGCCCTGACCTTCGTGCTCTCCCGCCCCACCCCGCCGCGGTCGATCGCGGATCTCGGGATGCGCGTCGAGGCCGACGGGCCCGCCGCGGTCCGGGTGAGCACCGATGCCCCTGATCCCGTCCTGCCGCTGCGCCTGAGCTCCGGCACGACCTCGGTGCTCTCGCCCGCGGCCTACGCCGCCGCCTCCTCGCCCGACGGCCAGCCCTCGCCGCAGAACACCGGCACCGGGCCGCTGCGGATGACCGAGATCCGCGGGACGCAGGGCGCCACGCTGCTGCGCCACGACGCCTACTGGGGTCCGAAGGCGGCGTCGCCGCAGGTCACCGTCGACTACGTCACCGAGCCACAGACCCGCGAGCTCGCCCTGCGCTCCGGCGACGTCGGCTTCGCCGAGGGCCTGCCCGAGACCTCGCGGGCGAGCCTGCAGGCCGACCCCGAGGTGCGGTTCGCCGAGTACCCGTCGGCGCGCACCGTGCTCCTCCAGCTGAACGGCTCGGCCGCTCCGTTCGACGACGTCCGGGTCCGCCGGGCGGTCACCGCGGCGCTCGACCGGAACGTGCTCGCCGACCAGGTCCTCGGCGGTTCCGCGGCCCCGGCGTCCGACCTCTTCGGGCCCGCCGTCCCCTACGGCGCGACGACGCCTCCGCCGGCGGGTGACGTCCCGGCGGCGCGGGCGCTGCTCGCCGAGGCCGGGTACGGCCCGCAGAACCCGCTGCGCGTGCGGCTGTGGACCTTCCCCAACCGCCCCGAGCTGCCGGTGCTCGCCTCGGCGATCGCGGCCCAGCTCCAACCGGCCGGGATCGCGGTCGACATCACCGTCGGCGACTACGCCGCGCAGGAGCCCGAGCTGCTCGCCGGCCGCTTCGACATGTTCGTCAACTCCCGCAGCTACCTCTCCGACTTCCCCGACCCCGCGGGCGTCCTGGACTCGGACTACACCTGCGACGGGTCGTACAACATCGATCGCTACTGCGACCCCGCGTTCGACGCGACGGTCGCGAGCCTCGGCGCGCTCGAGGACCCGGCCCGGCGGGCGGACGTCTTCCGGACCGCCGCGGCGACCCTGACCGCGAACGCCGTCAACGTGCCGCTCGTGCACCCGCAGAACACCGCGGCCGAGCGGGGCGTCACCGGCTTCACCCCGGACCCGCTCGACCTGCGCCCGGTGCTGCCGACGTTGGCGCCCGCCGACTGACGAGTGCTCGCGGTCGCCCTCCGACGGCTTCTCTGGATCCCGCCGGTCCTGCTCCTCACGTCGGTGGCGGCGTTCGTGCTGCCGCGGCTGCTCGGTGGCGAGGTGACCCGGTCGGTCGTGCGCGCCCGCAGTGCCTCGTCGACCCCGGACCCGGCGACCGAGGAGCGGCTGACCCGCGAGCTCGGACTCGATAGGCCGGTGGTGACGCAGTACCTCGACTGGCTGGGCGGGGCGCTGCGCGGCGATCTCGGGACGTCGTTCACCACCCGCTCCCCGGTCGGACCGGAGGTCCTCGAGGCCGCCGGGACCTCGCTGGTGCTGGCCGCGCCGGCGCTCGCGATCGCGCTCGCGCTCGGCGTCCCGCTGGGGGCGCTCGCCGCGGGACGCCCGGACGGCGCCGCGGACCGCGCCACCCGGTGGGGCGGCGCGGTGGCCCTGGCCGTCCCGGAGTTCGTGCTGGGCCCGGTGCTGGTCCTGGTCGTCGCCGTCGGGGCCGGCGCGCTCCCGGCGCTGGGGTGGGGCAGCCCGGACGAGGCGGTCCTGCCCGTGCTCACCCTCGCCGTCTGGCCGGGCGCCCTGGCGGCGCGGCTGGTACGGGCCGAGACCGCCGAGGTGCTCGGGCACCCCTCGGTCCGGACCGCCCGCGCGAAAGGCCTGTCGCCGCGCCGGACCCTGCTGGTGCACGTGGTGCCGCGCGCCCTGACGTCGGTCGTCGCGGGCGCGGGCCCGTTCCTCGGCGGGACGCTCGGGGGCGCCGTGGTCGTCGAGGTGGTGTTCGCCGTGCCCGGCCTGGGCCGGCTGCTGGCGGAGGCCGTCGGGGACCGCGACCTGCCGGTGATCCAGGCCGGGCTCGTGCTCGTCGTCGCGGTCGCGCTGCTCGCGGCGCTGGTCACGGAGCTCGCGCAGCTCGCCGCCGACCCGAGGCTCCGCTCGTGAGGCGCCTGCTCCTGGCCGGGCTCGCGGTGATCCTGGCCGTCGTCGCGGTGGTCGAGTGGCCCGCGGAGGCCGTGGACTTCGCGAACCGCCTCGCGCCGCCCTCGTCGGCCCACCTCCTGGGCACCGACCAGCTCGGGCGCGACGTGCTCGCCCGCGTCCTCGGCGGGGTGCGCTACTCGCTGGGGCTCGGCCTGCTCGCGCTCGCGATCGCCGCGGCCGTCGGCACGGCGAGCGGGTTGGCGAGCGGCTGGTGGCCACGGCACCCGGTGGCGCGCGGGACGCAGGCGCTGGTCGACGTCCTCGGGGCGCTGCCGGCCCTGCTCGTCGGGCTCGTGGTCGCCGCGGTGCTCGGGTCGGGGCTCGCCCCGGCCCTGCTCGCGATCGTGGTGACCGGCTGGGCGCCGTTCGCGCGGCAGGTCCACCACCTGACGGTCGCGGTGCGCGGGGAGGACTGGGTGCTGGCGGCCACCGCGCTCGGCGCCGGACCGGGGCGGGTGCTGCGCCACCACGTGCTGCCCGCGGTCGCGTCGCCCCTGCTCGCGTCGGTGGCGGCGCGGTTCGCCGGCATCGTGCTCACCCTGGCCGGGCTGTCGTTCCTGGGGCTCGGGATCCAGCCGCCGACGCCGGAGTGGGGCACGATGCTCGCCGAGGGACGGACCTACGTCTTCGTCGCGCCCTGGCTGGTCGTGGCGCCGGCGGCCGCCCTGGTCGCGAGCACGCTCGCCCTCGGCGTTCTCGCCCCGGCTCAGCCCAGCGGCAGCGGCGCCAGGCGGTACGCCGGCGGCTCCTGGCCGTGGAGGTGGCGGACGAAGTAGTCCCAGGTCCGGCGGAACACGTAGTGGCGACGATGGAAGATCGAGTGGTCGCCGCCCGGGACGATGAGCACGTCCACGTCCTTGTCCGCGGTGATCAGCGCGTCGACGAGGCGGTGGGTCTGCGTCACGAGCACCGTCTCGTCGAGCTCGCCGTGGATCAGCAGGAGCTTGCCCGCCAGGTTCGCCGCCAGGGCGGGGGTCGACAGGGCGCTGCGGTCGGACTCGGCATCCGGGCCGTGGTAGTGCTCGGCCCACATCTGCAGGCCGTAGGTGTCGTCGTGGTTGCCGGCCACCGCGACGCCGACCCGGTAGAGCTCGGCGTGGGCGAGCATGCCGCGCGCCGCGGCGAACCCGCCCGCCGAGTGGCCGGTGATGCCGACGCGGTCCGTGTCGAGCCACGGGTGGCGCCGCCCCAGCTCGCGGATCGCGGCCACGTGGTCGTCGAGCGCGCCGGCGTTGCCCAGGTCGCCGTAGGAGTGGTCGTGGAAGGCCTTGCTGCGCCCGGCCGTGCCCCGCCCGTCGATCGCGACGACCGCGAACCCGAGCGCCGCGAGCGCTTCCGGCTCGCCCTGGTGCGGCGAGTCGAAGGCGGGGAGCGCGCGGTGGTTCTGTGGGCCGGGGTAGACGTGGTCGATCACCGGGTAGCGGCCCCGCGGGTCGAGCCCGTGCGGGCGCCAGAGCAGGCCGAAGATCGGGGTGCGGCCGTCGGCGGCCGTGGCGCGGAACCGCTCGGGCGGGGTCCAGCCCTCGGCGCGCAAGGTCTCGGTGCCGGGCGCCTCGAGCTCGACCAGCACCTCGCCGTCCTCGTCGAGCACCCGGGCCTGCGGCGGCACGGCGGGGGACGAGGCCCGGTCGACCACGTAGCCGCCGCCGGGCGGGGCGACGGTGTCGTGGTCGAGGTCGTCGTCGGTGAGCAGCGTGAAGCCGGTGCCGTCGAGACCGATCCGCGCGATCTGGCGGACGTACGGGTCCCCATTGTCGCCAGGGCGCTGCCCGCCCGCGAGGAACCACACCAGCCGGCGCCCCTCGTCGACCCGGAGCACCGCACGGACCGGCCACTGGCCCGACGTGACCTGCTCGGCCTCCCCGTCGCCGGAGGGGTACAGCCACAGGTGACCCCAGCCGTCGCGCTGTGACCACCAGAGGATCTCCCCGGTGCCGAGCACGTGGGTCATCGTCGGCTCGCCGAGCTGCGGGGTGGCGTCGACGCGGGTCGCACCGGTCTCGGTGATCAGCGTCGTCGTCGCCCCGGTCGCCGGGTCGAGGCGGCGCAGGTGCAGGGTCCGCGCGTCGCGCGCCTGCCGCAGGTAGTGGACGGCGTCACCGTCGGCCGACCACCACGCGTAGACGAACGCGGTGCCGTGCACCGCGGGCTCGGGTGGGTCCTGGCCGTCGACCTGCGTGCGGGCGGCCACGTCGAGGACGTGCCACGTCAGCGTCGGGTGCGCCTCGTCGTCGGGCATCGGGTAGGGCAGCCGGTGTGCGACCGGGCGCCCGCCGCCGGGCGGTACCGACTCGACGAGCACCTGCTCGTCGAGTGCGCGCTCGTCGAGCCGGTGGACCAGCAGCCGTGTCGAGTCCGGCGACCAGGTCAGGTAGACGAACGGGGTCGTGCCGAACGAGCGCAGCAGCACGGTCAGGCTCATCGGGGCGTTCGCGGCGCCGTAGGCGAGGCCGGGCTCGGCGTCGTCGGTGAGCGCGAACTCCTCGCTGCCGTCGCGGGAGCGCACCCAGATGTTCCCGTCTCGGCCGAAGGCGATCCAGCGCCCGTCGGGCGAGGCGGTCTCGTTCGGCCGCGGCGGGATCTCCTCGATGCCGGTCAGCGCCCCGTCGGCCCACCGGTAGCGCTGCCCGAGGGCGGTGAACCGGATCGCGTCGTCGTCGACCTCCAGCGCGACGAGAGGGAGCGCGCCGGCCTCCACCGCCGTACCCGTCGCCACCGACAGCGCGGCGGCGAGCCGCTCGTGGTCGACCAGCTCGGTCCGCTCGCCCTTGCCCGGGTCGACCAGCATGAACCGGCCCGCGGACACGTAGTGGAAGCGCTCGCCGTCGCCGATCCACTGCGGCGTCACCGTGGGCACCCGGCGGGCGCGGTACGGCGCGAGCATCTGCTCGGCGCGGGCGTAGTCGGCAGCCGTGCGAGCGGGGGTGGGGGAGACGGGGCTCGTCATGCCCCGAGTGGACACCGTGCCGTCGCGGCATGGTCAAGCACGGCGGCCCGCCACCCGCGCAGGGAGCTCAGGACGGCGATCCCGTCCGCGCGCTCGAGATCGTCCGGACGCAGCGTGCGCTCGGTCAGCTCGCCCCGCTCGACCCGGACCGCGCGCTCGACACCGGGGAGCGCGCCGGCGGTCAGCGGCGGCGTGCACCAGGTCCCGTCGAGGAGCACGGCGAGGGACGCGACCGTCGTCTCGACGACCTCGCCGCACGTGTTGACCAGCACCACGTCGTCGGCGTCGGGGTGGCGCGCGCGGGCGTCGTCGTGAGGCTCGCGGTGGACGACCTTGTGGTGGCGGGCCGCGTCGGCGGGGTCGATCGGCACGTCGTCGACGGCGAGGCGCACCGGCCCGGGGAGGTCCGGGGGCAGCGGCGCGAGGGTGATGTCGACGGTGCCGTCGGCGGCGAGGCGCAGGCGGACGCGGGCGTCGTGGCTGCCGTCCAGCGCCTCGCCGAGAGCCCGGTCGATCGTGTCGGCGTCGAACGGCACGTCGAAGTACCCCGCGGAGTCGCGCAACCGCGCGAGGTGCCGGTCGAGGTGGCGGCACCGGCCGTCGGCGTACGCGAACGTCTCGAGCAGGCCGGCGGGCCGGCTGCGTCGTCCCAGCACGCGCGCCTTGGCCGTCAGCTCGGCGTGCTCGGCGGCCGGATCGGAGCCCCAGGTGATGCCGCTGCCGGTGCCGTACGTCGCCGCGTCCGTGCGCCGGTCGACGACGAGGGTGCGGATCGCCACGGAGAACCGCCCCGCCGTCGGCCCCACCCAGCCGATCGCGCCGCAGTACACGCCGCGCGGGCCGGCCTCCAGCTCGGTGAGGATCTCCATGGAGCGGTGCTTCGGCGCGCCCGTGACCGAGCCGCACGGAAAGAGCGCGGCGAACGTCTCCGTCCAGCCGACCCCGGGAGCGGCGCGGGCGGTGACCCCGGAGGTCAGCTGCCACACGGTGCCGTAGCGCTCGGGGGTGCAGAGGTCGGTGACCTGCACCGACCCCGTGGCGGCGACCCGGCCGAGGTCGTTGCGCACCAGGTCGACGATCATCACGTTCTCGGCGCGCTCCTTGGGGTCGGCGCGCAGACGGTTGCGGACGGTGAGGTCTTCCGCGGAGGTGGGCCCGCGCGCGGCCGTCCCCTTCATCGGCCGCATCCGCAGCGCGTCACCCTCGCGCTCGACGAACAGCTCGGGGCTCGCGCTCGCGATCACCAGGTCGCCGAGGTCGAGCAGGGCATTGAAGGCACCGCCCTGCTCGGTGGCCATCGCGGCGTACACCGCGTGCGGGTCGGCGGGCGCCGGTCCGCGCAGCGTGGTCGTGAGGTTCGCCTGGTAGGTCTGGCCGGCGGCGATGCGCGCCCGCACGGCGGCGACGGCGTCCCGATGCCGGCCGGCGTCCGCGTCGGGCCGCCAGGGTCCGGACGTCGGCCAGACCTGGGGCGCGGTCACGGCCGGAACGGGCGTCGGCGGACCGCAGACCCCGAACCACGCGAGCGGCACCCCGGCCGGTGGGTCCACGCGCGGCAGGGCGGGATCGAGGCCGGCGCCCGCCTCGTAGGCCACGAACCCGAACGCCCAGCGGCCTGCGGCGGTCGCCGCGTCCAGGGCCGCGAGCACGCCGCGGACCTCGTCGTGGTTGTCGGCGACCAGCACTTCGTCCGGCGTCGGGAACGCCAGCCCGCTCCGGGTGCGCAGATCGTCGAAGCGGGCGGTCACGAGCGGCCAACCTACCGTCGAGCCACTGATGCATCTGTGATGCAGCAACGAATCACCGCGGCTCGGGGCCGGGAGGTCGAGGTGCGCCCGGTCGACGGCACGGCTCGACGACCGCGGGCGGCGTGATCGTCGGGCGCTCCCCGGAACGCAGCACCTCGCCGGCCGGGACGTCGACCCCGGCCGCCGGCGATCCGCTGTCGCCGCCCGCGCACGGACGGGCGGAACGTCTCGTCCTCGACGGGCTCCTGGATGGTCAGGAACGGTCCGGCAGCGTGTCCTGGATCGCCCGCGGCTCCTGCGCCACGGCCACGAGCCCGTCGGCGTTCACGCGCCGCAGGCTCCCCGGCGGCGAGCTGCAGCGGATGTGCCTCGCGCGCACGCTGATCACCGAACCGGAGGCGGTGCTGCTCGACGAGCCGTCCTCGGTGCTCGAGCTGGCCCGCGACGGCCTGACCGTCGTCGGGGCGGGCCACGACGAGGCGCAGGTGGGGCGCGTCGCCGACCGTGTCCTGCGGGTCGAGGACGGGGGCGTCGCCCGGCGTCTGTCCACCGCGGGCCACAGCCAGTAATGAGGGCTCGGGGCCGGGCGCGGCGCCCCGACCATGATCGTGGTGGGTTGCGTTGTCGTACCGAGCACGACGCTCAGTTCTGGCGGTAGGTCTCCAGGAAGGTGCCGATGCGGGTGATCGCGTCCTCGAGGGTCGCCGCGTGGGGGAGGGTCAGGATGCGGAAGTGGTCGGTGTCGGGCCAGTTGAAGCCCGTGCCCTGCACGACCTGGATCTTCTCCTCGCGCAGGAGATCGAGCACGAACTGCTCGTCGTCCTTGATCGGGTAGACGTCCGGGTCGAGGCGCGGGAACGCGTAGAGCGCGCCGCGGGGCTTCACGCACGAGACACCGGGGATCGCGTTGAGCTTCTCCCAGGCGCGGTCGCGCTGCTGGCGCAGCCGCCCGCCCGGCGCGCAGAGCTCACCGATGGTCTGGCGCCCGCCGAGCGCCGCCTGGATCGCGTACTGCGCCGGGGTGTTCGCGCACAGGCGCATCGACGCCAGCATCGCGAGGCCCTCGAGGTAGTCGCGCGCGTGCTGACGCGGGCCGGTGACGACGAGCCAGCCGGAGCGGAAGCCGGCGACCCGGTGGGTCTTCGAGAGCCCCGAGAACGTCAGCACCACGAGGTCGGGCGCAAGGGACGCGACGTCGTGGTGCACGGCGTCGTCGTAGAGCACCTGGTCGTAGATCTCGTCGGCCATCACCATCAGCCCGTGGCGGCGGGCGAGGTCGAGCAGGCCGTCGAGGACCTCCTTCGAGTACACCGCCCCCGTCGGGTTGTTCGGGTTGATGATCACCAGCGCTTTGGTGCGGTCGGTGATCTTCGTGGCGACGTCGTCGAGGTCGGGCGCCCAGTCGGCCTGCTCGTCGCAGCGGTAGTGGACGGCGTTCCCGCCGGCCAGCGTCGCGACCGCGGTCCAGAGCGGGTAGTCCGGCGCGGGCACGAGCACCTCGTCGCCGTCCTCGACCAGCGCCTGCACGGCCATCGAGATCAGCTCGGAAACCCCGTTGCCGAGGAAGACGTCGTCGACGTCCACCTCGAGCCCGCGCGCCTGGTAGCGCTGGGCGACCGCACGTCGCGCGGGCAGCACACCGCGCGAGTCGGTGTAGCCGTGTGCGTGAGGGAGCATCCGGATCATGTCCTGGACGATCTCCTCGGGCGCCTCGAAGTCGAAGAGCGCCGGGTTGCCCGTGTTGAGGCGCAGGACGCTGTGGCCCGCCTCCTCCAGCAGGTTCGCCTGCTCCACCACGGGGCCGCGGATCTCGTAACAGACGTCGCGGAGCTTGTTCGACTGGCGGAACTCCACTGGCACTACCCCTCGCCCACTCATCCCTCGAGCTTCGGCACGTCACCGTGCCGCGTCCCGGTCTACCAAACGAGGACGTGTGACCGGGAACTCCGGTTGCCCAACTTCTTGGTTGAATAAAGAGTCCTCGAGCGATACCTTCGTGTTCCGACAACGAACACGGACGTCGTCATGGCCGTCGTGCTGATCGCGACGATGTCGCTCGACGGGTTCATCGCCCGCCCCGACGACTCGGTGGGGCCCATCGTCGACTGGTTCTCGGCCGGGGACACCGGCGTCCACGCGGGGACGAACGGCGTCCGTTCCGCGCGGGCCGGGAGAGCGCCGACTGGATGCGCGAGCAGTGGGGAAGGCCCGTTCCGGGGTGATCGGGCCGTACCACGGCACCGCGCCGTTCACGTCCGTCGCATTGCGCCCGCCACAAAGTGTGTGCACTATGGCTCCGCGCAGTGCTTGGCCCTCGCCGCGGCAGCTCCGCTGCGCTCCGTGCCGCGTGACAAGGAGCCGTCGATGCCGACCCTCTCCGCGAGTCCCGTCCCCGCCGTCTGGCCCGGCGTCCCGAGCGCCGTTCCCGCGACGATGTCGGCGGTCGTGTTCGACCGCTTCGGACCGCCCGACGTGCTGGCGCTCGACACGGTGCCCACCCCGGAGCCGGGGCCCGGCGAGGTCCTGGTGCGTGTCGCGGCCGTGTGCGTCGGACGCTTCCTCGACGTGTCCCTGCGCGCCGGGCGCCATCCCGTGAAGCCCGAGCTGCCGCACATCCTCGGGGTGGAGCACGCCGGCACCGTCGTCGCCGTCGGCGCCGACGTGAGTGGCGTCGCCGTCGGCCAGCACGTCGCCGTCTGGCCGGTCCTCGGCTGTGGCGCGTGTGCGGCCTGTGCCGAGGGCGACAAGGAGGCCTGCCCCCGCCTGCACATCGCCGGGGTGCACGGCCACGGCGCCTACGCCGAGTACACCGCGGTCCCGGCGGCCGCGATCTGGACCATCCCCGGCGACCTCGACCCGGCGACCGCCGCGGGCGTCGCGCTCGCCGGTCCGGTCGCGATGAACCAGCTGCGCCGCGCCGGCCTGCGCGAGGGTGACTGGGTCCTGGTGCTGGGCGCGGCGTCCGCGCTCGGGTCGACCACCGCCGAGCTCGCCCGCCACCTCGGCGCCCGGGTCGTCGGCACCTCGCGCGCGGGCTGGAAGCGAGAGCGGCTGCTCGGGCTGGGCCTCGAGGCGGCGCTCGACCCCACCTCGGAGTCCTTCGTCGACGAGGTCCGCGCGCTGACCGGTGGCGCCGGTGTCGCCGTCGCCGTCGACGACCTCGGCGAGCCGGAGATCTTCGCCCGCGCCACCGACGTCCTGGCCCCGCGGGGCGCTGTGGTCTCGTCCGGGGCCTTCCTCGGGGGCGCCGTGCCGCTGAACCTCGCCCGGCTCTACACGCTCAACCAGCGGATCCTCGGCGTGCGCACCGGCAACGACGCGAGCGCGCGGGAGCTGTGGGCCGAGGTCGGGCGAGGCTTCCGCCCGGTGGTCGACCGCTCGTTCCCGCTGGAGGCGGCGGCGCTCGCGCACCGCTTCCTCGAGGCCGACGACAACATGGGCCGGATCGTGCTGACGACCGCGGCCGCCGACCACGGCTGACATCCGGCTGGCCAGCAGGGGAGGACGCGTGCGCGAGCCGCCGTGGATGCTCGTCACCCACCACCAGGGCGACGTGTCGAAGGCCGAGGTCGGTGTCCGCGCCGGCGGCGTGATCCGCCGGGCGCCCGACGAGCTCGCCGGGCGCACGATGCTCGAGGTGCTGGGGGAGTGGGACGTGCTCGCGCCGACGCTGCGCGGTCTCGACGCCGAGAGCCTCGACCCCGTGCCCGGCGCGGTCCTGGCCGCCCCCCTGCTCTACCCGCGCAAGGTGCTGTGCGCGGGCGCCAACTACTACGCCCACCTCGCCGAGATGGGCGTCGAGCGCCCCGTGGGCGAGGTGGAGCCGTACTTCTTCTTCAAGCCGCCGACCACCTCGGTCGTCGGGCCGGACGAGGCGATCGTGCTGCCCGACCGCGCCGGGCGGAAGATCGACTGGGAGGTGGAGCTCGCCGCCGTCATCGGTCGCCGCTGCGTCGACGTCCCCGTCGAGGGCGCCCTCGACGTCGTCGCCGGCTGGACCGTCGTCAACGACATCACCTCGCGGGACCTGCTCGAACGCGCCGACGCGGTGGCACCACCGTTCGGGCACGACTGGATCCTGGCCAAGGCCGGCGACACCTTCTGTCCGCTGGGGCCGGGGATCGTGCCGTCGTGGATGATCGGCGACCCGCAGGACCTCGCCCTGCGCCTGTCGGTCAACGGCGTGGTGAAGCAGGACTCGAGCACCACCGACATGGTCACTCCGACCGACCGGCTGATCGCCGCCGCGAGCCGCGCGGTGACCCTCGAGCCGGGCGACGTCATCGCCACCGGGACGCCCGCCGGCGTCGGCTTCCCGCGCGGCGACTTCCTGGCCCCGGGCGACGAGACCGTCGCCGAGATCGACGGCGTCGGCGCGCTGCGCAACACCGTCACGACACGAGAGGACCGGTCATGGGCACGGTGAACGTCTCGAAGCTCGGCTACGTCGGCTTCGAGACCCCCGACGTCGAGCGGCTCGTCGAGTACTACACGAAGGTCCTGGACTTCGTGCTCGTCGAGGGCGACGAGAACGGCGCGTTCCTCACCACGGGCGTCGACCACCACTGCGTGGTCGTCACGAGGGGCGCGGCGCGCGCCCGTCAGGTCGTCGGGTACGAGCTCTGGGAGGACCTCGACAGCGCAGAGACCCGGCTCAAGGACGCCGGGTACGTCACCGAGCGCCGCAGCGACATCGGGCCGGGCACGCCCGACGTGCTCGTCCTCGACGAGCCGCTCACCGGCGTCGCCCTGCACCTGACCACCGCGCAGGACCCCAGCGGCGTCGAAGGCTTCACCCCGCTGCGCCCGACCAAGCTCGGCCACGTCGCGGCCTACACCCCCGAGCTGGCCCCGATGCAGGCCTTCTACCAGGACCTTCTCGGTTTCCGGTGGTCGGACACCGTCGGCGACTTCTTCGTGTTCATGCGCTGCAACGCCGACCACCACGCGGCCAACTTCATGGCCAGCCAGAAGTACGCGGGCATGCACCACGTCGCCTACGAGATGCGCGACCCGAACCACCTGATCTCGATGCTCGACCACCTGGCCCAGAACAACCACCGGCTGCACTGGGGTCCCGGGCGGCACGGGCCGGGCCACAACCTGTTCACCTACCACCGCGACCCCGACGGCAACGTCGTCGAGCTGTTCACCCAGATCGACGTGGTGCACGACGAGGCGAAGGGCTACTGGGAGCCGCGTCCCTGGCACGAGGAGTTCCCCATGTACCCGCGGACGTGGGAGGTCGACCTGGCGACGGTCAACCAGTGGGGCCCGATCGACCCGCCTTCTCTGGACCACTGACCGCTCCAAGGTCCGGCTCGTCAGCGCTCCTCCGTCGCGTTGCCGACCGGCGCCGTCGCGGGGGGACCACTGACCGCTCCAAGGTCCGGCTCGTCAGCGCTCCTCCGTCGCGTTGCCGACCGGCGCCGTCGCGGGGGGACCACTGACCGCTCCAAGGTGCGGCTCGGGGGGATCACTGACCCCCCTGAGCACGAGGGCAAGCGCCGCGTCCACGCACGGGGTCCCGTGGCCCGGTGCCGCCTTCGTCAAGCCGTTCACCACGCGCCGGGCCGTGCCCGCGAGGTGGTTCGCCATCGCCGCGACGGCGGCAACCCCGTCCCCCGCGCGCACCGCGTCGAGGATGGCCTGGTGTTCCGCCTGGCGTGACGAGAAGTCGTTGCCGTGCTGGTTCTGGTCCATGCGCACGTAGCGCTCGCTCTGCTCGGCGTAGGAGTTGATGGTGCGCAGCACGGTGGCGCCGCAGCGCCCGACGAGCAGGCGGTGGAAGTTGCGGTGGGCCACGGTCCAGCTGGCCATGTCGCCGGCCTTGTAGGTGCGCTCCATCTCGCGGAACGCCGCGGTCGCGCTGCGCAGCTCCTCGCGGGTCAACTTCCCGGCGGTCAGCCGAGCCCCGAGGGACTCGAGCGTGACGCGGGCGGCGTAGAGCGAGTCGAGCTCCTCGGCGTCCAGTCCCACGACCCGGCTGCGCTGGTTGGGCTCGGCGGAGATGAGCCCCTCCTCCTGCAGCATCCGGAAGGCCTCGCGCAGCGGTGTCCGCGACACCGCGAGGACACGCGCGAGCTCGGCCTGCTTGAGCTGGGTGCCGGGCGGCAGGTCGCCGCTGATGATCAGGTCGCGCAGGTAGGTGTGGACGCTGACGCTCGTCTGGCGCGGGTCGGGGATGCGCAGCCCGTCCCGCCCACCGATGAGCTCGCCGATCGACACCGGACGAGTGTATGCAGAGGCTGGGGCGGACGGCGGAACGAACCGGGTCACGGCACACCGGCGAGGTGCCGCCAGAGGCGCTCGAGCAGCGGCGGGCCGGCGGCGCGCCAGGCGTCGACGTCCTCGTCGTCGAGCGCCCGGGACCGGTGACCCGCCGCGGCCAGGTGCACCCGGCACGCCGCGTCGAGCAGCCACATGCGGGCCACCGCGATCCCGGGCGTGTCCCCGACCGTCAGCGCCCCGTTCCCGCGCAGCAGCACGGCGTCGGCGTCGGCGAGGGTGCGCGCGGCGGCCGCGGCGCGCTCGGGGTC
Organism: Actinomycetospora sp. 2LY8.5; assembly: GCF_057180585.1. Lineage (NCBI taxonomy): Bacteria > Bacillati > Actinomycetota > Actinomycetes > Pseudonocardiales > Pseudonocardiaceae > Actinomycetospora > Actinomycetospora sp. 2LY8.5. The sequence continues at coordinate 29,186 of NZ_JBXUHE010000020.1, forward strand.
GCGCAGCAACCGGGCGTGCTCGTGCACGGGCACCCGGCGCCCCAGCCAGGCGGCCTGGCCGTGCAGCGGCGCCAGCTCCCGGGTGACGGCCGCCGCGGCGAACGCCGACTCGGGCTGGGCCCGCGCGACCGCGGCGACGTCGGGGCGGGCGCGGTACACGGCGAGATGCGCCCAGGTCTCCGGGGCGGCGCCGGCGGGCAGCTCGTCGGCGGCGACGTCCACGGTCACGAGGTCGTCGGCGGCGACGAGGCCCGGCGCCGTCGGCGGGGTGACGAGCACCCGGTCGCCGGTCCGCGCGGAGACGTGCCCGAACGCGGTGACCAGGCCGTGGCGGCCCAGGACCCGCGCCGCGAGCGCGACCTGAGAAGGGAGGTCGGTGTCCGTCACGACACGGGTTGGGCCTCCTGCGCCATCGCCGCGAAGAGGGGCGCCAGGTCGATGTGGATGCGCAACGAGGTCACCTTGCCCTCGGCGTTCCGGTCGAGGATCGACACGCAGGGCAACGGGACGTGGGCGCCGCCCTTGGTCGTGTAGTGCGTGGTGACCTCGAGGACCGCGGTCGCGCCGTCGTTCTCGTCCCAGCGGTTGTGCACCTCGTGGCGCATCCCGCCGATCATCGCCCAGAAGCCCTCGAAGGCGTCGTGGATGGCGGCGACGCCGACCGTCGGGGGCTGGTTGCCGAAGATCACCACGGCGTCGTCGGCGTGGCGCGCGACGAACGGCTCGAGACGCAGCGCGTCGACGTCGGCGTAGTAGTCGGTGACCCAGTCGGACATGGCTGCTCCTCGGGGGATCAGACGGATGCGCCGGCCGCGATCTTGCGAACGGCGTCGAGCGTGGCCGCGACGGCGGCGCGGTACATGCCGGTCATCTGGTCGGCATGGGCCTGCTCGCCCGCCGAGCCGCCCGCTTCGCCCGCCACGACCAGCGCGAAGCTGAACCGCAGCGTGAGCTGGTCGGGGGTGTCGCCCTCGATCTCGTTGGCGATCGTCCCGAGCACCGGACCGGCGAGGCGGGTGAACACCACCCGGTGCGGGTGCTCGAGCGTGATCCGTTCGGAGAACGCCTCGGCCTGGAGCACGATGTCGCGGTCGAAGACGGCGTCGCTGTAACGGGCGGTGACCGTGCAGTCGGTGATCGCGGGAACGAACGGCAGCGCGTTCTCCGCCTTGCGGACCAGCCCGTCCCACAGGGCGTCGCGGGTGATCAGCGGCTCGCCGGGCTCGTTCACGGGTAGCGCGTGCGTCACGAAGATCATGGACGGATCCCTTCCGGGACCAGGTGAGGTTGCGGGCCCTGAGGTTGTGTCAGCGGCTTGCGGGTGGGTCCGAGCCACATGTCGATCGAGCCGGGCTCGGCCGGGTCGAAGAACCGGGGCCGCCAGGCCGCCTCGTCGGTGATGCGGCGGACGCCGTACGAGTACTCGTAGGTCAGGCCCTCGGGCCCGAGGAAGTACAGGAAGACCGCGCCCGACTGCGGGTGGCGACCCGGGCCCATCTCGATGACGACGTCGTGGTCCTGCAGGTGATGCCAGTTGCGGAAGACGTCGTCGAGCTCGGCCACCTGGAAGTTGACGTGGCACAGGCCCGGCCGGTCGCCCTTGAACACCGCGAGCTTGTGGTGGACCTCGTCGATGCGCATGAGGCACGCCGCGTCGCCGATCCAGTCCGAGGCGCGGGCGTTGAACGTGGTCGACCAGAACCGGTGGGCCTCGACGACGTCGGGGGCGTCGAGGCAGAGGTGGCCGAACTCGGTGATGCCCGAGGCCCGCCCGAACCGCACCGGGCGCGCCAGCGTCTGCTGGCCGACGACCAGCTCGATCCGGTTGCCGAAGGGGTCGTCGAACGCGACGAACTCGCTCACCCGCCGCGAGCGGGCCTCGTCGGCGTCGCCCCGGCGGACGGTGAAACCGCGCGTCTCGAGCTCGGTCTCCGCCAGGGCGAGCGAGCCGGGATCGGCCACCGCGAAGGCCGAGGCGATGACTCCGCCCACCCCCTCGACGAACGCCAGGCAGTGGTGGCGGCCGTCGGCCCGCAGGTGAGCGACCCCCGGCTCACCGCCGTCGACGTGCTCCAGCCCGACCACGTCGGTCGCGAACCGCACGGCGCCGGCCAGATCGGCCGCACCGGAGCGGACGTAGGCGATGTCGACCAGCTCGATCACCCCCTCAGAGTGGATACAGTTACGGGTGATGTCAACCACTGTCGCGGACCGACCGCGGCGGCGAGATCGGATCGATGGCTCGTCAAGGTATGCACACTCTGGGACGCATGAGCGCACGTCCGGCCGACGCCGCCCGCGCCCCTGCTCCGACGCCTCCACCCGGCGCGCGCGTCGCCGGCTGCGACGTGCAGGACGGCACCGCCGCGGGCGTGGGGTTCGCGCCGTTCCTCCCCGGCCAGAACATCTCCATCGACGGCGGGGTCACGGCCGGCTTGCGCTGAACCGCGCCCGATCGTCGGGGTCATGGGTGACCCGGACCAGGGGCGGCGTGGGCGACCGGTAGGTCAGGACCGGTAGCAGTACGAGTCCGACGACGCGTCCCCGCCCTGGAGGCGCACCTGGTGCACGCGCCGGCCCCGGAACTCCTCGCCGTGCGGGAAGAACCGCGGATCAGGGGTGAACCCGCCGTCGGGCCACACGTCCAGCTTCGCCATCCAGGCGCCGACGCCGTCGGGGTAGAACTGGTCGTCCCAGGACCCGTACAGCGAGTTCGTCACGTAGACGCGGCGTCCGTCGCGGCTCACCTCGACCATCTGCGGGCCCCCGGACAGCGGCTCGTCGGGCCGCCCGGGGTGCGGCCGGCGGGCGACGATGCCGCCGAGGCGCACCGAGCCGACCTCGCGCGGGCGCGCCGGGTCGCTGACGTCGTACTGCTTGAGCTCGCCGGTGCCCCAGCAGGAGACGTAGAGGAAGTGGTCGTCGACGGACAGGTCGATGTCCGTGACCAGCGGCGGGACCGCGCCGAACGGCTTCAACGCGGGCGGGAGCAGCGACGGGTCGGCGGGCTCGGCCGGGATGGTGATGACCTCGTCGACCTCCCACGGCCCGCCCGGGTCGGCGCGGTGCCACCGCCACACCGACGCGGACAGGTCGGCGGTCGAGATGACGACCCCGACGTAGCCCCAGGTGGCCTCCGGGTCGTGGGAGGGACGGATCTCGAGCACCATCTGGTGCTCCCTGCCGAGGTCGACCCTCTGCCGGTGCACGCCCTTCGCGAGGTCCCAGAAGTGCAGGTGGTGGCCGTAGTCCCCGCCGAGGAGGTGCTCGGGGACGAGCCCGTCCTCGATCATCGACGGCGTACCCCACTCGCTGGAGACGAGCACGTTCTGGTTGAGGTGCCACCAGGCGTCGTAGTGCAGCCGCTGGGGCCCGCGGTCGGTCTCCCAGGGGCCGACGACGTCGAAGGTCGTGTGGTCGAGCAGTGCGATCCCGCCGGGGCCGTCGGGGTCGTCCAGCGGGCCGCCGACGCAGGTCAGGAAGATGCCGTCGGGTCCGCAGTGCAGCGTGTGCGGGCGGGAGTAGCCGGCCTTCGCCGACAGCTCGGTGGCGTCGATCGTCCGCACGATCTGTGGTGCCCGAGGGTCGGGCCCGGTGTCGAGGACGTGCACGTCCGACGACCGCAGCCCCGGCACCAGCAGGTAGCGGCGCGAGAGCCCGTCCATGTCGTGACCCTCGTGCTGCAGGGCGCTGCTGCAGGCGTTCCAGCCGAAGTGGTGCAGCTCGGCCCCGGCGGGCAGGTCGGTCCACCCGACGACACGGCCGTAGTGCTCGGAGCGCGAGTCGACGTCGACGACCGCCATCGCGTCGGGGAGCTCCCCGGACCGGTCGAAGGCCGCGACGTACGCGAGCTGCTCCGGCGGCGCGGCGGCGGCCGCGGCGGGGGATCGGTAGAAGGTCGGGTCGGTGGTCGACGGGCTCATCGGACGCTCCCCCGGGTGTCGGCGGCAGGTGTGCCCAGCGTCACACCCGCGCCCACCACGGACCAAGGCGTCGTCCGGCCGTGGCCGGTGCGCCGGTCAGGGCAGGAGCTCGGGAAGCCCGAAGGCCGCGTGGTGCTCCGCACCGATGAACGAGGTGACCGCGGCGATGCGGTCGCCACGCAGCGTCAGCACGTCGATCGACCACGGCCGGTGCGGGGCGTCGGCGGGCTCCTCGGGCGGGCGCAGGTACGACGCCACCGCGACCTGCCCGTTGGCGACGACCTCGACGTGGCGCCACGAGCCGCAGTTGCCGCCGGCCGGGACCGCGCGCACGAACGCCTCGACGTCCTCGACGCCCGCGTACCAGCGCCCCAGCGGCGGCATGGACCAGGTGACGTCCTCGGTGAGCAGTGCGACCAGCGCGTCGGCGTCGCCCTGCTCGAGCGCCGTGGAGTAGCCGGTGACGATCGCGCGCAGGCGGGCGTCGTCGAGCTCGCGCAGGGTGCGCTGCTGGCCGATGTCCGGCACCTTCTCGCCGACCAGCTTGCGGGCCCGCTGCAGCGCCGAGTTCACCGACGCGGTGGAGGTGTCCATCATGGCCGCGATCTCGGCGGCCGAGAAGCCGAGCACCTCGAACAGCACGAGCGCCGCGCGCTGGTTGCCCGGCAGGTGCTGGAGCGCGGCGACGAACGCGAGCTCGACGGCCTCGCGCTCCTCGGCCCGTGCGCCCGGCTCGTCGGGGTAGGGGCCGAGCCACGCGACCTCGGTGAGCGGCACGTCCTCGGTGACGATGCGCTCGCTCGCCGCCGCGAGGTCCATCGGGAGGGCCCGCCGGCCGCGCGCGTCGACGAGGTCGAGGCACACGCGGGTGGCGACGGTGTGGAGCCAGGTGCGCAGCGAGCTGCGGCCCTCGAAGCTCCCGAGCTTGCGCCACGCGCGCACCAGCGTGTCCTGCAGCGCGTCGTCGGCGTCGTGCGACGAGCCGAGCATGCGGTAGCAGTGCGCGTGCAGCTCGCGGCGCAGCGGGGCGACCAGGCGACCGAAGGCGGCGTCGTCCCCGTCGCGCGCCCGGGCCAGGTCGGTGTCGGGAACCGCCGTCTCGCTCACCCGCTCGAGTCTGCCGCAGCCGCGGGGTTGTTTCGTGGCGCGGCTCACGGGTATCACGTCCCCGCGGCACGGTAGCCGTTACCGTCAGTTCCTGGTACCGATGGTTCCGTGTAGTGTGGTGGAGGTGAGCGACGTGAGCGACGGCGACAGCACCGGACGACTGCCGCGCGGCATCCGCCGCCTGCGCACGCTGACGGGGCGGTTCACCACCCCGCTGCTCCCCGACGACTACCTCTCCTTGATCAACCCACTGTGGTCGGCGCGGGAACTGCGCGGCAAGGTCGTGAAGGTCGCGCCCGAGACCGACGACGCGGTCACCCTCGTCATCAAGCCCGGCTGGGGCTGGTCGTTCGACCACCAGGCCGGCCAGTACGTGGGCATCGCGGTGCAGGTCGACGGGCGCTTCCACTGGCGTTCCTACTCCCTGACCTCCCCGCCGCGCCGCGACCAGGGTCACCTCTCGGTCACCGTCAAGGCCATGCCCGAGGGCTTCCTGTCGAAGCACCTGGTCGACGGGCTCGAGCCCGGCACGATCGTCCGCCTGGCCCCGCCCCGCGGCGAGTTCGTGCTGCCCGACCCGCCGCCGAAGAAGGTCCTGTTCCTCACCGGCGGCAGCGGCATCACGCCGATCATCGCGATGCTCCGCACGCTCGACCGGCGCGGCACCATGCCCGACGTCCTCGTCGCGCACTCGGCGCCCGACGAGCAGAGCCTGATCTTCGGCGAGGAGCTCGACCGCCTCGCCGCGCAGCACGACAACCTGCGGCTGCACAAGCAGTACACCCGCGCCGACGGTCACCTCGACCTCGACAACCTCACCGAGCTCTGCCCCGACTGGCGCGAGCGCCAGGCGTGGGTGTGCGGGCCGAACGCCCTGCTCGACGACGCCGAGCGCGTGTGGGCCGACGCCGGGCTCTCCGAGCAGCTGCACCTCGAGCGCTTCTCGGTCGACCTGGCCGGCGGCGAGGCCGAGGGCGGCACCGTCACCTTCAGGCAGTCCGACAAGGAGGTGGTGATCGACGGCGCCACGACGCTGCTGGAGGCGGGCGAGCAGGCCGGCCTCCAGCTCCCGTTCGGCTGCCGGATGGGCATCTGCCACACCTGCGTCGTCCCGCTGCGCCAGGGCGTCGTGCGCGACCTGCGCGACGGCACCGAGCACCGTGCCGACGGCACCGGTGGCGCCGACTGGGACGCGGTGAAGATCCAGACCTGTATCGGCGCCGCCGCGGGCGACGTCGTGCTCGACGTGTAGGACAACCCCCCTCGGGAGGAAGACCGCCGTGGCCATCGCCGACGTCAAGGAGTTCGCCCACCTCACCGAGGCGGACGTGGAAGCCATCGGCCGCGAGTTCGACCAGATCCGCGCCGACTTCGAGGAGAAGCGCGGCGACTCCGACGCCGCCTATATCCGCCGGTTGATCACCATCCAGCGCCGGCTGAACGTCGCGGGGCGCGCGATGCTGTTCGGCAGCCACCGCCGCGAGCTGTGGTGGGCCGGCGCGCTGACGCTGTCCGTGGCCAAGATCCTCGAGAACATGGAGATCGGCCACAACGTCATGCACGGCCAGTTCGACTGGATGAACGACCCGGAGATCCACTCCGCGACCTGGGAGTGGGACAACGTCTGCCCGGCCGATCAGTGGAAGCACTCCCACAACTACCTGCACCACACGTACACGAACGTGATCGGCAAGGACAAGGACGTCGGGTACGAGATCCTCCGCGTCCGCTCCGACCAGCCGTGGCACCCGTACTACCTCACCCAGCCCGTGGTGAACACGCTGCTCATGCTGGCGTTCGAGTACGGCGTGTCCCTGCACGACCTCGACATCGACGGCCTCGTGAAGCTGCAGATCGAGGACCCCGAGGAGTTCCGCCGCAAGCTCGAGGGCGTCGTGCGCAAGCAGGCCCGCCAGATCGGCAAGGACTACGTCCTGTTCCCGGCGCTCGCGGGCAGGAACTTCCGGACGACGGCGACCGCCAACCTCACGGCCAACCTCATCCGCAACATCTGGTCCTACGCGATCATCTTCTGCGGGCACTTCCCGGACGGCGCCGAGGTGTTCACCGAGGAGGAGCTGGAGAACGAGACGCAGGGCGAGTGGTACCTGCGCCAGCTGCTGGGGTCGGCGAACTTCACCGGCAACCGGCTCATGCACATCATGTCCGGGAGCCTCGGCTACCAGATCGAGCACCACCTGTACCCGGACCTGCCGTGCAACCGGTACCCGGAGATCCAGGAGCGGGTCCTCGCGCTGTGCGAGAAGTACGACCTGCCCTACACGACGGGCTCGTTCCCGCGGCAGTTCTGGCAGGCCACGCGGTCGATCTGGCGACTGTCGCTGCCGGCCAAGAAGATGCGCGAGGCCCAGGAGCGCCGTCAGGCGAAGGGTTTGCCGCGGAACTGGGGCGCGGTGAACCCGACGGGTTCCGGCGCCCCGGCGACGCCGCAGGTCGCGCCGAGCACGCCGGGGCACCCGGCGTCGTAGTCGCCCGGGTCAGGAGCCCAGCGCGAGGACGTTGCAGACGTCCCCGCGCGGGCCCGTCCCGGTGAGACCGCGCTGGGAGCGGATGCGCTCGGCGAGGTACTCGGCGTCGCGCCCCACGCCGGAGAAGCGCCCCGACCCCCACGTCCAGAGCCAGGGCAGACCGAGGAAGTAGAGCCCCGGCGCGCTGGTCACCCCGCGCGTGTGGGCGGGGGCGCCGCGGCCGGTGAACACCGGGACGTCGACCCACCGGAAGTCCTGCCGGAAGCCGATGCACCACACCACCGAGGTGATGCCGGTGTCGGCGAGGCGGAGCTCGAGGGTCTCGCCGTCGGGCTGCCACACCGGCGTGTAACGCTCCTCGACGGGGGCGTCGATCTTCTGCTTCGCGATGTAGCCGTCGATCGTGTCCTTGATCGACTCGGACACCTCGTCGGCGTGGTCGAGCCGCTCGGTGAGGTCGGGCTTGAAGTGCAGCACGCCGTCGCGGTGGTCGGTGAGCAGGCCGTAGAGCGACATGCCGGCCTTCGCGTGGGCGCGCAGGTCGATGTCGCGGCCGCCGTCGCGCCCGGTGACGTAGTGGTTGGCCTGCGCGCGCACGCCCTCGCGGTTCGGGTGCTCGGTGACGGGCATGTCGTAGTAGCCCATCTCGGCGAGCCAGTCGGTGACGTCACGGCCGCGGTAGAAGCGGGCCACGCGCGGGGCGTCGCCGACCACGAGGTGGACCTTCCGGCCGTCCAGGTGCAGGTCCTCGGCGATCTGTGCGCCGGACTGGCCGCTGCCCACCACCAGGACCTCGCCGGGCGGTAGCTGCGCACCGCAGCGGTAGTCCTGCGACTGGACCTGCGTGATCTCGTCGGGCAGCGGCTGGGACAGGGGCGGGGTGATCGGCGTGTGGTACCCGCCGGTGGCGACCACGACCTGGTCGGCGGAGATGTCGCCCCGGCTCGTCGCCAGCCGGTAGGTCCCGCGGTCGTCCCGCGAGACCCGGGTGACCTCGACGCCCTCGACGATCGGCGGGTCGACGAACGCCCGGTAGGCCTCGAGGTACTCGACGATCTCGTCGCGCACCATGAACCCGTGCGGGTCGTCGCCGGCGTACGGGAAGTCCGGCAGCTGGCACTGCCAGTTCGGCGTGACCAGGCAGAACGTGTCCCACCGGTAGGTCTTCCAGGAGTGCGCGACCTCGGCACGCTCGAGGACGAGGTGGTCGATCCCGCGCCGCCCCAGGCACCGGCTCATCGACAGCCCCGCCTGCCCGCCGCCCACGACGACGACCGGCCAGTGCCCGCCCGACAACTCCATGATCGCTCCCCGTCGCTCGGCTTCCTCCTCACGATGGGCGGGAACCGTTGCGGGGTGATTGCCTCCGGACTGCGCCGTTGTTGCCGCGTGTAACGGGTCAGGACGCCGCCGGCGGTGTCTTCCTCAGCTCCGGGATGACCTCGCTCGCGAAGATCTCGGTGTTGCGCCGGACCATCTCCGCGGGCATCGCGCCGATGGTCAGCATGGCCATGAGCTGGCCGAGCCCGAGCTCGTCGCGCAGCTCGCCGAGGCGGTGGCGGACCTGCTCGGGGCCGCCGACGACGACGTAGCCGAGCTCGAGCAGCTCCTCGTAGGACAGCTCGGGGAAGGCCTTCATGTTCGCCCTGAGCAGGCCCTTCATGGCCGCAGGGCTCATGTACCCGGGCGGGAAGACGATCTCGAGGCCCTGGCGCAGGCCGCGGTGGAAGAGCCACTCGACGTACGGGCGCGCCTCGCGGTGCGCCGACGCGTCGTCCTCGCCGACGAAGACCGGCAGAGCCATCCCGATCTTCTCGGGCTCCGGGACGTAGCCCAGGTCGGCGGCCGCGCTGCGGTAGCCGTCGAACCATCCCTTCACGACGCGGGTCGGGGCGTAGACGGAGACGTAGGTGTAGTGGTTCTCGGCCACCCAGCGCATCGTCTCCGGGCTCCCGGCGCCGGGCACCGCGATCGGCGGGTGCGGCTGCTGCAGCGGGCGGGGCCAGATGTTGACGTAGCGGTACTCGTAGTGCTCGCCGTACCAGCTGAACGGCCCGGGCTCGGTCCATGCCTTCTTGATCAGGTCGTGCGCCTCGTTGAAGCGGGTCCGCGAGTCGGCGGGGTTGATGCTGTGCCCGAAGTGCTCCCAGCCGATCCCGCGCACGAAGCCCGACAGGAGCCGGCCCTTCGTGAGGTGGTCGAGCATCGCGATCTCCTCGGCCACCCGCAGCGGGTTGCCGCGCAGGGGGATCGCGTTGCCCAGCACCATGATCGTCGCCCGGCTCGTCCGGCGGGCCAGCGCCGCGGCCATGATGTTGGGCGAGGGCATCGTCCCGTAGGCCGACTGGTGGTGCTCGTTCACGACGATGCCGTCGAAGCCGACGGTCTCGGCGTACTCGAGCTCGTCGAGGTAGCGGTGGTAGAGGTCGACGCCGATCGCCGGATCGAAGTGGGCGTTGGAGAACGTCAGCGACGGCGAGGGGTACTTCTCGACGTCGTCGAAGTCGTCGGGCAGGTAGGGGTAGGGCATCAGGTGGAAGAAGTTGACCTTCACGTCTCAGCTCCCCAGGTGCTCGACGACGGCGGCGGTGACCTCGGTGGGCTTCTCGCCGTGCAGGGCGTGGCCGCAGTCCGGGATGACGTGCAGCTGGGCGTTCGGGATGCGCGCGGTGTAGCGCTCGGCGTGCGCGCGGGGGACCAGGCGGTCCTCGCCCGCGGCGAGCACGAGGGTCGGCGCGGTGATGCGGTGCAGGCGGCGCTCGAGCTTCGGGTCGTTGAGGAACGGGTGCCAGCCGAAGCGGGCCAGCGCGCCGAGGTCGCGGTAGGTGGCGAGGATCTGCTCGGTCGTCGGCACGGCCGCGAGCGCCGCCGACACCAGGGCCTCGTCGTGGAAGAGCGCGCGCATCAGCTGCGGCGGATTCATGAGGAACAGGTCCGCGATCGGCGCTTCGGGGATGCGCAGGCCGACCGCGGCACCGAGGACGAGGCGCCGCACGCGCTCGGGGGAGTGCATCGCGAGCTCGGCCGCGACCCAGCCGCCGAAGGACAGGCCCACCACGTCCACCTGCGGCAGGCCGAGGCCGTCGAGCAGGTCGAGGTAGTGGTAGACGAGGTCGTCGACGGTGTGCAGCTCGGGCAGGTCGTCGGACAGGCCGAAGCCGGGGTGGTCGGGCGCGATCAGGTCGGCGGTGCCCGCGAGCCCGAGCTGCAGCGGGCCCCACTCGTTCGCGCCGCCCGCGGAGTGCAGGAGCAGCACCGGGCGGCCCGTGCCGGCGCGGCGGTAGGCGACGGCGCCGCTCCCGGCGGTGCGCCGCTGGATCGCCGGTGTGGAGGGATCGACATCGGTGACGGTCACGGGGCCTCCTGTCAGGATGTGACTGCGGACACTAGGAAGTGCGCCGCGCCCGGCACGATCCGCTGACCGCCGCCGTCGGCCGCTTCCTGCAGCGGATCCCTTCTCCTCGAGGGGGACATCGATGTCGCTGGCCTTCACCGAGGACCTGGCACGCCCGGAGCTCGGCGCCGCGGACCCCGCGGACCCCGCGGACCCCGCGGACCCCGCGGAGACCGTCGACATCCGCACCTCGCGCCCGGCGCTGGCCCGCTCGCGGACGATCGAGTTCCTCGGCTGCGGCCACGCCATGACCGTCGACGACGACCCCGAGGACTTCGACGCCGCGGTGTCGTGGCGGCGGGTCGGCGGGGTGGGGGTGCTGCGCTCGCGCTACCGCTCGCCCGTCACGGTCACCTGCACGCCGCCGATCCCGTGGGTGACGATCAGCTTCGTCCCGCGCGGGGCGGTGTCCTTCTCCGCGGGCGGCTCCAGCACCGTCGGCGACCGGAGCCGCGGCGTCGTCCTCGACTACGCCGAGCGCGTCGACATGCGCTGGCGCTCCGGAACCGAGCAGTTCATGGTCGCGGTCGACCGCGACCGGCTCGAGCGCGGGCTGCGGTCGCTGGTCGAGGACGTGCCCGATGCGCCGCTGGCGTTCGAGCCGGGGCTGGAGGTCGACAGCACCGGGCGGGCGGTGGTCGGGGCCGTGACGAGCCTGCGCGCGCTGCTCGCGCACTCGCCGGGGCAGGTGCCGGCGGTGCTGGCGGGCGAGGTCGAGCACGCGGTCGTCACCGCGCTGCTGCTGGGGACGCGGCACAACCACCGCGACCGGATCTTCCGGCGGTCGCCGCCGGCGCCGCGCCGGGTGCTGCGCCGGGTGCTCGAGCTCGTCGACTCCGCCCACGACCGGACGCTCACCGTCGCCGACCTCGCGGAGTGCGCCGGCGTGAGCGAGCGGGCCCTGCACGCGGCCTTCCGCCGGGAGCTCGGCACCACGCCGATGGCGTATCTCCGGACCCGGCGTCTCGAGGCGGTGCGGGAGGACCTGCTCGTGGCGGAACCCGGCGACGGAGTCACGGAGATCGCCCTGCGGCACGGGTTCTCGCACCTCGGACGGTTCGCGGCGGCGTATCGGGTGCGGTTCGGGGAGCCGCCCTCGACGACGCTCCGTCGGTAGCCCTGATCACCACCTCGGCGTGGGGGATGCTGAACCAGCCGTCGGGGTGGGCGGCCCAGGCGCGCCAGGCGTCGGCGACGTCCTGGAGCTCGTCCCGCGTCGCGACGCCGCCGTCGACGGCGCGCTCGGCGATCGTGGACGCGACGATGCGTTCGGCCCACTGCCCGCCCCACCACGCGCGGTCGTCCGGGGTCGCGAACGACCAGATCGAGGCGCTCGGCGTCACGTCCGTCGCGCCGGCGGCGTGGGCCCAGGCCAGGAGGCGGCGGCCCGCGTCGGGCTCGGTGCCGTGGGCGTGCGCGACGGCGCGGTAGATCTCCAGCCAGCGGTCGAGACGCGGGTCGTGCGGCCACATCGCGATGGCGGCGTAGTCGCACTCCCGGGCGGCGACGAGGCCTCCGGGGCGGACGACGCGGAGCATCTCGCGCAGCGCAGCGACCGGGTCGGTGAGATGCAGCAGGACCTGGTGGGCGTGGACGACGTCGAAGGGTCCGGGCGGGAGGTCGTCCGCCGTCCCGGTCGCGAAGTGGACGTTCTCGACGCCGTCCGCGTTCGCCCGTGCCCTCTCGAGCGTCGCCTCGTCGAGGTCGATCCCGGTCACCCGGCCGGGCGCGACCCGCCGCGCGAGGTCCACGGTGATCGTCCCCGGACCGCAGCCGACGTCGAGCACGCGCGCTCCGGCCGTGAGGTGCGGTGCGAGGTGGGCCGCCGAGTTGTCGACCGTCCGCCAGGTCTGCGACGCCAGCACGCTCGCGGCGTGCCCTTGGCTGTAGGCAGTCACGGTGTCTCACATTCTGAGAAGAATCCCATCATTCGGTCGGAATCTACCCTCAGAGGTCCACCAGGAGAATCCCCACCACGACCACCGCCGCCGAGGCGGCGCGGCCGCGGCCGAAGCGCTCGCCGAGGAGGACCGAGCCGATGACGGCCCCGATGACGATGCTCGTCTCGCGGAGCGCGGCGATCGCGGCGGTGGCCCCGCTGGTCTGGGCGACGAGCACCAGTCCGTACGCGGCGAGGGAGACCACGCCGCCGCCGAGGCCGGCGAGGACGACGCCGCGGCTGAGCGTCCGCAGGCGCCGTCCTCGTCGCGCGAGGGCGACGAGCGGCATCACGGGACCCTGGAGCAGGAACATCCACGCCGCGTAGACCGCCACCGGGGTGGTGCTCACGGCCGTGGCGTCGACGACCGTGTAGCCGGCGATGCTGACGCCGGTGGCCAACGCGGCGCCGAGGGCCGGCAGCGACGCCCGCGTGAGCCGCCCGCCGTCGAGGGCGAGGCTGATCAGGCCCAGCGAGATCACGCCGATCCCGACGAGCTGCAGGGTCGGCAGGTCCTCGCCGCAGGCCATCTCGACCAGCGCGACCACCCAGGGCGCCGTCCCGCGCGCGACCGGATAGACCTGGCTGAACTCGCCGAGCTGGTAGCTCCACCAGAGCAGCAGCATGTAGATCACGTGGATCAGTGCGGAGGCGAGGATCGCCGGCCACGCCGCTGCGGGCGGCAGGCCGAGCACCAGGGCGGCGCCCCCGCCGAGGACGACGTAGGTCGTGCCGATGAGGGCGAACCCCACGAGACGGTCGGGGACGCCGTGCGCGACGGCGTTCCACGTCGCGTGCAGGACGGCGGCGAGCAGGGTGAGGGCTGTGATCGCGGGGGTCACCGAGGTGGCTCCTAGGTGTCGCTGCCCACCCGGAGGTGGGCACGTCGAACAGGAGCCCTCGGGGCTTCTCTCCCGTCAGGTGTCGACCGGCCCGGACCGTGGGTCGGGGCGGTCGTGGCGCCGCTCGGTCCAGACCCCGGCCGACCCTGGTTGTGGGCTGGAAGGCGGGCGGCGGACGGAACCCTAGGCGCAACCACGTGCTGTCCGGACCCTAACGCCGGCGGGAGGACCTCGCAGGTTCGCTCCGCGGGGGTCGGCGGACGTCACGTACGTCGCTCCGGCGGCTCCGGCACACTGATCACCAGAAAGCAGCCGCGCCGAGCCCCGCCGTGTCGGCGTGACTGATATCATCGAACATGTGTTCGACAGCGGGTGGGCGGCGGTGGCCGACGAGCCACGTCCCTCGGCCTCGTCGACGCCGTCGCCCGCAAGGCCGGCGACGACCCCGAGGGCCCGAAGCGCGACATGGAACAGAAGCGCGGCGACACCGCCCGCGACCTCATCCTCGACGGCGCCACGGCGTACGGCGACCACTGCGACGGCGCGTGCTGCCAGGACGACGACTCGGCCAGGGGCGACGTGACCGACGGCGACGTGACCGACGGCGACGTGACCGACGGCGACGTGACCGACGGCGACGCTCGCGGTGACGAGCCGACGCGTGAGGCCGTCGACGACGACCGGCCGGCGGACGACCGCCCGGCGGACGACCGGCCGGCGGACGACCGCCCGGCGGACGGGCGGCGCGCTGAGGAGCAGGCCGCCGAGGAGCAGGCCGCCGCCGACACCGCGACCGGCCGGGGCGACTCCGACGACGCGCGCGACCCGGTCCGGGGCGTGCGGCGCGGGAGGCGCTCGCCGGTCCGCACCGAGGTGCGGGTGACCATCGGGTGGGACGTGCTCGCCGGGTTCTCCGACCGCCCCGGTGAGCTGGAAGGCCACGGCCCGATCCCCGCCGAGACGGCCCGGCGCCTGGCCGGCGACCCGCAGGCGTGGTGGCGTCGGTTGCTCACCGACCCGGTCACCGGCACCGCGACATCGACTCCTGGCGACGCCGCGAGGCGCACCCGCCACCCGGCGGGCCCTGGCGACGCCGTGCCGTCTGAACCCGGCACGAGCCCGCCCGCCGAATCCGGCGCACATCCGCCCGCCGAGCCCCGCCCACCCCCGCGAGCGATCTCCTTCCCGTTCGCCGGGAGTCGCGCTGCGGGCCGACCGCGCTGCGGGCGAGGGTGGCGGGGTGCGGACGGACGTGATCGTCGTGGGCGCCGGGCCGGCGGGGCTGATCCTCGCGTGGATGCTCCAGCGAGCGGGCGTGGCGACCACGGTGATCGAGTCCCAGCCGCGCGACGAGCTCGGGACGCTGCCCAAGGCCGGCATCGTCGAGTACCGCACCGTGCAGCTGCTGACGGCCGAGGGCCTCGGCGGCACGGTCCTCGACTTCGCCGCCGAGAACCACCGCTGCGAGTTCCGCACCGCCGACGAGTCCGTCCTCGTCGACTACGCCGCGCTGACCGGGGGTCGCCCGCACTACGTGTTCCCCCAGCACGACCTGGTCGCCCGGGTCGCGACGTCGTTGCTCGAGCACGGCGGCGAGGTGCTGTTCTCCCGCCGCGTCACCGGGGTCGAGCAGGACGCCGACGGGGCGCGGGTGACGTCCACGGGTCCCGACGGCGTCCGCGAGCTGGAGGCGGAGATCGTCGTCGGATGCGACGGCGCGGGCAGCGTGGTGGCGCGATCGCTGGCCGGCGAGCTCACCCAGCACGACCGTCGCCACCCGCAGCGCTTCCTCGTGATCAGTGCCGCGATGCCGCCGCTGGTCGACCACACGATCTACGCCGCCCACCCCCGGGGCTACGCCGCCCACATGCGCCGGCTGCCCGAGGTCACGCGGCTGTACATGGAGGTCCCCGGCGACCAGTCGCCCGCGGACTGGCCGCACGACGCCATCCGCGCGGAGGTCGGCCGGCGTCTCGGGGTCGGGGCCGCGCTGGACGGGGTCGAGCTGCCCGAGGTCGACGTGCTCGACCTGCGGACCCGGGTGACCACGCCCATGCAGCACGGCCGGGTGTTCCTCGTCGGCGACGCGGCGCACCTGATCACGCCGGCGGGCGGGAAGGGCATGAACCTCGCGATCTTCGACGCCGTCGAGCTGGCACACGGGCTGACCGAGCGCTTCGGGCCCGAGCGGGACGGCCGGCGCGCCGAGAGCTACAGCGCGACCCGCCTCCCCGCGATCTGGCGGACGCAGGCGTTCTCCGACTGGTTCCTGCGCATCATGACAGCCCCGCCGGGCGCGGGCGACGAGCGCGACGGGTTCGGGCTCGGCCTGCGGAAGGGCTGGGTGTCGTCGCTGCACCGCGACCTGCTGCTGCGGCGGTGGTTCGCGCACGCGTACGCGGGCGTCGACCCCGACTGATCACCGCGCCGTGCCCGCCGGTGCACGGCTTCCAGGAACACGCGGTCGCCGAGCACCTCGATGACCAGGGCGAGGACCACCCCGCTGGCGGGCCCTCGGGGGATTCAGGCGCCGTGCGTCGAGGCCGACCGGTAGTCGGTGTAGGTGTACGGGTTGTCGAGGACCTTGGTCTGCGGGATGTCGGGGTTCATGCCCTGGCGCCAGGCGTCCTCGCCGAGCTCGCCGCGCAGGTGCTCGACGGTCTGCTCGACGGTCCGGCGGACGGCCGCGAGGTCGAGGCCGACGAGGCGGTGGTCGCGCTTGACGAGGCGGCCGTCGACCAGCACGGCCTCGACGTCGCCGCGCTGGGCCTGGAACACGACGTGGCCGTAGGGGTTGAGGATCGGGAACCCGACCGGCGAGTGTTCGTTGCGGATCAGCACCAGGTCGGCCTTCTTGCCCACCTCGACGCTGCCGAGGTCCGACGCGCGACCCAGCGCGCGGGCGCCACCCATCGTGGCCATGTCGACGACGTGCTCGGCGCGCAGGGCGTGGTGGGTGACGGTCTCGCCCTTGGCGTGCGCCTCGAGGTGCTCACGGGAGCGGTCGGCGCTCAGCGTGGAGCGCATGGCGGAGAACAGGTCGCCGCTCCACCACATCGAGGTGTCCATCGACAGCGACATCGGGATGGCGTGCGTCCGCAGCACCCAGGAGGGCGGGTAGCCCTGGCCGGCGCTCTGCTCGCTCTCGGTGGACACCGACACCGAGCCGCCGGTCGCGGCCACCCGGTGGTACGAGTCGGCCGTCAGCGTCGCGGCGTGCACGTAGACCGTCTCCGGGCCCATGAACCCGTGCTCGTGCATGAGGCGGATGCCGTCGTCGTTGGTCGCGCCCCACACGCCGGCGTGCGTGGTCACGGGCAGGTCGAGGTCGCGGGCGACCTCGAACGCGGGCTTCTCCGGGAAGGTCGGGTCGCCGGTGACGTCGAAGGCGAGCTGGAATCCGTCGACGTCGCCGCGGCGGCGCTCGAGGACGTCGCGGAACCCGGGGTCCGCCGTCCAGTTCGCCGGCGCGTCCTGGATGTTGCCGTAGGCGAGCACGAAGCGGCCGGGCACGGAGGCGAGGGCGTCGATCGCGGCGTCGGCGTGCTGCGGGGTCTGCAGGTTGTGGGACCAGTCCACGCAGGTGGTGACGCCGGCCTCGATCGCCTCGAGCGCCGCGAGCAGGTCGCCGGCGTGGATGTCCTCGGGTCGGAACTTCCGGCCGTGGTCGAGGTAGTTCCAGACGAAGTACTGCGTGAGCGTCCAGTCGGCGCCGTAGCCGCGCATCGCCGTCTGCCACATGTGTCGGTGGGTGTCGATCATGCCGGGCATGAGGACGCCGCCGCGGGCGTCGATCTCGTCGGTGCCGGCCGGGACCTCGAGGTCGACACCGATCGCGGCGATGCGGTCGTCGACGACGAGGACGTCGTGCCCCTCGAGCACGGTGTGGCCGTTGTCGACGGTGATGACCGTGCCCCCGCGCAGGACGACGGGTTGGCTCATGGAGGCGCTCCTCGGTGGCCGAACAGTGGCGAACCAACTACGGACAGTCGTCCGTCTAGCGGTCAGATGACGAACGTCACTGTCGTGGAGGACGAGCGCAGTTGTCAACGACCACGCAGGGACCACGCAGGCACGCCCGGTCTGACCGCGGGTGACGCGTGCTGTCCGCCCAGCGGTCAGGCGGTTACGCTCCGGCCAGCCGCGCCTCGAGGAGGGACGCTCATGCCGCGAGACGGAGCGGGGCCCGACTTCATCGAGGCCCTGGCCCGCGGGCTCGACGTGCTCACCGCGTTCGGCGCCGAGCGCCCGGTGATGAGCCTGGCCGAGGTCGCCGCCGCGACGGGGCTCGCCCGTCCCACGGCGCGGCGCATCCTGCTCACGCTCGCCGAGCTCGGCTACGTCCGTGCCGGCGAGCGGGGCTTCACGCTCACACCCCGGGTGCTCGACCTCGGGGTCGCCTTCGTCGACGCGATGGGCTTGTGGGAAGTGGCGCGCCCGCACCTCGAGCGCCTGGTCGCGCGCACCGGCGAGTCCTGCTCGATCGCGCAGCTCGACGGGTCGGACATCGTCTACGTGGCACGGGTGGCCGTGCCGAAGATCGTGGCGCTGACCGTCCAGATCGGGACGCGGTTCCCGGCGCTGCCGACCTCGCTGGGCAAGGTCCAGCTCGCCGCCCTGTCGTCCGACGAGCTCGAGCGCGTGCTCGCCGAGCCCACGCGCTCGGGCCTCACGCCGCGCTGGCGCCCGGACGTCGCCGAGCGCGACGCCGTGCTGCGCGAGGTGCGGGCCCGCGGCTGGGCCCTGACCGACGAGCAGCTCGCGCCGGGCATCCGCTCGGTGGCCGCCCCGCTGCGCGACGGCGAGGGCCGCGTGATCGCCGGCGTCAACGTCAACTGCCACGCCGCCGAGACCTCGGTGGACCACCTCCTCGAGCACCACCTGCCCCTGCTGCTGCAGGCCGCCGGAGACATCTCCTCCGACTTCGCCCGCCGGGAGGCGCTCCCGCGGGCGACGCTGCCGGCCTCGTAGGTGAGCAGGAGGGGTGGACCCGCCCGAGCCCGCGGCGCCGGTCGGGGACTTGACGATCTCGCCCGCAGCGAGCAGGCTCCTTGCCGGACAACTGTCCGGAGAGCGTACGGAGGGTCGAAGGCATGGTGCAGGAGGACCACCCCGACGCGGCGGCGCGCGGGGGGCCGCTCGCGGGACTCCTGGTGGCCGACTTCTCGCGCGTGCTCGCCGGGCCGTACGCCACGATGCTCCTGGCGGACCTCGGCGCCGAGGTGATCAAGGTCGAGTCGCCGCAGGGCGACGAGACGCGCACCTGGATGCCGCCGACGCGCGGCGAGACGTCGACCTACTACCTCGGGATCAATCGCGGGAAGCGCTCCATCTCGCTCGACCTGCGTGACGAGGCCGACGTCGTCGTGGCCAAGGAGCTCGCGCGGCGCGCGGACATCCTCATCGAGAACCTCCGGCCCGGCGGCATGGGCAAGTACGGGCTCGACTACGCGTCGGTCTCCGCCGACAACCCCGGCCTGGTCTACGCCTCGATCTCCGGCTTCGGGTCCACCGGCGGCGGCCACGTCCCCGGCTACGACCTCATGGTCCAGGCGGTGTCGGGCCTGATGAGCCTCACCGGCGCCCCCGACGGGCCGCCGTTCCGCGCCGGGATCTCCATCTTCGACGTGATGGCGGGCAAGGACGCGCTCATCGGCGTCCTCGCCGCCCTGCGCCACCGCGACGCCACCGGCCGCGGCCAGCACGTCGAACTGTCGCTGCTCGCGTCGGCGATGTCGGGGATGGTCAACCAGAGCTCGGCGTACGCGGCGGGCGGCGTCGTCCCGACCCGCATGGGCAACGCCCACCCCAGTGTCGTGCCCTACGAGCCGCTGCCGACCGCCGACAACGACCTCATCGTCGCGGCCGCCAACGACGGCCAGTTCCGCAAGCTGTGCGGCGTCCTCGGCATGCCCGAGCTCGCCGACGACCCGCGCTTCCTGCGCAACGCCGACCGCACCGAGCACCGCGACGAGCTCAAGCCGATCCTGATCGAGGCGCTGTCCACCAAGGGCGCCGACGAGTGGTTCGAGCTGCTCGTCGCGGCCGGCGTTCCGGCGGGCCCGATCAACAGCATCGCCGGTGGTTTCGCCATCGCCGAGCGCTTCGGTCTCGACCCGGTGGTGCCGGTGGGCGTGGGCGGCCGCGAGGTGCCCACCACCCGCAACCCGATCCGCCTCTCCGACACCCCGGTGAGCTACGAGCTGCCGCCCCCCGAGCTCGACGAGCACGGCGACGAGATCCGGAAGTGGCTGAGCTCCCATGAATGAGTACCCGACGGCCCTGGGCGCGGCGTCCAAGGACGCGATCACCCTGCTCGGCCACGACCTGGCGAACGACGTCATGGGCGAGGTCGGGTTCGGGGAGCTCGCGTTCTGGCTCGCCACGCAGCGCCGCCCGACGCCGGGGGAGACCCGGGTGTTCGAGGCCGTGCTGGCGGCGCTGGCCGACCACGGCTACACGCCGACCGCGATCATCAGCCGCCTCGCCCACCTCTCCGCGCCCGACTCGGTGCAGGGCGCGCTCGCCGCGGGCCTGCTCGCCGGCGGGTCGCGGTTCCTC
Organism: Actinomycetospora sp. 2LY8.5; assembly: GCF_057180585.1. Classification (NCBI taxonomy): domain Bacteria; kingdom Bacillati; phylum Actinomycetota; class Actinomycetes; order Pseudonocardiales; family Pseudonocardiaceae; genus Actinomycetospora; species Actinomycetospora sp. 2LY8.5. The sequence continues at coordinate 49,441 of NZ_JBXUHE010000020.1, forward strand.
GGCGTCACCGAGGACTGCGGGCGGTTCCTGCACGACGTGCTGGTCGCAGCAGCCGGCGACCCGGCGCAGCGGAGCTCGACCAACGCCTCGGCGCTGCCCACCGACGACGCCGGCTGGGACGAGCTGGCGCGCGAGGCCGTCCGCAGGCAGCGCGAGGCGAAGACGTTCGTCCCCGGCCTGGGCCACCACGTCCACAAGGACGGCGACCCCCGCACGCCGCGGCTCATGACGATCGCCGCCGAGGAAGGGGTCACCGGCCCGCACCTCGCGCTCTTCGCCGCGATCGGGCGTGTGCACCCCGAGATCCTCGGCAAGACCCTGCCGCTCAACGGCGCCGGCGTGTGCGGGGCCGCCCTGGCCGACCTCGGGCTGCCGCTCGAGCTGCTGCGCGCGTTCGCGCTGCTCGCCCGCACCGCGGGGCTGATCGGCCAGCTCGCCGAGGAGCTGCGCCACCCCGTCGGAGGTGACATCTTCCTGTCGGTGGACCTGAACAACCGACCCGTCGACCCTGATCCCTATGCCCCGGACAGCCTCTAGCCACCACAGGGAGGGCGCGATGGCGCACCCGGTCACACCCGCCCCGGTCACTCCTCTGACCGTCACCGAGGACACGATCACCGACCTCGCCGCGGAACGGTGGGGCACGGCGCACGACCCGCGGACCGCGGAGCTGCTGACCGCGCTCGTCCGCCACCTCCACGCCTTCGCCCGCGAGACGCGGCTGACCGAGGCGGAGTGGATGGCGGCGGTGCGCTGGCTGACCGAGGTCGGGCAGATCAGCGACGACAAGCGCGAGGAGTTCATCCTGACCTCCGACGTGCTCGGCCTGTCGATGCTGGTGGTGCAGCAGAACCACCGGTTCGCCGAGGGGGCGACGCCCGCGACGGTGCTGGGCCCGTTCCACATCGAGGGCTCGCCGGAGCTCGGGTACGGCGCGGACATGTCCGAGGGGCTGCCCGGCACACCGCTCTACGTGCACGGCACCGTGCGCTCGCTGGACGGGTCGCCGATCCCCGGGGCGGTGCTCGATGTCTGGCAGGCGGACAGCGACGGCGCCTACGAGTCCCAGCTCGACGTCGACGAGGCGCGCCTGCGGGCCAAGTACACGACGCGCCAGGACGGCGCCTACTGCGTGCGCACCATCGCGCCGCTCGGCTACGCGATCCCCATGGACGGGCCCGTCGGGCGCCTCATCGACCAGACCGAGATCAGCCACTTCCGGCCGGCCCACGTGCACTTCCTGCTCGACGTGCCGGGCTTCGAGCCGCTGATCACGCACCTGTTCCGCGAGGGCGCCCCGTACCTCGACAGCGACGTCGTGTTCGGCGTCAAGCGCGAGCTGGTCGTGACCTTCACCGAGCGGGAGCCGGGTCCGACGCCCGACGGCGGCCACAGCGACGTCCCGTGGTGCGAGGCCACCTACGACTTCGTGCTGCAGCCCGCATGACGCCGCCGATCCTGCCGACCTCGCTCGTCGGCAGCTACGCCCAGCCCGACTGGCTCATCGACCGCGCCCGGCTCGCCGACCGGTTCCCGCCCCGGGTGCGGGCGAAGGAGCTGTGGCGGGTGGCGCCGGAGCTCCTCGCGCAGGCCCAGGACGACGCGACGCTGCTGGCGATCCGCGCGCAGGAGCGCGCGGGGCTCGACGTCCTCACCGACGGCGAGGCCCGGCGGGAGAGCTACTCGAACCACTTCGCCACCGCGCTCTCCGGCGTCGACGTCGACAACCCCGGCACGGCGCTCGACCGCAGCGGTCACCCCAACCCGGTCCCACGCATCACCGGGCCGATCAGCAGGCCGGCGCCGATCCAGGTCGACGACCTGCACTTCCTGCGCTCGGCGACCGACCGGACGATCAAGATGACCGTGCCGGGCCCGTTCACGATGTCCCAGCAGGCCCAGGACGATCACTACGGCGACCCGGGCGCGGCGGCGATGGCGTACGCCGCGGCGGTCAACGCCGAGGTGCGCGACCTGTTCGCCGCGGGCGCGGACGTCGTCCAGATCGACGAGCCGTACATGCAGGCACGGCCCGACGCCGCGCGCGCCTACGGGCTCGAGGCGCTCAACACGGCGCTCGAGGGGATCACCGGCACCACGGCGGTGCACATCTGCTTCGGCTACGCGGCGATCATCCACGAGCGTCCCGAGGGCTACTCGTTCCTCCCGGAGCTCGCCGGCTCGCCGGTCACGCAGATCTCGATCGAGACCGCGCAGTCCGGCCTGGACCTCGGCGTGCTCAGCGACCTCACCGACAAGACGATCATCCTCGGCGTGCTCGACCTGTCGGACCCGGCCGTCGAGAGCCCGGGCGTCGTCGCCGGCCGCGCCCGCCGGGCGTTCGAGCGGCTCCCGCCCGAGCAGCTCGTCCTCGCCCCCGACTGCGGGTTGAAGTACCTGCCGCGGGAGTCGGCGTTCGGGAAGATGCGGGCGCTGGCCGACGCGGCGAAGCGCCTGCGCGCGGAGATTCGCTCGGGCGGGCAGGGCGTGCCGACGGCGAACTGAGCGACCGGATTCGTCCCGGCAGGACATAGGCGGCCCCGGGCCGGGGTTCCACACTCCGTGTGACAGACGCCACATCGATCGTGGTGTCGCGAGCCCGGAGGCGACCGCCGGATGACGGACACACACGCGCCGACCCGCCCGTCCTTCGACCCGGAGCTGGCCGCGGCGCTGCCCGCGGTCAACGAGGTGCTCCCCTCGAGCATCAGGCCGCAGGACCTCGACCGGGTCCGCGAGAACCTCGCGGCGGCCTTCCTGCCGATCGACGACGTGATCGGCGGACGGGCCATCGAGTACGAGGACCGCACCATCCCCGGCCCGGCCGGGGCGCCGGATCTCGTGGTGACGGTGCTGCGGCCCCGGGACCCCGTCGCGCACGCGCCCGGCATCTTCCACACCCACGGCGGGGGCATGATCCTCGGCGACCGCTTCGTCGGGGTCGACCAGCTCTGCGAGTGGGTCGACGAGCTCGGCGCCGTCGCGGTGTCCGTCGAGTACCGGCTGGCGCCCGAGCACCCGGACCCCGCGCCGATCGAGGACTGCTACGCCGGGCTGGTCTGGACGGCTGCCCACGCCGACGAGCTGGGGTTCGACGAGCGCCGCCTCGTGCTCGCCGGGGCGAGCGCCGGCGGTGGTCTGGCCGCGGGGCTGGCCCTGGCCACGCGGGACCGCGGGGGCCCGGTCGCGGCCGGCCAGATGCTCATCTACCCGATGCTGGACGACCGGAACGAGACCCCGTCGACGGCGCAGTTCGAGGGGCTCGGCGTCTGGGACCGGATCAGCAACCAGACGGGCTGGGACCTCCTGCTCGGCGACCGGCGGGGGACCGCGCACGTCTCGCCCTACGCGGCGCCCGCCCGCGCCACCGATCTCGCCGGGCTGCCCCCGGCGTTCGTCGACGTCTGCTCGACCGAGACGTTCCGCGACGAGGACGTCGCGTACGCGAGCGCGCTGTGGCGTGCCGGGGTCCAGGCCGAGCTGCACGTCTGGCCGGGCGGCTTCCACGGCTTCGACACGCTCGTCCCCGACGCGGCGCTCTCCCGCCAGGCACGGGCGGCGCGGGCCGCCTGGCTGCGCCGGATTCTCGGACTCTGAGGAGGAAGGCCATGACCAGCACGAACCAGACCGTGGACGCGGTCGTCGTCGGCGCCGGGTTCTCCGGGCTCTACATGCTGCACCGGCTGCGCGACAGCCTCGGCCTCGCGACGCAGGTGTTCGAGGCCGGCGACGACGTGGGCGGCACCTGGTACTGGAACCGCTACCCGGGCGCGCGCTGCGACTCCGAGAGCTACTTCTACAGCTTCTCCGACCGGCTCTCCGAGGACCTGCTCGAGGAGTGGACGTGGAGCGAGCGCTTCGCCGGACAGCCGGAGATCCTCCGCTACCTCCAGCACGTGGCCGACCGGTTCGACCTGCGGCGGGACATCCGGTTCGGCACGCGCGTGGTCGGCGCCGCGTGGGACGACGACGCCGGCCGCTGGACCGTCGACACCGACGACGGCGGCCGGGTCTCGGCGCGCTTCCTGATCACCGCTGTCGGGTGCCTGTCCACCACGAACCTGCCCGACTTCCCCGGGCGCGAGAGCTTCCGCGGCGACTCCCACCACACGGGCACGTGGCCGCACGAGGGGGTCGACTTCACCGGCAAGCGGGTCGCCGTCATCGGCACCGGCGCGACGGGGGTGCAGCTCATCCCGGAGGTGGCCGAGCAGGCCGCGCACGTGACCGTCTTCCAGCGCACGCCGAACTACGACATCGCCGGCGGCAACCACCCGGTCACCCCCGAGTTCGACCGCCGGATCAAGGACGACTACCGGGCGATCTGGGCGCGCACCCGCGAGACCGCCTTCGGCTTCCCGTACGACGTCGCGGACCGCGCCGCGCTCTCCGTCCCGGACGACGAGCGACGGGAGATCTTCGAGGCGGCCTGGGCGCAGGGCGGGTTCCGCCTGGGGACGACGTTCAACGACCTGCTCCTCGACGCGGACGCCAACGAGACCGCCGCCGAGTTCCTCCGCGGCAAGATCCGTGAGCGGGTCGAGGACCCGGGCGTCGCCGAGATGCTCGCCCCGAGCGACCACCCGTTCTTCACCAAGCGCCCGCCGCTGGAGAACGGCTACTACGAGACCTTCAACCGCGAGAACGTGACGCTGGTCGACGTGCGCCGCGCACCGATCGAGGCCATCACGCCCACCGGCGTGCGGACCGCGGACGGGGAGTACGAGGTCGACAGCATCGTCTACGCGACCGGGTTCGACGCGATGACGGGCACGCTGTTCCGGCTGGGCATCACGGGCCGGGACGGTGTCGCCCTGACCGACAAGTGGGCGCAGGGGCCGCGCAGCTACCTGGGGATCGCGACGCACGACTTCCCGAACCTGTTCATGCTCACCGGCCCGCAGAGCCCGTCGGTGATGAGCAACATGGTCGTGTCCATCGAGCAGCACGTCGACTGGGTCGCGGACTGCCTGCGCCACCTCGGCGAGCAGGACGTCGAGCGCATCGAGGCGACCGTCGAGGCCGAGGACGCCTGGATCGCCCACCACGACGAGGTCGCGGCCGCGACCCTGCTGCCGCGGGCGAACTCCTGGTGGGTCGGGGCGAACATCCCGGGCAAGCCGCGGAGCCTCTACCCGTACCTCGGAGGTGTCGGCACCTATCGTGGGATCTGCGACGACGTCGCGGCGAAGGGCTACGAGGGCTTCGAGCTCACCCGGGTCGGGGCCCGCTCGGGGGTGTGAGGGACGCCGACCGGGCGCCGAGCACAGGATGTGACGTGGACCGCAGGGCTGCGCGCACGGCATGCTGCGCCGATGGTGGCGCCCGCCGGGACGGCCCGGGACTCGCTGACGGTGCTGTGCCGGGCGCTGCTCGAGGAGGTCGACGACCTCGCCGACTGCCTCACCGCCCGCATCCTCGAGCGCGAGGACGTGTACGGCGTGCTGGGCGTCCCCCTGCACGACGACCTGCGCACGACGTGCCGCGCGAGCCTGGAGCGGCTGCTCACCCAGCTCGCCGGTGACCTGCCGCCCGACGTCGACGCGGCGGCGCTCACCGTCGACACCGGCCGGCGCCGGGCGCGCCAGGGCGTGCCGCTCGAGGTGGTGCTGCGTGCCTACCGCCAGTGCGGGCGGTTGGTGTGGGAGCGGATGCGTGCGGTGTCGCGCGAGCGGTTCGCCGGCGGGCACGACGGCGCGCTGCTGGTGGTCGCCGACGACGTCTGGCGGATCCTCGACGCGAGCTCCGACCGCCTCGTCGACGCCTACCGCCGCGAGGAGACACGCCGGCGCGGGCTCGAGATCGGCCGGCGCTGGGCGGTGCTCGAGGGCCTGCTCGCCGGGCGCGGCCACGAGGCCGCGTGGGCTCACGACGCCGCCCGCCAGCTCGACGTCGACCCCGAGGCGCCCGTCGTGTGCGTCGTGGCGCCGGGGGGAGACGACGGCCCGGCCGAGGTGCTTCCGGTGTCGTTCTGGCACGTGCGGTCCGCGGAGGTCGTCGGCGTGGTGGTCGGCGGGCAGGTCGGCGAGGTCGTCGCCGCGCTGCGCCCGCACGCGACCGGACCGGTCGGCGTGTCCCCGCCCGTGCCCGGCCTCGGCCAGCTCGACGTCGCCTACCGCTGGGCGCGCCTGGCCGCGCGGACACTCCCGGCGGGAGCCGGCGCGGTCGCCGACCTGGACGACCGGCTCCCCGAGGCCCTGCTCGCCGAGGCCGCCGACCTCGTGCCCCGCCTGCGCCGCGCGGCCCTCGGCGACCTGCTGGACCTGCCCGCCCCCGAGCGCGGCACCCTGCTCGCGACGCTGCGCGCGGTGCTCGACGCCGACGGGTCGCCCTCGCACGCCGCCGGCGCGCTGTACTGCCATCGCAACACGGTGATGTACCGGCTCTCCCGGCTCGAGGCCCTCACCGGCCGCCGTCTCGCCGACGCCCGCGACCGCCTGCTCCTCGGGCTCGCGCTCGTGGCCGCGGACGACGCCGGGTAGGCCTGCCGGCATCCGGGAGAGGGGTGCCCCACCGTGGCGGGGAGTGTTCGGATGGCCCGGTGGTCGCCACCGTGGAGCTCGACGTCGACCCGTTCGCCCTCGACGTCCTCGCCGATCCCGTCCCGGCCGACACCGCGATCCGCGAGGCCGCGCCGGTGGTGTGGCTGTCCGCGCACGGGGTGTGGGCCGCGGGGCGGCACGGGGAGGTCGCGGCGATCTTCCGGGACGGGGGGACGTGGTCGTCGGCGGCGGGCACGGGGCTCGCCGACATCCGGCGCGGCGAGGCGTGGCGCCCGCCGAGCGCGCTGCTCGACGTCGACCCGCCCGCCCACACCGCCGCGCGCCGGGTGATGAACCGGGTGCTGTCGCCGCGGGCGCTGGCGGATCTGGCGTCGCGGTTCGCGGCGGTCGCCGCCGAGGTCGTCGACGACGCCGTGGACGCCCGCGAGGTGGACGCCGCGGTCGCGCTGGCCGAGCGCTTCCCGATGACCGTGCTGCCCGATGCGGTGGGCATGGCCCCGCAGGGCCGCGAGCACCTCCTGCCCTACGCGGCGCTGAACTTCGAGTCGATGGGCCCGCACAACTCCCTGCGCGCCGAGGCCGAGCGCCGGGCGGGCGGCGCCCGGGAGTACGTCACCTGGCAGATGCGGCGCGAGGCGCTGACCGACGACGGGATCGGTGCGGCGATCTACGCCCACGCCGAGGCGGGCGACATCGGCGCCGACGCCGCCGCGCTGCTCGTGCGCTCGTTCCTGTCCGCCGGGATCGACACGACGATCCTCGCCCTCGGCTCCGCGGTGCACGAGCTGGCTCGCCGTCCCGACCAGTGGGCGGCCCTGCACGCCGAACCCGGCCTCGCGCGGGCGGCGTTCGAGGAGGGGCTGCGCCTGCACACCCCGAGCCCGGTGATCGGGCGGACGGCGACCCGCGAGGTCACGATCGGGGACGCGACGGTCGGCGCCGACGAGAAGCTGCTCATGATGCTCGGCGCCGCGAACCGCGACCCGCGCCGGTGGGACGCCCCCGACGTCTACGACCTGCACCGGCGCACCGCCGGCCATACGTCCTTCGGCGCGGGCGTGCACAACTGCGTCGGCCAGGTGATCGCGCGCATGGAGGCCGAGGCGCTCCTCGGCGCGCTCGCGCGCCGCGTGGCACGGATCGAACCGACGGGGGAGTCGCAGCCGCGCCTGTCGAACTGGCTGCGTGGCTTCGCCTCCGTCCCCGTGCGCCTGGTGGCCGCCTGATCCCCGTGCCAGCGGCGTGGCGTCGCTGACACTGAGCGTCCGTAGCGCCACGCGCTCGATTTCCGGCATCCGGCCTTCCGGCATCCGGAAACCGGCGTTGGGCACCGGGCGTGACGAGCCGCACACTCCGGCGATCCGTGTCGCCGACGCCACCGGAGGGGCCATGACGGTCACGCACCCCGTCGACCGCTCGGACCGGGTGTCGACGGGTCCGGTCGTGGCCCGGGCGCTGCGCCTGCTCGAGGCGTTCTCCGACGATCGCCCGACGCTGACCCTCAGCGAGATCTCCCGGCGTTCCGGGGTCCCGCTGTCGACGGCACACCGCCTGGTCGCCGAGCTCGAGGCCTGGGGCGCCGTCGAGCGCGACGGAGGAGGCCGCTACCAGGTCGGCCTGCGGCTCTGGGAGGTCGGCGCGCTCGCGCCGCGCGGACCGGGCCTGCGGGAGCGGGCGCTGCCCTACCTCGAGGACCTCTGCGCGGTCACCCGCGAGAACGTGCAGCTCGCGGTGCGCGAGGACGACGAGATCGTCTACGTCGAACGCCTCGCCGGCACCCGCGCGGTCGGCGTGCTCACCCGCGTCGGCGGCCGGTGGGCGATGACGGCGACCGGCGTCGGGCTCGTACTCCTCGCGCACGCACCGGCGGCCGTGGTCGAGCGCGTCCTCGAAGGGCCGTTCGCCCGACACACGCCGTACACGCTCACCGACCCCGTGCGGATCCGGGAGGTCCTCGCCGCGACCCGGACCCGCGGCTACGCGGTGAGCGAGCGCCAGATCACCGACGACGCCACCTCCGTGGCCGCGCCCGTCCGCGACGCCTCGGGTGAGGTCGTGGCCGCGCTGTCGGTCGTCGCCCACCACGGCAACCCGCCGGTCTCCGTGCTCGCCCCGCTGGTGCGCACGAGTGCCGCCGGCGTCTCGCACGCCCTGTCGGCGGGCCGCCGGCGCCGGACCCTGCCGAACCACTGACGGGAGGCCCCGATGGCCGACGAGAAACGCTCCGGCCGCGAGGTCCGCAAGGTCGCTCTCGCGAGCCTCGTGGGCACGTCGATCGAGTGGTACGACTTCTACATCTACGGCCTGGCGGCCGTGACGGTGTTCGCACCGCAGTTCTTCCCGCAGGTCTCGACGCTGACCGGCACGCTCGCCGCGTTCGCGACGTTCGCGGTCGGGTTCATCGCACGCCCCATCGGCGGCGTCGTGTTCGGGCACCTCGGCGACCGGATCGGGCGCAAGGCCACCCTCGTCACGACGCTGGTGACGATGGGTGTCGCCACGACCCTCATCGGCCTGCTCCCGACCTACGCCGCCATCGGCGCGCTCGCCCCGGTCCTGCTCGTCGTGCTGCGGCTCGTGCAGGGCTTCGCGGTCGGCGGCGAGTGGGGCGGCGCGGTGCTGATCTCCGTCGAGCACGCGCCGGAGTCGAAGCGCGCGTTCTACGGCAGCTTCCCGCAGCTCGGGGTGCCGATCGGCCTGATCGCCTCGAACGCGATGTTCCTCGTGCTCGCGGCCGCGATGCCCGCCGAGGCGTTCTCGTCGTGGGGCTGGCGTATCCCGTTCCTGCTCAGCGCCGTCCTCGTGCTCGTCGGGCTCTGGGTGCGGCTGCGGATCGAGGAGAGCTCGGAGTTCGTGGCCGTGCGCCGCGCCGGGTCGATGACGCTGCCGCTGGCGTCGGTGCTGCGCCACCACTTCCCGCAGGTGCTGTGCGGCATCGCGATGTTCACCGGCATCACGGGCATCGGCTACATGGCCGCGACGTACAGCATCCAGTACGGCACGAGCACCCTCGGCCTGCCGCGCGCACCGCTGATCGCGATCGTGCTCGTCGTCGCGATCCTCGAGGTGCCGCTGATCCTCTGGGTCTCCGCAGGCGCGGACCGCTGGGGGCTCTCGCGCACGATCGTCGCCGGCAGCCTCGCCACGGCCGTCGTGGCGGCGGTGTTCCTGCCGCTGCTGGCGACGGGGTCGCTGCTGCTCATCGCGGTGGCCGTCGCGGGGGCGCGCTGGGCATCGGCACCGATGTGGGGCCCGTCCGCCGCGCTCGCCGCCGAGTGCTACCCGACCGAGGTCCGCTACAGCGGCGCCTCGGTCGGCTATCAGCTCGGCTCGATCGTCGGCGGCGCGCTCGCACCGATCTTCACGACACTGCTGCTCGCCTCGCCCCTGGGCATCGCCGGGGCGGCCGGCTACCTCGTCCTCATCACCCTGATCTCGGGCCTCGGCGCGCTGGCCGCCGACCGGCTCGTCCGGCGCGCGGGGACCCGCGAGACGGCGCAGGTGGTCGCCTGACCACCCCTGTTCTCCACGCCGGCGCTCGACCCTGGTCGCGACAAATCCCATAGGATATGGTCCGACGCCGTGAGCGGTCCCGACACGGCGCTGCTCGGCAGGCTCACCGGAGCCCCGGCGCTGCCCGAGCAGGTGGCGCTGCAGCTACGGGAGAAGATCCTCTCGGGCGACCTGCGCCCCGGCACCTTCCTGCGGCCCGACCGCCTCGCCGTCGAGCTCGGGGTCAGCCCCACGCCCGTCCGCGAGGCGCTGCAGGCGCTGCGCGCCGACGACATGGTGCGCGCGCTGCCCCGGCGCGGCTTCGTCGTCGCGCCCCTGGACCGCGACGACGTCCTCGACCTCTTCGCCGTCCAGGCCCAGCTCACCGGCGAGCTGGCCGCCCGGGCCGCGGCCGCCCTCGACGCCGAGGGGCTCGCGGCGCTGCGGGAGAAGGCCGCGCAGGTCGACGCCCTCATCGACGCGGGTGCGATCCAGGAGGGGTCGGGCTCCGCCCGGTCTCGTCTCCCGGCCGACGACCTCGCCCGGGCCGAGGGACGCTTCCACGCCGCGCTCAACCGCGCCGCCGGTGCCCGCAAGCTCGCCTGGCTCGTCGGGCGCGCCGCGCACTACCTGCCGCCGCGCTTCTACACCGACCGCCGCGACTGGCGCACCGCCACCGTCGCGGCCCACCGCACGCTGCTCGACGCGCTCGCGTCGGGCGACGCCGAGGGCGCCCGGGCGGCGATGGAAGGTCACGTCCTCGACGGACGCGACCTGCTGGTCGCCCACCTCGAGGCGGTCGGCTTCTGGGACGAGAGCTGAGAGAGGGAGGCCGACGATGCCCGTCACCCTGACCGAGGAACAGCAGGACCTCGCGAACGCCATCGGCGAGTTCGGCCGGCGCGAGGTGCCCGACAAGGCGCGGCGCGACGAGCTGACCGCCGAGGGCCCGCACTCGATGGAGATCTACCGCAAGATGGCCGACCAGGGTTGGCTCGGCATCGCGCTGCCCGAGGCGTACGGCGGGTCCGGCGGGTCGATGACCGACCTGCTCGTCTTCCTCGAGGAGACCTCGTATCACCAGATCCCGATCGGCGGCTTCGGCACGACGATCATCACCGCGGCCGCCATCGAGCGGAACGGCTCCGAGGAGCAGAAGCAGGAGCTGCTCGGTGGTGTCGTGAACGGCGATCTCCTGGCGATCTCGATGTCCGAGCCCGGGGCGGGCTCCGACGTCGGCGGCCTGACCTGCAAGGCCGAGAAGACCGAGAACGGCTGGGTGGTCAACGGCCAGAAGACGTGGTGCTCCAACGCCCACATCTCGACGACGATCCTGCTGGTCGCGCGCACCTCGACCGAGGGCGGCAAGCACGAGGGCCTGACGATGTTCGTCGTCCCCACCGACGCCGAGGGCCTCGAGATCCACGGCATCGAGACGATGGGCGGCAAGGAGGTCAACGACCTCTACTTCACCGACTGCCACCTGCCCGCCGACGCCGTCGTCGGCGCCGAGGGGCAGGGCTGGCGCCAGCTCATGGCCGGGCTGAACCTCGAGCGCATGATCCTCGCCGGGCTCATGCTCGGGCTCGCCCGCCGCGCGTTCGACGACACCGTCGCCTACGTCAAGGAGCGCCATCAGTTCGGCCGGCCGGTGGGCAGCTTCCAGGCGATGCGCCACCGGATCGCCGACAACGCCACCGACCTCGCGGCCACGAAGCTGCTCGTGCACGACACCGCGCGCACCATCGACGCCAACCCGGGCGCGCTGTTCCCACGCGAGGCCTCGATGGCGAAGCTCAAGGCCACCGAGATCGCCAAGCACCTCTCGCTCGAGGGCATGCAGATGCTCGGCGGCTACGGCTACGCCACCGAGTACGGCATGGAGCGTCTGCTGCGCCAGAGCGTGGTCTCGACGGTCTACGGCGGCACCAGCGAGATCCAGCGCGACATCATCGGCAAGTCCTACGGCCTGTGATCCCCGGGTCGGCCCGGCCCCTCGTCGGTGTCCGCCATCTACCCGGGCTTCCAGCCCAGCGCCGGGCCGAGCCTGGTCGCCATGTCGGTGAGGATCTGCACGTAGTCCTCGTGCTCGAACGTGAACGGCAGCGCGAACACCACCTCGCGGACCTCGCGGAACGCGGCGTCGGCGTACAGCTTCTCGGCGACCTCGTCGGAGGTGCCCAGCACGTCGGGTGCCGCGAGCAGTCCCGGTCCGGGCGGGCCCATCGGCGCCGCGGTCCGCGGGGTGCGCTTCTCGACGTAGGCCTCGTACTTGGCGCGCTGCTCGGGGGTGGCCGAGTCGGTCGGGATGACGACGAGCCCCTGCGACACGCGGGCGGCGTCGCCGTCAGGGTGGTGTGCCTTGAACAGCGCGATCTGGCGCTGCTGGATGGCGGCGAAGTCCCACCTGCCGTCGGTCTCGAGGTCGCTGTCCTCGGTCTTGATGATGTTGCTCGTCAGCAGGTTCAGCCCCTGCTCGGCGGCCCACTGCGTCGAGCGTCTGCTGCCCGCGCCGTACCAGATGCGGTCGCCGAGGCCGGGGGAGTGCGGTTCGACCCGGGCCGAGAACTCCTCGAAGCCCGCGGTACCCGAGAACGTGCTGACCTCCTCGCCACGAATCATCCGCAGGAGCCGGGACACCCGCTCGTAGGTCAGGTTCTCGACGTCGGCGGTGTCGGGGTAGAGCGCGTCCTTGACGTTCTCCCAGTGGATGGGCGGGCCGATGCTGAAGCCGGGCTGCAGGCGCCCGCCGGACAGGATGTCCACGGTGGCGAGGTCCTCGGCCATCCGCAGCGGGTTCTCCCAGCCCAGCGGCGTGACCGCGGTGCCCATCGCGATCTTCGACGTCCGCTGGCTCGCCGCGGCCATGATCGTCACGGGGGACGAGATGCCGGTCTGGAAGTGCCGGTGGCGCAGGTAGGCGCTGTCGAAGCCGAGCTGCTCGCCCCGCTCGATGACCTCCAGCGTGCTCTCCATGCCGGGACCGGGATCGTCGCCGTCGAAGAGTCCGAGCGTGAGGAATCCCAGCTTCTCGAGCGGGACGTCGGGCGTGGGCACGGCAGCTCCTTCGGACGAGGTCCGTTCTGTTCGTCAGCAACGACACCGCGGCGCCGCATCTTCCGACAGGTTCCGGAGCGGCCCGACCGGGGCCGGCCGGTGGGGATGCGCACGGACACCCACGTGTGTGGAGCGCGACGCGCCAGGCGAGGAGTCGTCGCAGTCACCCTGGAACGGTCGTCCGAAGGGCCTCACGGTCGCTAGGTTCGACCGTGGGCGACCCGCGACCAGGGAGTGGGGTGATCGTCGTGGCGACCACACGTGGGTTCCTCGGGCGACGGCGGGAGCGGGATCCGCGCCTGCCGCCCGGACAGTACGACGTCGGGGCGGGGTGGCCCGTGCTCACCGCGGAGGCGACGCCGCGCGTCGACGCCGACAGGTGGACCGTCACCGTCGACGGGCTGGTGGACGAGCCGACGACGTGGACGCTGCGGGAGCTGCGCCTGCTGCCGCCCTCGGTGTACGCGGGCGACATCCACTGCGTGACGACGTGGTCGAAGCTCGACACCAACTTCACCGGCATCTCGTTCGACACGCTGCTCGACGCGGTCGGCGTGCAGCCCGAGGCCACGTTCGTCGTCGAGACCTCGACCACCGGCTACACCACCAACCTCCCGCTGGGCGACGTGCGCGGCGGCAAGGCGTGGCTGGTCTGGGAGCACGAGGGCAAGCCGCTGACGCGCGACCACGGCGGGCCGGTCCGGATGCTCGTGCCGCACCTCTACTTCTGGAAGTCGGCGAAGTGGATCGAGCGGATCACGCTGCTCGACCACGACGAGCCCGGTTTCTGGGAGGTGAACGGCTATCACGAGCGAGGTGACCCCTGGCGGGAGCAGCGCTTCGACGGGGACTGACGCCTTCGCGGTCCCGGACGACCGCGCCGGCGGGCCGAACGACCGCCGCGCCGCGGCGACGTGGCGCGACGCGCGCGTGGTCGAGGTCGCGCACCCGGGGGCCGACGCCGTGGTGCTGCGGCTCGCCGTCCCCGAGCGGGTCGCACACCATCCCGGGCAGCACTACGTCGTGCGCCTGCGCGCGCCCGACGGCTACACCGCGCAGCGGTCCTACTCGGTCGCGTCGGCGCCCGGTGACGACCTGATCGAGCTGTTCGTCGAGCGCATCTCCGACGGCGAGGTGTCCACGTTCCTCGCCGACGTCGTCGAGCCGGGCGACGAGCTCGAGGTGCGCGGCCCCATCGGGCGCTGGTTCGTCTGGAACGGGCGCACCCCGGCGATCGCCGTCGGCGGCGGCAGCGGCGTCGCCCCGCTGCGCGGCATGCTGCGCCACGCCGCCGACCTCGGGCACCCCGAGCGCCTGCGGATGGCGGTCAGCGCGACGACCCGGGCGCGCCTGCCCTACGTCGACGAGCTCGAGGCCGCCGGTGCCCGGATCGCCCTGACCCGCGAGCCCGGGGGCGGGCGCCTCGACCCGGCCACGATCGCCGGGCTCGTCGATCCCGACGCCACCGTGTACCTCTGCGGCTCGGCGCGCTTCACCGGCGCCATGGAGACGCTGCTCATGGACGCCGGCCAGCCCTCGAAGACGATCCGCGTGGAGCGCTTCGGACCTACTGGGTGAGGCGGAGCCGCACCGCGCCGGAGATCGCCGGGCAGTGTGACCGAGGAGCGCCGGCGTGTGGCATCTCCTTGGGACGACAGCTCAGTGCAGCCGGCGCTGCCAGTCCTTCGGTACACGGTCGGCCGGGCCCGGGACGCCCTGGTCCTCCGGGTGGTTCTGCGCCCCGGCCAGGACGGGGCCGTGCCCGACCGAGCCGTCGCGGTCGTCGAAGAACCAGTCCTCGCCGGGCTCGAAGCTCGTGAGGATCGGGTGACCCTGCTCGCGGGCGTGCCGGGTGGCGTGCTGGCTCGGTGACGAGTCGCAGCAGCCGATGTGACCGCACGCCGCGCAGCGGCGCAGGTGGAACCACCAGCCGCCGTTCGCGTCGCACTCGAGACAGCCGGTGCCCGACGGTGCCGCGTGCGGGTCGATCTCTTCGTCATGACGCCTCCTGACGGTGCGGTTCGCCCAGCCCGAGCTCCTGGCGGTCGTGCGCGGGCACGTCGGCCAGGTACTCGGGGTGCTGGCCCAGCCACCGCCGGGCGTAGGGGCAGCGCGGCACGACGGCGACGCCTTCGGCCCGCGCGGCGTCGAACACCGCGCGCACCAGCCGGCCCGCGAGCCCGCGGCCGGCGTAGGCGTCGTCGACCTCGGTGTGGATCAGGACGATCGCCGCCGGCACGTCGCTGCCGCCCCGCCGCCGGTGGTACACGACCTGCCCGGCCTCGGCGCCGTCGACGCGCAGCAGGAACGCCCGGCGGTCCGGCTCCTCCCGCACATCGATCTCACTGTTCTCGTCCATCTGCTCATCCTGCTCCCGGGATGCCCCCGGCGCCGGTGACGTGGAGCACCCGGCGTTGACGGCGCTCAGCGCGTGGCGAAGTATCTGGACCGATCGGTCCAGGACCGATCGGTCCGAGCGAGGAGGAGCCATGAGGGACGCCACGGTGGAGAGGCTGGACCGATGATCATCTCGGGGACGAACGCGCTGGTCACCGGAGCCAACCGTGGCCTCGGCGCCGCGCTCGTCGAGGAGCTGCTCGCCCGGGGCGCGGGCACCGTCTACGCCGCCGCACGCGACCCCCGCGGCGCGGCGCACAAGGACCCGCGCGTGGTGCCGCTCCGGCTCGACGTCACCGAGCTCGCGACCGTCCGCGCGGCCGCGGAACGCGCGAGCGACGTCGACATCCTCGTCAACAACGCCGGGGTCAGCGGGGCCGGCTCGCTGCTGACGACCGACCCCGAGCGCGCCCGCGCCGAGATGGAGACCAACTTCTGGGGACCCGTGGCGCTCGTGCGGGCGTTCGCCCCGGTCCTCGCCCGGCGCGGTGGCGGCGCCGCGGTCACCGTGCTGTCCGCGCTGTCGTGGGCGGCGATGCCCGCCGCCGGCTCCTACTCGGCGACCAAGGCGGCGGTCTGGTCGTTCACGAACACCGCCCGGGCCGGACTGCGCGGCCAGGGCACCCAGGTCGTCGGGGTGCATCTCGGCGTCATGGACACCGACATGGTCGCCCACCTCGACGTCCCGAAGATCGCCGCACCGACGGTCGCGCGGCTCATCGTCGACGCCGTGGAGTCGGGCGCCGAGGAGGTGCTCGCCGACGCCCCGAGCCGCCTGCTCAAGGAGGCACTGGCGGGCCCACCGAAGGGGCTGGAGATCTAACCGTCCTCGGTGGCCTCCTCGCGCACCAGCGGGGTGATCCGCACCCGGGACACGCGGTGCCCGTCGACGGCGGTGACGACGAAGCGGTGGTCGAGCTCCTCGACGGCGTCACCGACCTGCGGGGTGCGCCCGAGCAGCTGCAGGACGAAGCCGCCGAGGGTGTCGAACGACCCCTCGGGGAGCTCGATCCCGGTCTGCTCGGCGACCTCGCTGCGGTGCAGCAGCCCGTCGAGCTCGTGCGGGCCGTCGGCCGGCGCGCGGGCGGCGTGGGCCGGGTCGTACTCGTCGCGGATCTCGCCGACGATCTCCTCGACGAGGTCCTCGACGGTGACGATCCCGTCGGTGCCGCCGTACTCGTCGATGACGAGCGCGAGGTGCCCGCCGCCGCGCCGCAGCAGCGAGAGCGTGTCGATCACGGGCTTGCTGCCGGGCAGCACGGTGATGGAGCGGGCGATGTCGCGCAGCCGCGGCGACTCGCCCTCGGCCGTGACGTGGGCGGTGAGCACGTCGCGGACGTGGACGAAGCCGAGCACGTCGTCGACGGACTCGCCGATCACGGGATAGCGCGAGTGCGGCCGGTCGGAGATCTGCGCGACGGCCTCGGCGGCGGTGAGGTCGGCGTCGAGGAAGTCGACCTCGGTCCGCGGGACCATCACCTCGGAGAGCACCCGGTCGGTCGCGGCGAAGGCGTCGGTGACCAGGCGGCGCTCGTCGTCGGTCAGCGTGCTGGTGGTGCGCACCATGTCGCGCAGCTCGTCCTCGCTGACCTCGTCCTCGGTGTGCTTGGGGTCGACGCCCAGCAGGCGCACGACGGCGTTCGTGGACACCGAGAGCAGCCAGATCAGCGGGCGGGTGAGCGAGGCGAGGCGGTCGAGCACCGGGGCGGTCGTCAGCGACACGCCCTCCGGGTTCTGCAGGGCCAGCCGCTTGGGCACGAGCTCGCCCGCGACGAGCGACAGGTACGACACGAGCGCCGTGACCAGCACGAGGGCGACGGTCGCGGCGAGCGCCACCGGCAGGCCGAGCCCGGTCAGCCCGGGCTCGAGGCGCCCCGCGAGGGTCGCGCCGCCGTAGCTCGAGGCGAAGAACCCGGTGAACGTGACGCCGATCTGGACCGCGGACAGGAAGCGGTTGGAGTCGCCGCGCAGGTGGGCCACCGCGCGGCCCCGCTTGCCGCGCTCGGCGAGCGCGGACACCTGGCTGGAGCGCAGCGACACCAGCGCGATCTCGGCGGCGGCGAAGAACCCGCCGATCAGCACGAAGAGCAGCACCAGCCCGAGCTCGAGCGCGACGTCCACCACACGATCCTGCCAGTCGTGAGGTATCGGTCTGGTGATCAGGGTCGGCGGCGTCCTCCGGGACCTCCGGGACCTCCGGTCCGCCGGGTCCGCCGGGGTGGCGGCCGCTGTCGCGGTGTCGAGAACGCCGGACCGGCTCCGTCCCCGGGGTGCAGACCGCACCCGAGGAGGACGACATGACCACCACCACGGCCGACGAGCTCGCCCAGCCCGGCGCCCAGGAGCTGCTGCGCACGGCGCTGCTGGCCCGGATCGCCTACACCGGGACCGCGAAGTCGCTGGACGGGATCGACCCCGTCGAGTTCGAGCGTGCCGTGCGGGCGACGTACCCGCAGATGGTGCGCATCGTGATCACGCCGCGGTGGGCGCGCTTCCACGACTTCGGGCAGGGGCGGGTGCCGGGCTTCCTCGCGGAGCTGGCGGGCGGCGCGTGACCGGTCAGGCGGCCGCCCGCAGCGGCGAGCAGGACGCGGTGGGCGCCGCGAGCACCTCGACGCCCTGCAGCGTCCGCCAGCGACCGCACCGGCAGCGCTGGTAGTGCACGGGCCCGTCGGCGGTGCGGTGGGTGGAGACGGTCAACCACTGGTGTTCTCTCATGGCGTCCACCGTGGTGTCATGGTCTTGTGCACCTCAACCCTTACGGGCGTGACGCCGTTCTCCTGGCCGTGGACCTCGTGAACCGCCCCCCGGCGACCGCCGCGGAGCTCGACGAGCGCTGCCGGGCCGCCGGTCTCGACGTGGACCGCCCTGCGGTGGACCGTGACCTGGACGCGGTCGGTGCGTACCTCGCACGCTGGGTGGCGGTCGTGGACGCCGACACCCCTGACGCGCGCGCCGACCTGCTCAACACGCTGCTGGCCACATCGACCGCGCACCCCCGTCTCACCGACCACGCCGGCTCCGGCTGGCACATCCACTACCGCGACGACGACATGACGCTCGCCGCGCTGCTGCGCTCGCTCGTCAGCGTCGGGACCGCGCTGCACCTCACCGCGCGCGGCATGCACCGGCTCGCCCGGTGCGCCGCGGGCGGCTGCGAGCAGGTGTTCGCCGACGTCTCGCGCACCGGTCGGCAGCGCTACTGCACGCCGGCCTGCGCGAACCGCGACGCCGTGCGTCGCCACCGTGCCGGAGCGGGGGCGGTCGCGGGCGCGTAACGTGGGTCACAGCGGTCCGGCGTCCGTCGGTCCGCGGCACAGCGGTGACAACGGTGTCACCGATGGGTCATCGACGGGTCATCGGAGGTACTCGCATGACCGACGCGAAGCGCGAACCCACCGCTCCCCGCGAGCGGCACGACAACGACGAGCCCGTCCCGGCGGGCAACCGCTCCGGCCTCGTCGAAGCCGCACGGATGTGGGCACGCCAGCAGGGGCTCGCCGTCCCGGCCAACGGACCGCTCCCGCGGGAGATCATGGCGGAGTACAAGCGCCGGCAGACCTGGGAGTAAGGGGCATCAGCCCTCCCGGAGGACGGCCCGCTCGTCCGCGGTGAACACGACCCGGTCGGCGCTCATGATCGGTATTCGCTCGGACGGTGGCGCAGGCGGAACGTGCTCGGCGGCTCGTGGAACGTCTCCTTGAACGCCCGGCTGAACGCGGCGAGGTCGCCGAAGCCGCACCGCAGGGCGATCTCGGTGACCGACAGGTCCTCCAGGCGCGGGTCGGCGAGCTCCCGCTGCCCGTGCTCGAGGCGCCGGCGGCGCACCAGCCGCCCCACCGTCGTCGAGGCCTCGGCGAACGCCCGGTGCAGCTGGCGGGTCGAGACGAAGTGCGCCCGCGCGATCGTCTCCGGACAGAGGTCGGGGTCCTCGAGGTGCTCGGCGACGTATCCCTCCACCCGGGCCCGCAGCTCCGCGGCGCCCCGGGAACCGGGGAGGCGGTCGGCGTGCAGGGCCTCCCCGGCCACGGTGCCCAGGAGGTCGGCGAGCTCGGTGGCCAGACGCGCGCCGGCGCCGGGCGAGAGCTCGGGCGGCGCGGCCACCACGTCGGCGAGGGTGCGGCCGACGATCGCGCCGAGGCGGTCACCGCCCAGGGCGCGGGCGGTGGCGGCCCGTGAGGTGGCGTGGTCGATGCCGACGAGGTCGCGGGGCCAGGTGAACACCAACATCCGCCAGTCGCCCCGGAACTGCCAGGCGAACGGCCGCCCCGTCTCGTAGATCGTGTAGGCGCCGGGGCCGAGCAGGGCCTCGCGCCCGTCCTGCCGCACCACCGCCTCGCCGCGCGCCATGAGGCCGACCTGCAGGTAGTCGTCGGGGTCGTGGCGCGCGAGCCCCGGGGTGCGCACGCACTCCTGCCCGGTCGAATCGACGGTCGCCACGGCGAGGTGCCCGACGAGGCTGCTGCGCACCGCACCGTCGAAGCGGTCGTCGGGCGCGGCGTTCACGTCGAGGGCGACGAAGTGCTCGCGCAGGAGGTCGCGCCAGCCGTCGAGGCGGTCGGCACGCCCGCGCACCTCCGGCACCTCGGGCGCGCGCGGGACCCCGACATCAGGGCGAGCGTGGGGACGGGCGAAGGGCCCCACGGGGCGGGTGGTGGTCGCCACGGGCGGCTCCCGGGTGGGGGAGGGGACGAGGAGGCCGACAACGGCGGCGGTCGCTCGACGCTAGGGAACCCCGCCTCGCCGGTCAACGGCGCGTCGTTCCGTCGCGGAGCGACAAGCGCCCGAGCGCGGCGGGTGGTCAGGCTGTCACCGGCGGTCGCCCCGCCCCTCGGGGCGACCGCCGGACAGCTCTGGCCCGCACCCGAGACCACCACTCCGGGAGGCTGACGTGACCGCCCTCGACGACCTGCCGCTGACGCCCACCACGACCTCGGTGCGCGCGGCGTGTCCGCACGACTGCCCCGACACCTGCGCCATGACGGTCACCGTCGAGAACGGCGTGGCGACGGGTGTCCGCGGCGATCCGGAGCACCCGATCACCCGCGGCGGTCTGTGCGTCAAGGTCAACAACTACCAGGACAAGGTCTACAACCCGGACCGTGTCCTGCACCCCCTGCGCCGCACCGGGCCCAAGGGCGGCGGGCGCTTCGAGGAGATCAGCTGGGACGAGGCGATCGACACCATCGCCTCGACCTTCACGGCGAAGATCGCCGAGCACGGCGCCGAGACCGTGATGCCGGTGAGCTACCTCGGCACCCAGGGCATCCTCAACGGTCTGTCGGTGGGCGACGCCTTCTTCCACCGGCTCGGCGCGACGATCACCGAGCGCACCTACTGCGACTCCGGCTCCTGCACCGCGTACGCCGCGACGATCGGCGCGACCGCGGGCGTCGACCCCGAGAGCATCGTGCACTCCCGCTACATCATCATCTGGGCCTGCAACATGGTCTCGACCAACCTGCACCTCTGGCCGATCGTCGCCGAGGCACAGAAGCGCGGCGCGAAGGTCGTCGTCATCGACCCCGTCCGACACAAGACCGCCCGGCGCGCCGACTGGTACATCCCGATCCGTCCCGGCACCGACGGCGCCCTCGCGCTCGCCATGATGAACGTGATCATCGACGAGGGCCTGACCGACGAGGACTACGTCCGCGACCACACCGTGGGCTACGAGGAGATGGTCGAGCGGGCCCGGGACTACACGCCGGAGTGGGCGTCGCAGGAGACCGGCATCCCGGCCGAGGACATCCGCACGCTCGCCCGGGAGTACGCCACCACCGATCCGTCGCTGATCCGCATCGGTGTCGCCATCGAGCGGCACGCCGGCGGCGGGCAGACGGTGCGCTCCATCGCGTGCCTGCCCGCACTGGTCGGGGCGTGGCGCCACGTCGGCGGCGGCCTGCTGCAGCTCCCGCTCTGGGCCCACCCGGTGAACTGGCCCGCCTTCGTCCACCCCGAGTTCGCGACGCCCGGCACGCGCGTGGTCAACCAGTACCTGCTCGGGCGGGCGCTGACCGGAGAACTCGCGCTGGACCCGCCGGTGTCGGCGCTCATGGTCTACAACTCGAACCCGATGGTGGTCTGCCCCGAGCAGGAGAAGATCGCCCGGGGGCTGGCCCGCGAGGACCTGTTCACGGTGGTCAGCGACCACGTCCTCACCGACACGGCGCGCTACGCCGACATCGTGCTGCCGGCGACCACCCAGCTCGAGCAGCACGACATCATGTTCAGCTGGGGCCACTTCTACGTCACGTTGAACACCCCGGCCATCGAGCCGCTGGGCGACGCGATCCCCAACACCGAGCTGTTCCGCCGGCTCGCCGCCGCGATGGGCTTCGACGACGAGTACTTCCGGCTCACCGACTCCGAGCTGCTCGAGCAGTCCTACGACTGGTCCTCGCCGGTCATGGAGGGCATCACGCTCGAGTCGTTGCGCGAGGCCGGCTGGGCCCGGCTCAACCTCCCGAGCCCCGACGAGTACCGCCCGCATGCCGAGGGCGGGTTCCCGACGCCGTCGGGCAAGACCGAGTTCCGCTCGTCGACCCTCGAGGCGGCCGGCAACTTCGTCGTCCCGCTGTTCCGCCAGCTCTCCGAGGAGTTCCAGCCCGGCGGGGTCGTCGACCCGCTGCCGCACTACGTGGCTCCCCGCGAGACGGGTGACAGCCACCCGCTGAACCTGCTCTCGCCGAAGTCGCACGCGTACCTCAACTCGAGTGCCGGGGACCAGGCGATGCAGAAGCGCGTGCAGGGCGAGCAGACGGTCACGCTGCACCCCGCCGACGCGCAGGCCCGCGACATCGTCGACGGCGCCTACGTGTCGGTGTTCAACGACCGCGGGCGCTTCGTCGCGCTCGCGCGGGTGAGCGACGAGGTGGTCCCGGGCGTGGCGGTCGCGCCGATGGGGGCGTGGCCGAAGAACGCCAAGGACCAGAGCACGGTCAACGCCGTCAACCCGTTCGTCTTCGCCGACCTCGGCAACGCGCCGACGTTCTCGGACACGCGCGTCGAGATCGCGCCCGTCTGAGAGGACTTCTGAGAGGACTTCTGAGAGGACTACCGGGCGGCCAGGACCCCGCTGTCCTGATCGCCCGGGGTGCGCGGAGCCGGCGCGGCGGGCGTCCCGTCGAGGGCGGCGAGCATCCGGCGGGCCGCACGGTCGGCGACGTCGGTGACCGCGTCGGCGTCCCGTCCCCGCCCGACCGCCCGGAACAGCTCGGCGAGCGCGGCGACGGCCGCGGGCGAGAGCATCAGGCCGCCGTCCGGGACGGCGCGCGGGGCGAGGGCGGCCGCGGCGCGGGTGCAGGCGGCACCCGGGGTGTCACCGTCCCCGGACACGGACCGACTCCGGGACGTCGGCGGCCACCGTCGCGGCCGGGGTGTCGTGCCAGACCCGCTGGAAGGAGCTCGCCTTCGCGGTCGTGCTCTTCCCGGTTCCGGGTGCGGCCTTCGCGGGCCGCAGCGACTCGGCGCGCGCCACCTCGGCGCGCCAGTGCAGGTGCCACATGGGCGGGGACCTCCTCGTCCGCCACCGGGACCCGTGCTCGCGCGCCCGTCCCGGGGACGGCGCCGGCGCTCACGGAGGGTCGACCGTGGCTCGCGGACTGAACACGGCACCCGCGATGGTGGTCCAGATCACGCACGGCTCGCCACGCGAGCGAAGCCTGAACCGAAACAGCACCTCATCGGTGCTGGACCCTTGACGCCGGTCACCGCACGGTGGCGAGCAGGACGCCGTCCCATCCCTTCCGGTCGACGATCTGCAGGGCGGTCGCGCCCTCGAGACGGGGGTCGGTGTCGACGAGCTCGACGACCTCGTGCACGCCGCGCACCGTCGGGGAGTCGTCGTCGGGGTCGGCGACGCGGCCACCGCGCACGACGTTGTCGACGATCACGAGTGTGCCCGGCCGGCACAGCGGCAGCGCGGCGCGGACGTAGCCCGCGTTGTTCTCCTTGTCGGCGTCGATGAACACGAGGTCGAGCGGCCCGGCCACGGTCGGCAGGGTGTCGAGGGCGGGGCCGAGGAGGATCTCGACGCGGTCGCCCACGCCGGCCTCGTCGACGCAGGTGCGGGCGACCTCGGCGTGGTGCGGGTCGATCTCGAGGGTCGTCACGAGACCCTGCGGGCCGACCGCGCGGGCGAGCCAGATCGTCGAGTAGCCGCCGAGGGTGCCGACCTCGAGCACACGGCGCGCACCTCCGAGCCGGGCGAGGGTGGCCAGGAAGGCGCCCTGCGCGGGAGCGACGGCGATGTCGGGGAGCCCCGCGCCGCCGGCCCGTCCGCGCGCGGCGCGCAGGGTGGCGTCCTCGAGGTGGAGGTGGTCGGTGAACCAGGCGTCGACGTCGTCCGCAGTCGGGGTCATGTCTCGACCGTAGGCCGGTACAGCCCGAGGACGCGCTCGAGCACACGGTACCGGAGCACCAGGGACAGGCTCACGAACCACAGCACCAGCCCGATCGCCGGGTACTCGACCACGGGTGGGTCCGGCGCGGTGAGGCCGAAGTACTCGCGCGTCGCCGGCACGATCAGGACGATCACGAACGCGACGAACAGGCCCAGCGCCAGCCACGTGGGCCGGCGGTCGCCGCTGACGGGCCGCCACGCCGTGAAGACCCGGTGCGGCGGTTCGAGCAGCAGGATGAGCACCATCGCGGTGACCGAGACGAACACCGACATCCCCGACTGGGCGCCCAGGGTCGCCGAGGCCTCGGCGAAGTCGGCGTCGACACCGTAGGTCAGGCCCGTGTACTGCTCGAACAGTTCGACGGCACGAGCCTGGGGCGTGGTGTCGGTGAAGCCGTACAGGATCTGCCCGTAGAGGTAGGCGTAGATCGCGGTGGCGAAGCCCGCGGTGATCACGCCGACGGGGATGACGAACCGCGCCAGCGACACCAGCAGGTCCTCGGCGGGCGGTTCCGGGCGCGCCCACATCGTCAGGAAGAACGTCGGCAGGCCGACGGTGAACAGGGTCAGCCCGACCTGGGTCGGGGTGTAGGGAAAGCCCAGCCCCAGCAGCGTCACGGTGAGGATGACCAGCATCTGCGTCGCCACCCGCGACAGGAACAGGTACATCGACGAGCCGACGCCGGCGATGATGCGGCGGCCCTCGGTGCGCGCGGGCGGCAGCGTCGTGAACGAGTCGTCGAGCAGCACGATGTCGGCGACGTCGCGGGTCACCGAGCTGCCCGAACGCATGGCCACCCCGACCTGCGCGGACTTCAGCGCGCGGGCGTCGTTGACGCCGTCGCCGACCATCGCGACCTGGTGGCCGCGCCGGCGGAGCGAGGCGACGATCTGCTCCTTCTGCTCCGGGGCGATCCGGCCGAAGACGCCGTGGGTGTCGACGGCCTCGTCGAACGCCTCACCCTCGAGCGTCGCGAGCCGGGGCCCGGCGATCGCCGGGGCGTCGAGCCCGGCGCGGCGGGCCAGCGCAGCGACGGTGTCGGGGTCGTCGCCCGAGATCACCTTGACCGCCACGCCCTCGTCGGCCAGGCCGGTGAGGACGTCGGTGACGCCCTCGCGCAGCTCGTCGGCGAGCGCGACGAGGGCGACACCGTGGAGCCGCGGCAGCGTCGGCCGGCCGTCGGCATCGCGCAGCGGGCCCGTGCCCCGGGCCAGCACGAGCACGCGCAGGCCCTGGTCGGTGCGCCGGCGCACGGCGTCCTCGGCCGTGAGCGCCGGGTCGGTGAGCGCGGCGCGCAGCGTCGAGGGCGCGCCGAGCACGAGCGCGGTGCCGTCGGCGAGCGTGATCCCGCTCCAGCGCAGCGACGAGCGGAACTCCACCTCGTCGACGACCTCCGCGCGGTCCCCGGACAACGACGTGTCGGCGGCGAGGGCGGCGGTGGTCGCGTTGGGGGCGGCCACCGAGCGGGCGAAGGTGCCGAGCAGCGCCCGCGCGCCCGCCTCGTCGCCCCCGTCGGGGACGACCTCGGTCGTCGTCAACCGCCCGCTCGTCAGCGTCCCGGTCTTGTCGGTGCACACGACGTCCACGCGGCTGACGGCCTCGACGGCGTTGGTGCGCTGCACCAGCGCCCCGCGCCCGGCGATCCGCGCGGCGCCGACGGTGTAGGCGACGGCGATGAGGAAGAACAGTCCGTAGGGCACCAGGCCCGAGAGCACCGCGGAGGTCTGGACGAAGCGCAGCACCGTGGACCCGTCGAGCGCGGCCTGGGCGAGGATCGCCCCGCTCATCAGCACCACGAGCAGGATGAGCAGGCGCACCACCAGCTCGATGCGCCACTGCAGGGGCGTGAGCACGGTGGTGTCGGCGCGCGCGGCGAGCGTGAGGCGTCCGGCGTGGCTCTCGGCGCCGACGGCCTCGGCGCGCTGCAGTCCTTCGCCGCCCGCGCACGAGCTGCCCGACAGCAGCGGATCGCCGACGGTCTTGCCGATCGGGTCGGACTCGCCGGTCAGCAGCGACTCGTCGGCCTCGAGACGGCCGTCGACGAGCGGCCCGTCGACGACGATCTGGTCGCCGGAGCGCACCCGCACGAGGTCGCCGACGACGACCTCGGTCGGCGACACCGTCCGGTCCTCGCCGTCGCGCACCACGGTCACGGGCTCGCGCGCGAGCAGCTGGAGCCGGTCGAGCTGGCGCTTCGCGCGCAGCTCCTGCACGGCGGCGAGCGCCGCGTTGATGATCCCGAGACCCACGCTGACCAGGGCGTCGCTGTAGCGCCCGAGAGCGAGCAGTGCGAACCCGATGACGAACAGCGTGTTGTTGTAGAACGAGAAGACCGTCGTGCGCAGGATGCGGCCGGTGGTCCGTCCGGACCCCGAGACGGGCGTGTTCGCCCGGCCCCGCCGGGCGGCCTCTCGCGCCTGGGCCTCGCTGAGCCCCTCGAGCGTCGCGGTCACGGGAGGATGATCCCGGCCGTTCCGAGCGACGGGACCTGTGGGTCGTATCGACGGGCGAGGGGCGCCCTTCGCCGGAACGCCGGCGGGTGGGCGCGGGTCGCCGCCACGGCACCCTCGAGCGATCGTTCGGGAGAGGTCGCGTCAGCCGTCGGGGCGCAGCGCCCGGCGCCACTGCTCGGTGACGTCGCGGCGCAGGCGTTCGGTGTCGACGCCGTCGGTGTCGACGAGGCGCTGCATACCGATGCCACGGAGCTGGCCGACGACCGCGACGGCGACCGCCTCGGGGTCCGCGTCGGCGCGGATCTCCCCGGCGTCCAGGCCCGCGTCGATGTCCACCCGGAGGTCGGCGCGGAATCCGCGATCGCGAGCCCGGAACGTCTCGGCGAGCTCGGCGGTCGACGCCGCCTCGGCCCAGAGCAGCAGGAAGGCGCGGTTGGCGGTGCCCAGCCTGGTGAGGGCGTGCAGGTAGCCGTCGACGAGGGCGAGCAGGCGCTCGAGCCCCGGCGCCATGTCGTCGAGCCCGGGGACGAACCCGCCCTGGATGGTGCTCGCGAGGGTGTCGACGAGGCCCTGCTTGGAGCCGAAGTGGTGGGTGACGATGCCGCGGCTGTAGCCGGCGCGCTCCCCGACGCGGGCGAGCGTCAGGGCGCGGACCCCGGACTCGACGACGATCTCCGCGGCCGCGGCCACGAGCGCGGTCTCGGTGTGCTCGCGGCGTTCCTGCTGGGTGCGGCGGCGGGGTGCGGCACTCACCCGCCCGACTCTAGCTTTCCGTGTCGGACGACAAGTCGATCGCGCTCACCACGCCACCGGCAGCCGCTCCAGCCCGTGGATGGCTTGCCGGGTGGCGAAGTCGACCTCGTCGTCGGGGATCGCGAGGTGCAGCGTCGGGAACCGGCGCACGAGGGCCGGGAACGCGATCCGCATCTCCATGCGCGCGAGCGGGGCGCCCAGGCAGTGGTGCACGCCGTGCCCGAAGGCGACGTGCGGCGGGCTGTCGCGGGTGATGTCGAAGCGCTCGGGGTCGTCGACGACCGCCGGGTCGCGGTTCGCGGTGGGCAGGTTGAACATCACGAGGTCGCCACGCCGGATCGTCACGCCCTCGATCTCGACGTCGCGCAGGGCCAGCCGCGGCGAGCCGCTGCTGACGATCGAGAGCCAGCGCATCAGCTCCTCGACGGCCGGCGCCACGGCGTCCTCGTCGTCGCGGACGCGGGCGAGCTGCTCGGGGTGGCGCAGCAGCGCGAGCGTGCCGAGGCCCAGCATGTTCGCGGTGGTCTCGTGCCCCGCGACGAGCAGCAGGTTCGCGATGCCGACCAGCTCCTCGGTCGTGAGGTCGTCGTCGTGCTCGCGGATCAGCATGCCGATGAGGTCCTCGCCCGGGTCCTGACGGGCGCGCGCGACCAGACCTTGCATGTAGGCGAGCGCGTCGGCTGCGAGGGCGGCGCGACGCTCCTCGGGCAGCCCGGTGTCGAGCTGGGCGCTGGTGCGCGCCTGGAACTCGTCCTGGTCGGCCGGGGGAACACCCAGCAGCTCGCAGATCACCAGCGAGGGGATCGGCAGTGCGTACTGCGACACCAGGTCGGCCGGCGCCCCGGAGCGCTGGAGCGCGTCGAGGTGGTCGTCGACGATCTCGGTGATGCGGGGCTCGAGGCGCCGCATCCGGCGCACGGTGAACTCGCCGGCGAGCATGCGGCGCAGCCGGGTGTGCTCGGGCGGGTCGAGGGAGAGCAGGTTGCCGCGGCGGTCGCCGGAGAGCTGGCGTGGGTCGCGGCGCACATCGCCGCTGAGGTCCTCGGGGGTCCAGCCGTTGGCGAACGTGTCGGCGTCGCCCAGCATCCGGCGCACGTCGGCCTGGCGCGTCAGCAGCCACGCCGGCGGCCCGAAGGGCGTGGGCACGCGGGCGATCGCGCCGCGGTCCCGCACCGCCTCCGCGTCGGGCGCCGGGCCGAAGCCGGTGCGGCGCAGGTCGAGGGGAGTCTCGGTGGTCAAGCGTGCTCCTGATCGGCCGAGTGGTGGTTCGGGGTGGACGTGACGGGGGCGAGCCAGACGCCGACGAGCACGTCGACGAGGCCGGTGGCGGCGTCGGCCCAGGTCGCGCGGGCGGTGGCGGCGCCCTCGGCGAGCGCGCGCTCGCGCTCGGCGGGGACGTCGACGAGGAGGTGGCGGGCGATGTCGCCGCGCTCGCGGGACACCGCGGGCGGCAGGCTCGGCAGGCAGGCGCGCAGCCCGTCGAGGATCCGGACCAGCACCGGCGAGTCGAGGTGCTCGTCGACGATGATCGCGCGCAATGCGGGGTCGGTCATCACCTGCGCGCCGAAGCGGGCGTACCAGGTCGGGGCGCCCAGCGCACCGAGGTGGTCGAAGGTCGGGCGCACGAGGCACTCGAGCCAGTCGCGCAGGTCGTCGCTCCCGGCGACACGGGTGATCATCTGCTCGCGGGCGCGCTCGATGGCGTCGCTGTGCCGGTGCACGATCGCGCGCACGAGGTCGGTCTTGGTGCCGAAGTGGTAGCCGACGACGGCCGTGTTGCCCTGGCCCGCGGCCTCGGCGACCTGGCGGTTGGACACCTCGTGGACGCCGTGCTCGGCGAAGAGCCGCTCCGCGGCGACGAGGATGCGCTCACGGGTGGCGGTGTTGCGGTCGGTCCGGGCCTTGGCGGGCACGGCATCGAGTGAACGATCCCACCCCGCCGATGTCAATCGCCTGAGTTAAATTGTTGGCGTGACCACCCCTCAGGCCGGCCGCGCCGCGGCCTTCGTCCCGGTGCTCGCGCTGGCCGGCATCACCGTCTCGCTGCAGCAGACGCTCGTGGTGCCGCTGGTGCCACAGTTCCCGCGACTGCTCGGCGCCCCGGCGGCCGACACCGCGTGGATCGTCACCGCGACGCTGGTGACCGCGGCCGTGGCGGTGCCGATCGTCGGGCGCCTGGCCGACATGGTGGGCAAGCGGCGGATGCTGCTCGTCTGTCTCGCCATGCTCATCGCGGGCTCGGTGGTCGCGGCGCTGTCGACGTCGCTGATCCCGCTGATCGTCGGCCGGGCGCTGCAGGGCCTGGCGACCGGCGTCATCCCGCTGGGCATCAGCCTCATGCGCGACGAGCTCCCGCCCGAGCGCCTCGGGTCGGCGACCGCCCTGATGAGCGCCTCGCTCGGCGTCGGCGGCGCGCTCGGCCTCCCGCTGGCGGCGCTCATCGCGCAGACCGCCGACTGGCACGTGCTCTTCTGGGCCGCCGGGGGGCTCGGGGTCGTCGTGCTCGTCGGGGTGCTCGCGCTGGTGCCGGAGTCGGCGCAGCGCGCGGGGGGCCGGTTCGACCTCGTCGGCGCGATCGGGCTCGCCGTCGCGCTCGTGTGCCTGCTGCTCGCGGTGTCGAAGGGCGGCACCTGGGGCTGGGGCAGCCCGACGACGGTGTCGCTGTTCGTCGTCGCGGGCGTCGTGCTGCTGCTGTGGGCCTGGTGGGAGCTGCGGACGCGTCAGCCGCTGGTCGACCTGCGGGTCAGCCGTCGTCGGCAGGTGCTGCTGACCAACACCGCGTCGATCGTCATGGGTTTCTCGATGTTCGCGATGTCGCTGGTCTACCCGCAGCTGCTGCAGCTGCCCGTGGAGACCGGCTACGGGCTCGGGCAGTCGATCCTCGTCGCGGGCCTCGTGCTGGCCCCCGGCGGTCTCTGCATGATGGCGATGTCGCCGGTGTCGGCGCGCATCAGTGCCGCGTCCGGCCCGCGCACCACCCTCATGCTCGGAGGGTTCGTCGTCGCCGTCGGCTACGGCATCGGCGCGGTGTTCCACGGGTCGGTGGGGGAGCTGGTGGTCAGCTCCGTCTTGATCGCCTGCGGCATCGGGCTCGGGTACGGCGCGATGCCGTCGCTGATCATGGCCGCGGTCCCGGTCGAGCAGACGGCGGCGGCGAACAGCCTCAACAACCTCATGCGCGCGCTCGGCACCTCGTTCGCCAGCGCGGTGGCCGGCGTGCTGCTGGCCTCGCTGGTCACCACGGCGGGCGTGCCGACCGAGGCGGCGTTCGTGCTGGTCATGCTGCTCGGCGCCGGGGCGGCCGTGGTCGCGGTGACGATCGTGGCCGCGATCCCCCCGCAGCGGCCGGTGCCGCGGACGACGGAGACGATCAGTGCCCCTGACGAGCCCGACGAGCCCGACCTGGTTCGGGGGGTGGTCCGCCACCACGACGCCCCGGCCGCCGGCGCGGTGCTCACCGTCGTCAGCACCGACGGCCACCAGCTCGGGACCGTCCGCGCCGGGGAGGACGGGGCGTTCGCGGTACGGCGCACCGGCCGCGGGCGCGCGCACCTGCTGGTCGTGCAGTGGTCCGGGATCGCCCAGGCCGAACCGCTGACCGGCACCGACGGCGTCGAGCGCGACGTCGACCTGGTGGAACGGACCCGGGGCGAGCGGAACGCGCCCGCCCCGGCCCGTGTCTAGCCCTTCAGGAGCTGCTCGAAGGGCACGGGGTCGGCGAACGGGTCGGCGACGGTGCCTGCCGGGCGCGCCGCGACGAGGTCGGCGAGCTCGCCCGCGGCGCGGGTGATGCGCTCGGCCGGCTCCGGGGCCGCCCCCCAGTCCTCCGAGGCCGCGAACACCCCGGTCGGCACGACCGTCGCGTGCAGGTAGGCGAACAGCGGGCGCATCGCGTGGTCCAGCGCGAGCTGGTGGCGCGCGGTGCCCGCCGTCGCGCCGAGCAGCACCGGGGTGCCCGCCAGCGCGTCGCGCTCGAGGACGTCGGCGAACGTCTTGAACAGGCCGCTGTAGGACGCCGAGAAGATCGGCGTCACGGCGATCAGCCCGTCGGCGCCGGCGACGGTGTCGAGCACCGGGCGCAGCGCGGCGTTCGGGAAGCCCGTGACGAGGTGGTCGGCGAGGTCGCGGGCGTGGTCGCGCAGCTCGATCACCTCGGGCCGCACGTCGACGCCGCGCTCGCCGAGCGCGCTCACCGTGGCGTCGGTGAGCCGGTCGGCGAGCAGGCGGGTCGACGACGGCACCGAGAGCCCCGCGCTGACCACCGCGAGGGTGCGCGTGCTCATCAGACGGTCACCTCCTGCGGGGTCTGCGCCGCGTCACGGGCGGCTACCAGCGACTCGTGGGTCGGCGCGTCCGGCACGTGGGCGGGCCTGCGCGCCGCGAACTCCTTCCGCAGCACCGGCACGACCTCCTCGCCGAGCATGTCGAGCTGCTCGAGAACGGTCGTCAGCGGCAGGCCCGCGTGGTCGATGAGGAACAGCTGGCGCTGGTAGTCACCGACGTAGTCGCGGAAGCCCAGCGTCCGGTCGATGACCTGCTGCGGGCTGCCCACGGTCAGCGGCGTCTCGCGGCTGAAGTCCTCCAGCGAGGGGCCGTGCCCGTAGACGGGGGCCTCGTCGAAGTAGGGCCGGAACTCGCGCACGGCGTCCTGCGAGTTCTTCCGCATGAACACCTGACCGCCGAGCCCGACGATCGCCTGGTCGGCGTCACCGTGGCCGTAGTGCTCGAACCGGCGGCGGTAGAAGTCGACCATGCGCCGGGTGTGGTCGGCGGGCCAGAAGATGTGGTTGTGGAAGAAGCCGTCGCCGTAGTAGGCGGCCTGCTCGGCGATCTCGGGACTGCGGATCGATCCGTGCCACACGAACGGCGCGACGCCGTCGAGCGGGCGCGGCGTGGAGGTGAAGCCCTGCAGCGGCGTGCGGAACTTCCCCTCCCAGTCGACCACGTCCTCGTCCCACAGCCGCCGCAGCAGCGCGTAGTTCTCGACCGCGAGCGGGATGCCCTGGCGGATGTCCTGCCCGAACCACGGGTAGACCGGGCCCGTGTTGCCGCGCCCCAGCGTGAGGTCGACGCGGCCGCCGGCGAGGTGCTGCAGCATCGCGTAGTCCTCGGCGATCTTGACCGGGTCGTTCGTGGTGATGAGCGTCGTCGCGGTGGACAGCTGCAGCCGCTGGGTGCGGCCCGCGAGGTAGCCGAGCGTCGTCGTCGGGGAGGACGAGAAGAACGGCGGGTTGTGGTGCTCGCCGAGGGCGAAGACGTCAAGCCCGACCTCCTCGGTCTTCTCCGCGATCCGCAGGACGGCCTGCAGACGCTCGGCCTCGGTGGGGGCACGGCCGGTGGTCGGGTCGGGGGTGATGTCGCTGACCGAGAAGACACCGAACTGCATGGCCCTGCGCTCCATTCGTTGACGTTTCAACCTGCACTGTGTCGAACGGTGGTTGACCTGTCAACTATTCCGGAGCTCGTTGACGCTCATCCGGCCTGTGCGTTGTACTCACCGTCATCGAGGGTCGCGCTGTCACCACGTTCGGCCCAGAGGTCGGGGTATCGCGAGTACGTCGTGTGACGAGCGGGAGCGTGCCGTGGGCGTGGACGTCAGTGTCGTCATCGTGGGAGCCGGGCCCGTCGGCCTGACCGCGGCGGTCGAGCTCGCCCGGCGCGGGGTGCGGGCGCGCGTGGTCGAGGCGCTCGCCGCGCCCCGGGGCTACGCGAAGGCCGTCGGGCTCCAGCCGCGGACCCTGGAGCACTGGGAGCGCAGCGGGATGCTCACGGCCGCGCTCGACGAGGTGCGCACCATGCGCGGCAACATCGTCTACCGGGACGGGGTGAAGGTCGCGCACGTCGAGCTCGCGCTGCCCCCGGACGTGCCCTACGGGTTCACCGCCCTCCCGCAGTACACGACCGAGCGCCTGCTCGCCGAGGAGCTGCGCCGCCACGGCGGCTCGGTCGAGCGCTCGACCGAGCTCGTCGGTTTCGAGCAGGACGCCGACGGGGTCACGGTGCGACTGCGCACGCCGGACGGCGAGGAGACGGTGCGGACGTCGTACCTGGTCGGCGCGGACGGCGCCCACAGCGTGGTCCGCCAGGGGCTCGGCCTGCTGTTCGAGGGCGACGCCTTCGACGAGGAGTACATGATCGGGGACGTCGTCCTGAGCTGGTCGATGCCCGCGGGCTACGGGGTCCGCATCACCCGTGCCCAGGCCGGCGGTCCCGACGACGCCCTCGTCGCCATCCCGTTGCCCGGTGCCGGGCGCTACCGCATCTCGATGCTGGCACCGCCCGAGCTCTCGACCCGCTTCGAGGGGGACATCGCCCACGGGCTCGAGGGGGGACGCGCACCGGAGCTCCACCACTTCCAGACCGTCGTGGACCGCCTCGCCCCGGAGCCGACGACGGTGTCGGACCTGCGCTGGTCGTCGGTGTTCCGCATCAGCCACCGGCTCGCCGACCGCTACTCCGACGGGCGCGTCTTCATCGCCGGCGACGCCGCGCACATCCACCCGCCGACCGGCGGGCAGGGCATGAACACCGGCATCCAGGACGCCGTCAACCTCGCCTGGAAGCTCGCGCTGGTCATCGACGAGGTGGCGGCGCCCGGCCTGCTCGAGAGCTATCACGTCGAGCGCCACCCGGTCGGCGAGGAGGTCGTGGGCCGCACCACCCGCCACGCCCGCGAGGGCTTCGAGACCGACGACCCGGCGGCGATGCTGCGGCGCGAGGCGCAGCTGCTGGTGAACTACTCCGACAGCCCGATCGTCGGGTCGGTCGGCGAGACGCTCGAGGTCGCGCCCGGCGACCGGGCGCCCGACGCGCGGGGGCTGCGCCGTCCGGCGGTGACCGACCCGATCCGGCTGCACGCCGTCCTCGCCGCCACCGAGCACGCCCTGCTCGTCTACGTCGACGACGTCGCCCAGATCGCCGAGGTGAACGCCGCGCGCGTCCACGCCGCGACCGTGCCGCTGCCGATGCGCGTGCACGTGGTCGCCGGTCCGGAGCTGGGCGCGGCGCTCGCCGCGGCCGGGGAGCCGTGCCTCGTCGACAGCGTCGGCGACCTCGCGGCCGTGTACGGGATGACCGGCGGCGACGCGGTGCTGGTCCGCCCCGACGGCTACGTCGGCTGGACCGCGCGCCCCATCATCACCACCGAGTTCGCCGGCTACCTGCAGTCCCTCGTGGGTACTGGTGATCAGGTGCCGCGGTAGGTGACCTGGCCCGTCGGACGCGCATCCGCGCCCTGATCGCCAGCGTGGCCCAGGGGCATCCGTCGGTGTGGCGATGACGTTGGAGCTCGGCGGCGGAGGGTCCAACTTCAAGCCGATCCCGATCGCGGGTGTCGACCCGGCCGGCGCCGACAAGCCCGAGCAGCTCCTCCTGGACGGCCAGCAACGAACCACGTCGCTCTACCAGGCGCTGTACTCGGGGCGGGTCGTGGACACCAAGGACTCGCGGGACCGCCGAATCAGGCGCTGGTACTTCCTCGACATCGAGAAGGCGCTGGCTCCGAACGCCGACCTCGAGGACGCCGTCGTCTCGATCCCCGAGGACCTGGTCGTCCGTGAGAACTTCGGCAAGGACATCGTGTCCGACCTGAGCACGACGGAGAAGCAGTGCGAGGCGGGAGCGTTCCCGGCGTGGATCGTCTTCGACTCCGACGCGACCACTGAGTGGATGTGAGCCTACGTCGAGGCCGAGATCGCCAACAAGGGCCGGTGGAAGGAGTTCCACAAGAAGGTCCTCAAGGAGATCACCGGCTACAAGGTCCCGGTGATCCGTCTGACGAAGGACACCTCCAAGGAGGCTGTCTGCACCGTCTTCGAGAAGGTCAACACCGGAGGTGTCCCGCTCAATGCGTTCGAGCTGCTGACCGCCACCTTCGCCACCGACGACTTCCCTCTGAAGGACGACTGGGCCCATCGAGCGGAGCGTCTCCATCGCAAGCCGGTCCTCCGCTCCCTCGAGAGCACGGACTTCCTCCAGGCCATCTCGCTCCTCGCGACCGGTGCTCGCCGCGACGACGGTTTGATCGAGCCGGGGTCGACCTCCTGCAAGCGCCGCGACATCCTCCGGCTGCGTCTCGAGGACTACCGTCGGTGGGCGGAGCCCGTCACGGAGGCTCTGGAGTGGTGCCACCAGTTCCTGGCGCACGAGCACTTCTTCCGGGCCGCGGACCTGCCCTACCGCACGCAGCTCGTCCCTCTCGCGGTCATCAGGGTCCTCCTGGGCAAGGACGCCGATGTGTACGCCACGCGGGCGATGATCCGCCGCTGGTTCTGGTGCGGAGTCCTCGGGGAGATGTACGGCGGGAGTACGGAGACGAGGTTCGCGCGGGACGTCGAGCAGGTCCCGGCCTGGGTGCGAGGTGGTCGACGCGAGCCCGGCACCGTCGGTGAAGCAGCCTTCTACGCAGCACGCCTGCTCACGCTCAAGACCCGCAACTCGGCTGCGTACAAGGGCGTGTACGCCCTCCTCATGAAGCGAGGGTGTCTCGACCGGGTCAAGGACCAGCCGATGGGTCTCTCGACGTTCTTCGACTACAAGATCGATATCCACCACATCTTCCCGAAGGCGTGGTGCGACAAGAACGGTGTCGACGGCGATCAGCGAGAGAGCATCGTCAACAAGACCGCGATCTCCTTCGACACCAACCGGATGATCGGCGGCGCGGCGCCGTCCAAGTACCTCGAGAAGGTCGAGAAGAAGTCGGGTCTCGAGGTAGCCGCGCTGGACCGGGTGCTCGGCACCCACCTCGTCGATCCTTCCGCGCTGCGAGCGGACGACTTCGGCTCCTTCTTCCAGGCCCGTCGAGCTGCGTTGCTGGAACTGATCGCCGACGCGATGGAGAAGCGAGCCATCGACGATGCGGCCGACGACGCCACGGAGGCGGCGATGTTCGAGCCGCAGGCGGCCGGACCCGGAAGATGAGAGGGGGCTGATGTCCGAACTCCCGGCGGCGTGACGCGCGACTGGAGGTACCCGCACCGAGCGGGGGATCGTTACCTTTTCGTGACCTGGCCTGGTCGGCTGTCCTGGGGTTTCTCGGGCGGCGTTGTCGGGGGTCGGTTCTAGCGTCGTTGGCATGAGCGTGGAGCAGGATCAGCAGCCCGGCCTGGTGGCCCGGCTGGCAGGTCGTGCTCCGGACGCGGATCTGCATGCGCTGTTGGACACGGTCGATCCGAGCACCCTGGACGGTCCGGAGTTGGCGGCGTTCGTGCGGGCCCGGTTCGCGGTCCACAACCGGGCCGAGGCCCAGTTGTTGGCGGGGCTGCGGGAGCTCGGGATGGCGGCGGAGGACGCGGAGGGGCGTCCGCGGCGGTTGCCGGGCTGTGATGAGTTCTCCGGTGACGAGGTCGCCGCGGTGCTCGGCTGCTCGCGCACGATGGCCTCGCGGCGCCTGGAGCTGGCCGACGACCTGTTCTCCCGGCTGCCCGCGCTGGGGGACGCGTTGTGGCGGGGTGTGCTGGACGAGTCCAAGGTCCGCGCGATCAGCGACGGCGTCCGCGACCTCACTGAGGATCATGCCCGGTTGGCGGTGGCCGAGGTGCTGCCCGAGGCGGGCGACATGGCGGTGATGGCGCTGCGCGAGCGGCTCACCGAGATTGTGCTGGCCATCGACCCCGACTGGGCCGAGCGGCGCCGCAAGCGGGCGGAGGCGCGGGGGCGGGTGGGGTTGGTGTGCAACCCGTCCGGCACGGCGACGTTGTCGTTGCTGGATGCGCCGGCCGCGGACGGGATCGCGTCGATGGCGCGGGTCGAGGCCCTCGCCGCCCGGCTGCGCGCGGCGGGGGTGTTGACCCCGATCAACGCGCTGCGCCTGCACGTCGGCACCCGGCTGCTCGACGGCTCCACCGCGGGCATGACCGACCCCGAGATCATCACCCTGCTCACCGCCGAGTACCACGCCGCGAGCACCCCCACCGACACCGACGCCGGCGCCGACGACGCCGGCCCTGACGACGCCGGCCCCACCGATGAGGACCCCGACGGCGGGCCGGACGACGGGCCGGACGACGGGCCGGACGGTGGGCCGGACGGTGGCCCCGAGGGTCCCGAGGGTCCCGGTGACAGCGGTTCTGGCGAGGACGGGCCCGGCGACACCGGCTCCAGCGACGGGCCGATCGACGAGCGGGACGGCGACGAGCGGGACGGCGACGGGCCGGGCGACGGGCCGGGCGGCGGGCTCGATGAGGGGGTGGGCGAGGGGATCGAGGGTCGTCACGACCTCGACCTGACGGTGCCGGCGCCGGGCTCACCCGACGCCCAGGGCGCCCTCGACCTCCCCGGCCTCCCCGACCCGGCCGACGAGCCCGGGCCGGAGCAGGAGACGGAGCGGCGGGACGGGCGGCTACGGCACGGCACCGTCGAGATCCGGCTCCGGCTGTCCACAGCGTTGGGGCTCGACCAGCACCCCGCCACCGTGCCCGGCTACGGCGCCATCACCGCACCTGTCGCCCGCGACCTGATCAACCAACGCCGGTCCGGCGAATGGCGGGTCGTGCTCGTCGACGACGACGGGCACCTCCACCACGTCCTGCTCGCCCGCAGCCGACCAACCCGCCCCCGCCACCAGTCACAGGGGCGGGGGAGGGCACCGGGCGCGACCCGGACCGGCGCGATCGTCGAACTCCAGGTTCCGACGACACTGCTCGCCGCCCTCACCCCCGACGACCACGGCCCATGGGCACCGCTGATCAGCGAGCTGCAGGGCCGACTCGCCGACCTCCGGAACACCGGCGCCCTCGGGCGCCCACCGGACGCCGACTCCGGACCCGACCAGTGGCTACGCCGACGACCCGGCGCCGAGGTGGAGCGCTGGACCCGCGCCCGCGACCGGCACTGCGTCGTCCCGTGGTGTCGCCGACCCGCCCACCGCGCCCAGATCGACCACACCCGCGACCACGCCCACGGCGGACCCACCGCGAGCTGGAAGCACCCCCCTTCCTAGTTGTACCTTTCGGGGTATGCCAGGTCAGCAGCCGCAGAACCCCCGAACCAGCCCGCAGGCCACCCCGGGGACCAGGCCGTGGACGGGGCGGGAGTACCTGCGGGTGTCGCTGGACCGCTCGGGGCGGGCACGGTCGGTCGACGAGCAGCACGACGACAACGCCCGCGACGCCGACCGCGAAGCGATCGTGTTGGGCGAGGCCTATCGGGACAACTCCCGCTCGGCGTCGCGGTACGCCACCAAGACCCGCGACGACTTCGACCGGCTGATGGCCGATCTCGCCTCCGAGGCGTTCGGTGCTGATGTGTTGGTGTTGTGGGAGTCCTCGCGCGGGTCGCGGCGCGTCGGGGAATGGGTCGAGCTGATCGAAGCCTGCGAACGCGCCGGAGTCCGGATTCGGGTGACCACCCACGCCCGGACCTACGACCCGACCAACCCGCGCGACCGGCGCTCACTGCTCGAAGACGCCGTCGACTCCGAGTACGAGTCCGGGAAAGTCTCCGCGCGGGCCAAACGGGCCGCCGCGGCGAACTTCGCCGAGGGCAAACCCCACGGGTATGTCCCGTACGGCTACCGGCGGCGCTACGACGAACGCACCCGCGCGTACGTCGCCCAGGAACCGCACCCCGACGAGGCCCCGGTCATCGTCGAGTTGTTCTCCCGCATGCTGGCCGGGCACTCCCTGCGCTCGGTCGCCGCCGACTTCGCCGCCCGCGGCATCGAGAAGCGCTCCGGGGGCCCGTTCACCGCCCAGCACCTGCGCTCGATGGCGGTCAACCCCGCCTACGCCGCTCTCCGGGTGCATGTGACCGATCAGAGCGGGCTCAGCAGCGGGCGGGTGCTGCGCGCCGCGTTGTCGCACGGCACCCAGGTCACCGACGCCGCCTGGCCCGCGCTTGTCTCACGCGCGGACTTCCTGGCCGTGCGCGACCGGCTCACCGACCCCGCCCGGATCACCTCCCGCGCCGGACGCGGGCGCCACCTGCTCTCGATGATCGCCCGGTGCGGACCCTGCGACGGGCCACTCTCGGCGGCGAACAAGCGGGGTGTGCGGCAGTACAGGTGCCACCACCGCGGCTGCGTACGTCTCAATGCCGACGACCTCGACAGCCTCGCCGAAGATCTGATCATCACCTACCTGTCGCGCCCCGACGTCTACGCCGCGCTACACGCCGCGAGCGACGGTGACGGCGAGCACGCCACCGAACGCGCCGCGCTGCGCGACGAGATCGCCGACATCCGGGCCCGGCTCGACGACCTCGCCGACGCCGTCGCAAAGGGCGCCGTGTCCATCGCGCTCGCGGCGCGCAGCGAACCCCAACTCCTCGAACGGCTCGCCGCCGCCGAACACCGCGAACAACAACTCACCACGCCGTCAGCCCTGCACGGCCTGCTCCAACCCGGCCAAGACATTCAGGCGTCGTGGGACCAAGCGCCTCTGGCCGCGCGCCGTGAACTCGCCCGCTACCTGTTCGCTCCCGAGCACCTCGGACACCTCACCGTGCTCCGGCTACCAGTCGAACAACGCGGCGGAACCCGCGTCACCCCCGCCGCCGAACGCTTCGAACTCCGCCACCACGACGCACAACGAAGAACAACGACCGGAACCTAAGACAAGCCCCAGTGAATCCCGGTTCCGCGCCATCGATCCGCACCGGCTCTCGGAGGCCCGCTGCCAGAACCATTTCATGCGGCTCCGGGACACGCGTACACGTTCCTGGCCGCCGACGCGCTGGTCTTCAAGTTCCGCGAAGCCGGGTGGGCCGTGAATCTGCACGCCCCGATCGCCGAGGGGCGTCACCGCCGACGGGCACCGCAAACTGCTGGGCCAGTAGGTCTCCAGCGCCGAGGGCGGCGCCGGCTGGGCACGCTCCGTACGGGGTACCAGTGGCGCTATGACGAGCGGTCCCGCGCCTACATCCGGCGGTGAACACGCCACCGAGGGCGCCGCGCTCCGCGACGAGATCGCCGAGCTCCGCACCCGGCTGGGCGAGCTCGCCGACGCCGTCGCCACCGGAACGAGCTCGGTGGCCCTGGCCGCGCGCAGTGAACCCCAACTGCTCGCCCGCCTCGCCGCCGCCGAGCAACGCGACCTCGAACTGACCATCCCACCGGCCCTGCACGGCTTCGTTCAGCCTGGGTCGGACATCCGACGGTCGTGGGGAGTTCGCCCCGCTGTCCGCGCGGCGCGAGCTGGCCCGGTTCCTCCCCGACCCTGCCCACGTGGACGTCCTGCGAGTCCGGCGAACGTCCCGGACGGCGCGGCGGAGGGCACGCCATGCCCGCCACCGAACGATTCGAGCTGCACCGCCCGCATGCCTCTGAGATGGATAGGTGCCACCCCTGGCGACGCATAAGCTTGAGCTTGACGGCCTTCAGCGGATTCCCCTGATCGCCCCGCGCTTGAGGAGTCCGATCGGGGCGGCTTAGGCGTCGATGCAGAGCTAAGCTTCCTCGGACCTGTGCGTCGATAGGACACGAAGACGGTGGATCGCTTGTCGAGTCAAAGCTTGTTGCCCGCTTGGATTGCTGCTGGCGCCGGTGTAGCTGGCGCGCTTTTCGGCGCACTAGGCGCGACGGGTGCTCAATGGTTGGCTGCGCGGCGAACTGATCGACGGGAAGCTCGTATCCTCCAGCAGGAGGCTATAGTTGAGTTCTTGGCCCGAGTCAACGCGCTGATGACGGCGGCCGCGAGCCTCGAGTTCGCGCTACGCCAGTCCCATTTTCCAGAAGGCTATCAGGACCTATACAGGGAGTGGCTGAAGCAGTGGAACACTTATCACGATAGTCTCGCGGCGGTGCAAGTTGCGACACCGGTCGAAGTTCGCTCTACCGCTAACTCGGTGCACGCCGCAATATACGAACTTCAAGAACAGACCGATACCTGGTATGCAGACTTTTGCGTTAGAGCTGACGACGGCCGCGCCTCGACCCGGGGAAAAGGCCGACCTAGGTGGAACGACGCCTGGAGTCAGGCCGAGATCGCCCGTTCAAATTTCCAGGATGCCGCACGTCGAATTTCCTCGTGGCTGCCCGGTGTCAGCTAAGTCTTGTACTCCATGTTGGCGAGCGTGTCCAGCCCGTTGTGAAAGCTCGGCGGACTTAGCTTAGTGGCTACGCGGTGGGCGTGCCGTAGGCGAGGGTCAGCGAAGTGAACGGCGAGCCGTAGGTCGCTTTCCGGGTCGTGTGGCGGGGCCTTCGTCGGCGATGACGAGCGGACAGCGCTCGAGGAGGCCCTTGGCGGCCCGGCTCGAGCCGGGCCCGGGTGGTGGAGCCGCGTACGCGGGCATGATCGAAAGCCCTACTGGCTCTTGTGGATGTTGCCGTGGCCGTCGGTTTCGTAGGTGTCGAAGTTGCGTTCGGCGAGCAGCTCGACGAGGTAGTTGAGCGCCTCGTTGAGGGAGACCTTGGTGGGGTTGTCGGGGTCGGGGTCGGCGACGTGGAAGCAGCGCACGGTGGGGCTGAACGGGTTGGCGTCGACCAGGAGGAGGTAGAGCCGTTCGAACTGTTCGTCGCGGTTGCCGGGGTCACGCCGGCCAGTGAACAGCCGGAAGCGGGGAAAGGCGTTGCCGAACGTGGAGCGGCGCTTGGCCGTGCTGTCGTGCTCGGCGTCCTTGTCGAGGAACAGGAACGCGGCCAGGACGGCGTAGGGGAAGCGCCGGTGGAGGGTAACCGCTTCCGTGAGAAGGTCGGAACGGCGGTTGGTGAGATTCTTCTGGAAGTTCTTGGTCTGCATGTCGCGGAAGGAGATGGTCTTGACCGAGATGCCCAGCAGCAGCCCGGACTCCTCGGTGGCCCAGGTAACGTCGACCTTCTTGGCTCCGATCCCTCCGGCGAGGCGGCGTTCGGCGCCCGACCCTCCGAGCTCGCCAGGGCCGGCCGGGCGGGCACCGTCCATGCCGCGGTGACGTAGCTCGTCGGCGAACGCGAGCGCGAGCGCGGTAGACAGGTTCTGGGAGTAGTTCTTCTTCGCGCTCTGCGGGGCCGTGTCGGCGGGTTTCTCGCCGAGGTTCTTGAGCGCGGCGCTGACCAGGTCGTCGATGCGGGCCACAGCAGAGGTCTACCGGGCGGCCTTGCCACGGGCGACGCGACGCGCGGAGAGCTCGGCGTGGGCGTCGCGCAGGGCACGCACGTCGCTGCGACGCATTCCGAGCTGGCCGACGAGCAGCACGTCGTCGACGAGCTTGACCGCCTCGAGCAGCCCGCGTGGGGTGCGCAGTTTGGCGTTGACCTGCGGGCGGATCGCGGTGAGCGCGTCGTGGGCGGTCGCGAGCACGTCCGGGGCGGGCACCGGGAGCCGGTCGGCTTCCTTGGGCTCGAGCTTGAGCATTCCACCGCCGTAGGCACGGCCAACGGTCTCTGCGCCGAGCAGGGTCATCGAGGTCAGCGCGCCCAGAGGCAGCAGGTCGGCCCCGAGGTTGCGGTGCTCGTCGTGCAGGTAGAGCCCGTGCACCGAGTTTAGGTGATGCGCGCGGGCGCGGTTGGCGCACAGCCGTGGCGTGTCGGCGTTCATGTAGGTCAGCAGCACATCGGCGGGTGGCAACAGCGGGACCCGCCACCACGGGCGACGGACCCGACACTTGTAGGCCTGGTTGACCCCGGTCGCCTCGCCCATGGCGATATAGCGAGTTGCGGCCGGTGACGGTTCGCCGGGCGGGCGGAACAGCAGCGTTGCCGCGCCGCTTCGAGCGAGCTCGGTGTGCGCGGCCGGGGTGAAGCTCAACCCGCGCAGGTGCCGTGATCCGGGCGGGGACAACACCAGCAGCTCCCGATCGGGCAGGTTGAGCTCGCGGGCCCGGTCCGGGGTCACGGCGAAGTACTTGTTGTTGCCGGTGACCATGCCCAACGTGGTCTCGCCCCAGGTGTGCAACCCAGTGAAGTGGCCGCCGGTCTCGGTGGCAGCGTAGGCATCGAGGGCCTCAGCAGAGAGCAGCGAGCCGGTCCACTTCCCATCGACCGGCTGCGGGGTCCAGCGTCGGGTCACCGGCACGGCTGCCGTGTCGGCAAGGTCGGCAGCGTTGCGGGCTTGCACCAGTTCGCAGTGCTCGGCCGGTCCCTGCTCGTAGCCGTCCGCGAGTAGCAGCACCACTTCCTCAAGCACCCCGGGGAACACTCGCTCGGTGAACAGCACCAGCCGCACCCGGGCGAAGCGCTCCATCAGGAACCGGCGCACTCCGGCCGCGTAGTTGACTGAGAGCAACTCGGCGGGCAGCACCAACCCGAGCCGCCCGCCAGGTTTGCAGAACAACGCGGCATGAACGGTGAACGCCGCCCACGATGACGCCAGGTCCGAGAGCGGCACGTTGGCGCGCAACGCGGCTTCGCGGCCGCGGGCGCGGGCGTCGCCCGCGAAGTCCTGATACCGCACGTACGGCGGATTCCCGACCACAGCGTCATAGCTGCCGGTCGGCGAGTGATCAAAGAAATCGCCCACCACGACCCGGGCGTGATGCCCGGCCTCAGCCACGAGGGTCTCCGCCTGGTTCTTGCTGTGTTCGTGGAGTTCCACTCCGTCGAGGTGCCCCCGTCCCTCGCCTCCGGTCGCGGTGAGCTCATCGAGGCGCTCCCCGGCGGCGAGCAAGAACGCTGCCTCCCCGCACGACGGCTCGAGAACGTCGTCATCGGCCGAGCGCACGGCCCAGTCAGCGACGTAGCGCGCCAGGACCGGCGGGGTGAAGAACGCCCCCCGGGCCTTGCGGGCAGCCGGGGTGTCCGACACTTGAGGAGACGCCACGGAAGCATCATCCCCCATACCCCCGACGGGCGAGGGACGCACGCCGTACCGCTCGCGTAGGTCCGGCTCGACCAGTCGATGTGCATGTGCGACAACCAAGTGAGACTGCCGGTAGGCCCGGATAGTGCAACACGTCGCGACTCGTTGGTCTGGAACAACAAGCCTGACTGGGTTGCCCGCCGGTACTCAACGACTTAGGTCGAGCACCTACCGGCCTGAGTCGACCCCGACACTCAGTGCGTGTCTCAGGTCGCGAATGAAAGCACGAACTGATCGCGGATTTGCAGCTATCCACAAGGATGCTAGGCGCTCGAGTGCGTCGGTCCGGCCTGCCCCAAGCTGCGCACATACATCATTGACCCAGTCGTGTACATCGATTCCCTCTAAAGCTGCGAGGACAGCGTGCGCGCGGTCGGTCGAGACGTTGAACGCCTCTGCAACAACCTCAGTGCTCGTAGCTGCACTTCGAAAGAGCACGTCTGGCGAGGACTCGGTTGGTAGAGTCAGAACCGGCCAGTGCCTGTCGTCATTAGCCTCCACGCGAGCGCGCTGATCTCCGTCGAATAGGAGCAAGAACTTGATGGGGCTAATCGGAGTTCTTGGCAAATGCTTCCACAGTTGCCTAAGATAACCGTCCCCATCTTTCCAGACAACGGCGCACCGAGCGCTTAGGTCGGTGCTTCCCCGGAGCATCACCCGCGTCAACGCGGCGGCCGACTCATCCTCGCAGAAGATGAGGCAATCTTGCCCGACGTCCGGCAACAGGCTGAACG
Source organism: Actinomycetospora sp. 2LY8.5 (assembly GCF_057180585.1). NCBI lineage: Bacteria > Bacillati > Actinomycetota > Actinomycetes > Pseudonocardiales > Pseudonocardiaceae > Actinomycetospora > Actinomycetospora sp. 2LY8.5. The sequence continues at coordinate 93,950 of NZ_JBXUHE010000020.1, forward strand.
CAACCTCCGGACCGAACTCCGACACGCTAAGACAACGCGCGATCCCATCCCGCCGGGAGACAACAAAAAGCGCATCACGCCCAAAGGCGGCTGAGATGAGCTCTTGGGAGTGCGTCGTAATCACCAGTCTCCACTTGTTCTCTCGCGCGAGAGTTAGCAGTGCGGCCAGAAAACGGGTTCGCGTGCTTGGCGGTAGGTAAGCGTCCGGTTCGTCGAGGACGAACGTCAGCCCCGTGCGACCGCGAAAACGCAGGAGCGCCCACATAACGAGATGGGCGGAAAACTCGCCGAGACCCATCTCGGTCGCGCCATAGCTCACACCTGCATGCTCGACGCGGAAATGCGGAGTGATAACGGGGTCCTCGTCGTCAGGCGTCCAAGGCCACGTCGACTGCGACCCGCCAGGTTCGAGCTCTAGGTCAAACCAACTCAACGCCGAATAGTCTCTCCCCACGACATACTTGATGCGAACCGCGCTTACTTCATCCAGCGATCCTGACTCCCCCACCTCGTCTTCCATGTCGCAGATATCCGAGCGAGATGAAAGAACTGTCCGAACCTGTTCGCACACTTGGTGGACAGCGACTGTAATGGCTTCGCTACGAAGTGCTCGGCTAATTCGATGTAGCGTTTGGGTCTTCCCCGCGCCGTTCATCCCGGCCAGAACTGTGCAACGCCGATCAAGCGGGACGCCTGCGCCGTCTTCTAGAAGCACCGTAACAGGTGGTGGATAGTCATCGCTTTGGTCTTTATCAAGGTCTTTCCACGCTGAGAACTCGGCAGCAAGTCTCATCGCCTTGCGACCTCCAGCAGGTCACCCCAAGACGTTTCGGTGACGAAATCAAGGATGCGTTGCTGAGCCTGAGCTTGATTGAGGCCATGCAATTGCCATAATAGTCGGTCACTACCAAGAAGTGGAGGGCTCTCAAACATTTCCTGTAGGTACAGATAAAGGGTGCAATCACGGGAGAGGACAGAAGAAACATCGGTCACGCGGTATGAGGCGCGGTCATCGTACATGAAGACCGGTCCGATCATCTCCGATGGAAGATCGCGTGGGACTTCATTTCGTTTAAGCAGTTGTCTATGAGTCTCGAAACGGTGCAGCAATTCGGGCGGCAACGAAGCATCGAGATAAGAGCCTGTCCATGCGCAGAAGATCAGCCAAGAGAAGAGGGTAGCCTTGTTAAACCTCAACTTCAGGTCACTCAGCTGACATTGATCAAAGAGGACATACCCAGCATCACGGACCGAAGTGATGGTGGAGTCCGCGAAGGAATGCTCGCGTCGATAGTAGTCTTCTACAACGTTGTTGTTGATATGCAGCTTCAAGCTCGCGCGGTCGAGAGCGACGCAGGTTCGGGAAAGTATGTCGTCATAAGCAAGTCGCCCATTCGCGAACCCTACAACTTCTCGGCGCAAGAACCCGATATCTACGAACTCGCTAACTAGCGCCTTGACCTCGTCCCGAGCCTGTCCGTGCAAGGCGTTCCGTTTTTCGGAAGGTGTCAGGTTATACGATTGGTTTAGTCGGAAGAAGAGCTCGTTCGGCTCATCGGGATTGTATTCATACAGGATAATACAAGGCAGCGCAAACCTGCGCACTCGCCCCTGCACGTAAGGTGGCAAATCATGGAATGTGCTCCCGTGAAGTGCTCGAATATGTTCATTCTCAGGGCTTGTCTTGCCGTCGACAGCAAATTCCCCGTTAAAGAAATCCCGGATCGCAGCCAGGCGTTGCTGCCCGTCCAGCACAACCTCCACTGGTCCTGAAGTCCTGGGCTCATCGCCAGCAGCTACAAAGATGTCAGGTGATCGAGTTTCAGCATCCCGCCTACTGACGAGGTGAATTGCGGGAATGTACCACTCACGTAGTACGGAGTCAATCAGTCGCTGACGCCTTTTGAGATCCCAAATCTCGCCCCGCTGAAAATTCGGTTGCAGATCGATCTCGTTGTCGTTAACCCGTCTAACAATTGTTTCGAGCTCAACCTCGGTTCGCTGAAGCTTCATCGCGGACACCCCTCGTCGGGTCGGATGGGTCGACCTCTCCTAGATAGCGTCGGTGTGACTGCCTACAGCCATCGACGGCCCGTCAGACGGTCGAGTACTGCAGGAGGAAAGATAGACCAAGGGGACCAGACACGTGTAGGCGGACGTAAGGAACGTGTGCCCGAAGGTGCTGATGGTCTACCGCCATGCGAGAACACGTCGTGTAAGTGACCCTTCAGTCGCCGTCCAGGCCGCCACGCCATGCTCGGCTGAGCACCCTCGACTAAGCCTATCGCAGCCTGGGATCGACGAACTCCCGCCACGTATCACGACGCGACCCGACGGACCTGAGCAACTGTCGCGAGTCCCTGGCCACCTCGTTCGCGGAAGGCACCTTCAAATGGGCCCGGTCCCAGTCAATAGATGGTGGGCACGCTCGGCTCGGCCGTCGCGTCAACTCAACATGACGAAGAACTACACCCCCTGGGCTATGTATCGGAGCCCAGAGCCGGTCTCCGCGACCGGCCAGGGAGAGGCCTGCTCGCGGCCGTCTTGACGCGCTGTCGACGCTAAGTACACGTCCAGCCGTCGGCGAGCGCGAGGGCGTTCAGATCTCCGCGGGGCGACCACTCCTTCATTCTTTGTGAGGCATCGGGTCGGGGTCTGAGAGGTCGATCGGCTCGTGCTTGGCGCCCGGTCGGTAGCTCTCAATCTGCGGGACGAGTTTTTTGACGTTGATGGGCAGTGCGCTGGCGGGGATGTGGATGACGTGCTCGACGCCGCTGGCTGCGGTTTGGTTGTCGAGGTCTTTCCAGACGTAGATGTCGAGGGCGTTCTGGGCCCAGGTGGCGCCGCGGCGGACCTTCGCTATCCGTCCCCAGCCGAGTACTTCGTGTTGGCGGAACAACGGCGCGCGGATACCGCGGGTGTCGACGATGAGGACGGGGTTGTCGGAGGTGACGAAGAACAGCCATCCCAGCACCACCGCTGCGCCGAAGATCGCGTTGAAGATCTCCCATCCTTGCGCGGAACCGTGGAGGACGCCGATGAGCCCGCTGATCCCGAGAGCGAGCCCGATCACCAGCAGCGAGGCGACGGTGAGCCGGCGCGGGTAGAGAACGAGGGTGTCGGCGCTGCGGTGGACGGGGTTGCGGATCACGGGAACCACTCTCCGGGTCCAGGGTGGCTAGTCATCGGGGTGAAGAGCCTCAGAGATGGTGTCGGCGAGCCCGTCGGCGGCTTCTCCGCTGGCGTCGACGACGTCGTCGGCGATGGGCAGACTGCGCATGGTGGTGCTGACTCCGTAGGAGACGCCGGTCCCGGCGGCGAACCCTCCGGCGAAGGTGCCCAGCGGGCCGGCGACCGAGCCGAGGACGCCGCCGGCGAACGTGGCGGGGATCCCGGCCGCGGTGGCGGGAACGCCGCTGTAGAGCGCTTGGCCGGTGGCGCGTCCGATCCGTTCGGCGGCGGAGTAGTTCGGGTTGGAGGTGTCTTCGACGGCCTGTGAGAGCGCGGCGCCGATGGGGCCGAGAGTCCGCCCGGCGACTCTCCACATCGTGGCGGTGGGGCCGTCGCCCAGGACGGTCTGGGCGGCCTGGTGGGCGCCCTGGAACCCGGCGCCGACCTCACCGGTGGCGACGGTGAGGGCCATGCGTTCGGCGGCCTTGTCGTAGACGTTGAGGACGTCGATGACCTGTTGCAGCGCGGCGGCGGCGGTGTTGCTGGCCTGCTCGGTCTCGGCTCTGATCGCCACCATCCGCTCCTGCGCGGCGAGCCAGTCCCGTCCGGCCACCTCCGCCTGCTCGGTGGCTGGTGGCGTGGCGCGGAGAGTGTCGGTGAGTGCGCGGTAGCGGCCCTGCATCTCGACGAACTCGCGCTGGAGCCGCTCCAGGGTGTCGGCGAACCCGTGGATCACGGGGGCGGCGTGCTCGACCTGTCGCATGAAGCCACGGGCGCGCTGCGCAGCGCTCATCGACGCCGCCCCGAACGCGTCCCCGGCCGCGCCCCGCCACCCCTGCGCGGCGAGGTGGTGGGCGGACTCGGCGTGGTCGCCGACCAGCCGGCCCCGCGGGGAGACGACGTCGAGCAGCGCGCGGGCTGAGGCGCGGAGCGCGGCCGGGTCACCGGGGATGGTGGCCTGAATCGGCAGGTCGTAGTTGATCGACATCGCGCTGCCCTATTGGTGTCCGTCGCGGCCGGCGAACCCGACGTCGGCGATGTCGCGGGCGTGGGCATGGTCGGTGCGGTAATAGGCGTGCTCGGCCTCGTCGACCGCCTGCCACAACTCTTCGACGACGTTGGCGAGCTTGTCGGCCTGCCGGTTCACCGTGCCGGCGAGGTCTCCCAACACGCTCGGGAAGTCGCCGAGGACCCCGGCGGCGTCGGCGCCCTGCTCGAGCACACGGCTCATCTCGACCCCGGCGCTGCGCGCCTCATGGTCGGCGGCCTGGAGCCGCTCGGCGGCCGACCTGATGGTCGGGAAGTCCACCTCGAAACCCATGCTCGGAAACTAGCCCGCCGCCCCGCGATGGATGTAGCGCTTCGCGGAAGTCGTGCACATGTCGGCCCCGACCGTCGACCTTCAGGACGCGTGGGCTCGGGCGGCGAGAACCGCGTCGGTCGATCGCGGGGAGGCCGGGGGTCAGCGGCATGCGCACGTGGGCGGTGGTGGGGATGCGGCCCTCGGCCCCGGAGACGAAGAAGGCGGGCGGGGCGCGTCCTGTCTGGAGTAGTCGCGCCCCGCCCGCGGGATCGTGGGTTGTCGGGTCGTGGGTGTCGGGTTGTGGCACTCGTGGGTCTCCCTTTCCGAGGGGGCGGTTGTCTGGCGTGGGTGTTGATGGCCTCGGGTTAGCCGAACAGGTCGCCGATGGTGGTCAGGGCGCGCACGAGGGTGGCGATGATGGTGCGGATGACTTCGCCGCCGAAGGTGGTGGCGCCGAGCAGAAGTCCGATCACGAGCAGGGCGGGGATGCCGGCCACGCCGCCGCCTCGGCCGCGTCCGCGGCGGCGTCCGCGGCCGGCGCCGCCGGCGCCGATGGCGGAGGCGAGGAACACCACCGCCACGACGGCCAGGGCGGCCACGATCAGCCAGGTGGGCACGCCACCGATTTCGGAGTCCATGGAGATTCACCTCCCTTCACAGGTCTCGGATGTGAGGAACTGAATTGGGGGACGGTTCATCGGGTGCCGGGTCCGGGCAGCGGGTCGGGTCGGTCGGGGATGGTCAGGTCGGGTGGCAGGGACAGGAAGTAGCCCCGGATCCAGCCGACCCGGTATCCCCACCGCGGCCCGTCGATCGCGGCGAAGTACCAGGCGTATCCACCGGTGCCTCGGGAGCCGGGATCGTCGTAGAGGATTCGGACGGTGTCTTCGGGCCAGCAGGTGGAGAAGGAATAGTCGGCGAAGGGCATGTCCTCCACAGAGGCGGTGAGGTCGGGGATGCGGTGAAAGATCGGGCCCCCTCGCGGGCAGGACACGGTTTCGGCGCCAACGGCCGCGGGGACGCCGACGGCAGCGGACACGGTCAGTGCGGCGATGGTGAGCAGCACAACGGTCAGGACGGTGGGCAGCCCGCGGATAGCGCGGGTTCGGTAAGAAGTCATGACACGAGAATCAACAGAACCAGCCGATCCCCGCACCCGAATTTCGATTACCTACGACAGTGCTAGGAATCTGCCTCGAAATTGGGCGCGCGAAATCCCCGTGGCGCGTGAGCGCGATCGGCGCGGTAATGACTTCGAGTGAGACAGAACTCGATAGCCACACCGCGAAAAAGGACCCGACGCACGCGGGCCACGCTTCGGCAGCAACCGGTCGGCGCAGGTGTCGTGGCGGGGTTGAGGTGTCCCCGGCACGCTGGGCTGCGGTGCGCACCGGACCCGTTGTTGCCGCCGGTTCCGGGGACCCGACGCCCCGCGGGAGCTGGCGGGTCGCCCGCGGTAGAGCAGCGCGTAGATCCGTCGAGCCGCGGACGGGGACGGCACGGGCGCGTCGCAGACGGCGCGGCGCAGCAGCGCACGCCGCGCACCGTCATCATCGGCGTCCCCGGAACCGGTAGCGTCGGGTGGTTCCCCGACAGCGGTATCGACGGCCGCGCGGGCCGTGCCCGCCGCCGCGGTGTCGTCGCCGGTGACTTCGTCGTCGGTGGCTTCGTCGTCGGTTGCCGTGTCGTCGGTCGCCATGTCGTGCCTTCCCTCCTCTCCGGGCCTCACCTGTGGTCGTCGTCAATGGGTTCACAAGCTGCGCTGGTCACAAGCTGCGCTGGTTATGGGCGTGCTGACCGCGGGGTCGTCGCTCCCCGCCCGGCGCCCGGATGCCTCCGGGCTGTGTCCGCGCGGCTCTGTCGGTCCTTTGGGTCGCCCGGGGCACGAGTTCGCGGGAGAGGTGGAGGGGGCTGTCGGTGGCGGCGGGATGCCGCTACCGACAGCCCCGCCCCGCTCGGGCCGCCCGGGCCCCGCCCGTGTGCTCGGTTCAGCGCAGGGCGGCGAGCACGGTGTCGCGGTGGTATCCGCGACGGACACGGCCTTCGATGCGGGCCTGGGCGGGCGCCACGCCGTAGGGGCGTAGCGCGTCGGCCAGGTCCTCGGTGCGCCATGTCGCGTACCGGCTGGGTGCCACGGCGGCGAGCCGCGTGAGCAGGTCGGCGGAGGCGACTCGCTCGTCGTCACCGAACGCGGCCCGCAGATCGGCCGCGAACCGCCCGACCCCCTCCGCACCCATCCCCTCGGCACCTACCCCCGCGGTGGCGTCGGCGGCAGCGGTGGCGCCAACGCGTCCGGGCCGAGCCCCGCCTGCCCGGCCCACGGCGTCGGCGGCGCGCAGGTCGCGGGCGGCGGCCCAGGACGCGGTGTCGAGGCGGGGCCGTCCCGCTGCGGCGCGGGCCAGGGCGCGTTCCCGGGCGTCGGTGGGGTCGAGGTAGGCGACCTTGGACACCAGCGGGTCGTGCAGCCCGGCGGTGGCCACGAACGCCCGCCCGACATCGCCGGGGTCGTCGGCGGTGGCCGGGTGCAGCCGGTCCGGGCGCCACCCTTCGGCGGCCATGGCCGGGCCGAGCACCAGCCGCACATCGGAGTGCCGGCAGGCGTGCAGCACCTTGAGCCCCGCGGACTCGGCCACCGCCGCCCCCAGCGCGTCGGAGGTGGCCTCGGTCGCGGCCAGGATGAGCGTCACCCGTGCTTTGCGCCCGATGCGCAGCAGCGCCACCGCCGCGGCCTTCGCCGGTTCGGGCAGGGACGGGTACTCATCGACGATCACCACCAGCGCCGGGCGCTCCCAGGTCGGCGCCCAGGCCGCGTCGGCGGAGAGCCCACCGAGCAGTCGCGGCCGGGCGCGGGCGAGCGCGACCGCGTCGCCCAGCGCGTCGGTGATCCCGGCCGGGTCCCGCTCGATCCGCCCGATGGCCGGGGCGTAGACGTCCAGACCGAACCCGGCCGGGTCGAGATCCCACACCACCACGTCCCGGCACGCGGTCAGCACCTCGGCGATCACGGCCAGGGTTCCGGACTTCCCCGCCCCGGAGGAGCCGATCACCACGGCGTGCACGCCGAGCAGCGGCACCGCCAGCGGCGCCCCGTCGATCCGCGCGCCGATCACCGCCCGCTCTCCGATCGTCGCGGAACCCGGCGGGCGGGGCGGCAGCGGCGCCAGCGTGGTGAACGGGTCCCGTTCGGCCAGGCGCAGCACCACCCGCGCGCGGCGGGTCCGATCCGGGGAGGCCAGCACACCCCCGGCGGGCAGATCCAGGTGGGTTTCCAGGCGCTCGGTGCGCCCCGCGACCGTGTCCGGGGTGCCCGTGCGCAGCACCACCGGCACCGTCCACCCCCAGCGCTCCCGGGACGCTTCACCAGCAGAACGCAGGGCGATACCTTCCGCGGACAGCGCGCGGGTCACCGCCTCGACCGCTTCACCACGGGTGCGGGCATCCGCAATCGGGAACGGCGCCCCCTCCACCGCCGCCTCGGGGCCGGGCTCTGGGCCAGCGGTCAGACGCGGGGGGCCGGCGCGGCGGCGCCGGGCCCGACCAACACCGGCCAGCACACCCAGCACCACCGCCGCCACCACCCACAGGCCGGGTCGTCCGTCGCGCTCGAGGACCCCGGCCACGATCACCCCGACCACGCCGAGCCCCAGCACCACGAGAGGCAGGCGGGCCAGCACCGTGCGGCGCCACACCTCCCGCACCTCGGCCGCGCGGACGGGCCGGTCACGGTCCAGGTACTCCCGCACCACCGGAGCGAAATCCCGATACCCGGACACATACCCGCCCAGAACCCCACCCAGGAACCGGGCCCCGGTCACCACATCCACCACAAGCCGGCGCACCATCGCGGGGCCGCGACGCACGACCGTGCCCAGACCCCGCCCGACCGTGCGGGCCGCGACGCCCGGGAACCGGTACACCAGCCACGCCACCGCATCCCGCGCAGCCGGCGCCACCGGCTCCAGCACCGCCGCCGCCCGCTCACGACCCCACCGCAGGAGCGCGAGCCACGCCACCACCAGCCGCGGCCACAGCCCGCGACGCACCCCCCGCCCGGCCCGCGCTACCCCAGCGAAGCGCGCAGCCCGACCGGCAGCTCGCGGTGCCCGACCGGCGCGGCGCCGTCGGGACCGATCAGGGCCCGCGGCGCCGTCACCACCAGCGGGCTCGTCTTCGTCGTCTTCGTCGTCGCGGTCCCGCCCGCGACCCTCCCCAACCATCGCCTCTCCACCTCGTCACACCGTCGATCACCCACGACACGGACACACCCGACACGCCCAACGCGCTCGCGCGCTGACCCACGGTGTTGCCGAAACCAGTCATGACCCAGAAACGTAGAAACCCGTCACGGGCCCGTCACCCCAATAACCACACCGGGCCGACCCCGGACCAACCCGCGGCAGAGACAGACCGGCCGTCACAGGGCGCTACCCGCTACACCCCAGCTCACCGGCCCACCAGGCCGCTACAACCCCGCAGCGCCGTGACGGGCGTTCTACGTCTGAGTTCGTGAAGGAGATCCCGGCGGAAATACCCAGCCACAGGTCGGCGTGTCCGACCGAGCTGGAGGCTGCTGGAGATGTCCGATCCGTCCGTGTCGAGCAGAAAGAAGCGCCGGCTGCTCTCGGCGGCCGAGAGGTACGAGATGTGGATCTCTGTGCTGTGCGGGCCGGCCACCCAGCGCGAGCCCGCCGACTACTACGGGGTGGACCGCTCCACGGTCGTGGCGACGTGCCGCACGGCCAAGCAGGGCGCGCTGGACGCGCTGGCCGCGGCGGTACCCGGCCGGCCCGGCCAGTCGCGGGCCGACGCCGAGCGGGCGGCGATGACCGCCGAGCTAGAGCGGCTGCGGGCCACGGTCACCGAGCAGGCGGTGGCGCTGCATCTGCACGAGGGAAAAGCGCGTTGGGACTGACCAGCGGCCCGGTCCCGCCGCGGGTGGACGCACAGGTCAAGGCCGGGCTGCTCGAGCTGATCGACCACGCGGTCGAGCGCGCTGGTCCCCGCGGCGCGCGGCCGGGCTGCTCGAGCTCGACGAGGTCCGCGCCGCGCGCTGGCGGGCTCGCCGCGCCACCGACGCGCTCGACGACCGGGCCCCGGGCGGGACACCGCGTCACGGGCTGCTGGGCTGGGAGCGGGGTGGCCATCGCCCAGCAGTTCGGCAGATCCCACACCCCCAACGACCAGGCCTGGATCGAGTCGCTGTTCGGGCGCGTCAAGACCGAGTGACCGCACCTGGAGAAGATCCGCGACCCCGGCCAGCTCGCAGTCGAGCCCGACCGCGTCCGAGGCGAGTACAACACCGTGCGCTTGCACGCCGGGATCGGCTACGTCACCCCCGACGACGAACACCACGGACACAGCGACGCCACCCGCCAGGCCCGCCGCCACGGGCTCGAAGCCGCCCGTGCCACCCGCATCGGCTACCGTCGAATCAACACCGAGGACCAACCATGATCACCACCCGATCCTGGTCGGGTATTCCCCAGCGATCTACAACATTTGCTCAGACACACCTCGGGGTTGGCCTGCTGGCGGGCGGGGTCGTGCCAGGGTTGCGCGGGGGCTGTGACTGTTCGCGCTGGCGGTCACGCTCGAGGCCCTGGTGGGTGCCGCGATCGTGGCGCACGGTCTCCTTGGGCGGTGCGTTCGGCCTTGCGCTGCTCGGTGATGGTGCGGGCCTTGCGTCGGAGGCTGATTCGGTCAGGTGCAAGGTAGGAGGCGCTGGCGTAGGCGCGAGAATTCTTCGCCGTAGCCGGCTTGGTCGGTGCGGGCAAGGCCACCGAGCTCGATCACGGTCGGACCGCCGCTGGCACCAGGTGTGACCCGCATCCAGAGGCGGCGCCGTTTGATCGTCAGCGAGCAAACCAGCCCGGCCAGCAGAGCGATCGCGGCGACGAGCACGACGGTCTGGCCGGGGTCGTAGGAGACCTGCAGCGCAACCCACTGTTCGACCCCCTCGAAGCGGACCTGGGTGCCGCCGGCCAGGGTCAGCGACTGCCCGAGGGAGAGGTTCTCCCGGGCAACCCGCTGGAGGCGGCCCTGGTCGACCATGTCCTGGTCGATCGAGAAGATCGACTGCGGGCGTCCGGAGTCCAGTCCCAGGTCGCCGCGATAGATGTCGACAGCAGCCTCAGGGTTGTTCAGAGCCGGGAAGGTCGAGGTGACCAGACCGCCGCCGCTCGAGGTGGGGGCGAACAGCCCGGCGATGGCCAGCTGGTTGCGGCGCCGGTCGGTGTCGTCGACGACGCCCGGCGGGTCGATCTTCGTCGCGCCCTCGGAGAGCAAGGTCGACCGGTCCACGGGTCGCCACTGCACGAGCCCGGACCGTCGCTGGCCGTCGGGGAAGGTGATCGTGAATTGCGGGGCGTAGCCGTGGTCGGTCAGGTAGACCCGCTCCCCGTCCACCCGCAGCGGCTCGTTGACCGCCAGACGATGGTGCTGCCAGGTTCCCGCGCCCGACGTCACAGCCCGGGTGTCCTGGAAGCGCAGGTCGGCGTTGTACGAGTCGGGCTGCCCATTGGGACGGAAGGTGGCACGGAAGTCGTCGACAACCAGGCAGAACGGGTCGAGCCCGGTGCCGTCGACCTGCAGGCCCGGGCGGAACGAGTCGTAGGCGTAGATCCCGGAGTTGCAGAACTCGCTGCCGTCGGCCATGACGATGACGTGGCCCTCGTAGCCGAACAGCTCACCGATGGCAATACCGACCAATAGTGCGACAAGGCTGAGGTGGAAGACCAGATTGCCGACCTCGCGCAGGAAGCCCTTCTCCGCCGAGAGCGCCTGAACCCCGCCGGGCTCGGAGCGCACAGCCACTTTCCACCTGCGCAGCCGCCGGCGGGCCGTCTCGACCGTCTCGTCCGGGCTCACCTCGGTCGTGGCCTCGGCGTGGTGGGGCAGCCGCGCGAGGTTACGGGGCACGACCACCGGCTCGGCGCGGACACCCTTGAGCTGCTCCCACGTCCGCGGCACGAGGCAGCCGACCAGCGAGACGAACAGCAGCAGGTAGACCGCAGAGAACCACGGCGTGGCGAACACGTCGAACGCCCCGACCCGGTCGAGCAGCGGCGCCAGGTCGGGGTGCTGGGCGAAGTAGTCCTCGACGGCGTTCGGGCTCGGCGTGCGCTGGGGCAGCACCGCGCCGGGCAGCGCGGCAAGGGCCAGCAGGAACAACAGGATGAGCGCGGTACGCATGCTGGTCAGGGCGCGCCACGTATTGCGCAGCATCGCCAACACGTCGCCGACCACCGACCGGCGAGGAGGACCACCGCCGCGAAGCGGCGCCCGCTCGCTGGTCGTCGAGCTGCTCTCCACCTGGGTCATCGATGAACCCGCCCAGCCTCCAACAACAGTCGGGCGTCGGTCGTCGCAATCGGCAGCGTCGTGGGGCCCCTCACCTGACAGCACGGGGCGCGGTCAGCCGACCCCGGCGTAGGAGTGCAAGCCGGTGACGACGAGGTTGACGAAGAACAGGTTGAAGACGCCCATGGCCCAGGCCACCACGTTGATGACGGCGGCGCGTCGAGCACGCCATCCCGCGGTGGCCCGGGAGTGCAGGTAGGCCGCGAGGACGATCCACATGACGAACGCGACCGTCTCCTTGGGATCCCAGCCCCAGTAGCGGCCCCACGCCGCCTCCGCCCAGATCGCCCCACAGATCACACCGAAAGTGAAGATAGGGAACGCGACAATCGTCAACCGGTAAGCCAACCGGTCCAGAACCTCGGCGGCGGGCAGCCGGCGGGCGAACCCCGCCAGCCGGGTCGATCCGCGCTCGAAGGGCTCGCGGACCAGGTAGAGCGCGCTGGCGGTGCCGGGCACCAGCAGGATCCCCGAGCCAAGGATGGCGGCCGCGACATGGATGACGAGCCAGTAGGACTGCAGGGCAGGGACGACCGGCCCGGCGGGCACATACAACGCCGTCCCACCGACGAACATCAACACCGTCAGGGGCAACAGCGCGAATCCAGTCAGATGCCGGATCGGGTAGCGCCTCAACATGGTCAGCCAGGTCACCAGGCCGACCAAGCACAACGCCGCGATGTACTCGTGCATGTTGCCCCACGGCGGCCGGCCCGTCGCCCAGCCACGGCAGACCAACGCCGCGGCCAGCAGCCCCGTGGCGAGCACCGTCAGCGCCACTCCCATCCGCCCCACCCGCTCGGCCGGCGCTGGCGCAGCCCCCTCGGGCCCCGCCGGCTCGGTCGGCCCCGCGGCGGTGCCCAGTTCGTCCGTGCCCACCTCGTGCGGCCCCGACTGCGCGCCGACGTCGCGGCGGCGAGCACCGCCTACGGCCAGCAGCTCGTGGGCCTGACGACGTCGCCCCGCGGCGGCGGCCACCGCATGTCGGCCCCAGGCCTGCTCGACCAGGAAGAAGATCAACGCGAGGACCAGCACCCCGCACGTCGACCCGAACAGCCAGTCGCCAAAGGTCGCGACGCCCACCCGATCCCCCTCGACTAGCCCGCGGAAGCGCCCAACTACACCACGTAGGAGACAGCCCGCGCCACACGGGTCGCCGCAGCCTGTCCGAACACCCGTTGGACATCGCTTTGGCGAGCCAGGCAAGCTTGCGGATGATCGGCCTGGCGGTCGTCGGCGCTGGCGGCCGGACAGGATCAACCAGGAGGTGAGGTTCCGGTAGCCCGGAGACCGACGATCATGGCCGGGTGGCCGTGAAGGGAGTCTCCATGGCAGCGCCGAAGAAGTACCCCGACGAGCTGCGGGGCCCCCACCGTCGGGGGGTCGACGGGACGCGCGGTGCGCCTGTACCGCACGAGCACCCCGCGCCCGACGTTCCGCCAGCTCGCCGAGCAGCTCGGGGTGCACCAAGCGCAAGCGCGTGGAGCGGCTCATGCGCACCGCCGGGCTGCAGGGCGCCTACCTGCGCAAGCGTTCGCGCATCCTCGGCCCGGCAGGACCCGCGCGCCGCGCCGGCCCCGGACCTGGTCGAACGAGACTTCACCGCTCCCGCCCCGGACCGGCTCTGGGTCGCCGACGCCACCCGCACCCCCAGCGGCGAGGGCGTGTTCTGGCTCGCGGGCGGTGCGCGATGTGTTGTCCAACCGAATCGTCGGCTGGAAGACCTCCGATCGCTGCGACACCGGACTCGTCCTCGGCGCCCTCGAGTACGGCGTGTGGTCCGGTGATGTTCGTGATGGCCGACTTCGGCATCATTCCGACCGCGGCTCGACCTACACATCGTTCGGTTCTCGGCCCGGCTCGAGAGCATGGGATTCTCGCGTCGATGGGTTCGGTCGGTGATTCCTACGATAACGTGCTGATGGAGAACTTCTTCTTCTCCACCCTCAAGACCGAACTCGTCTACCGCAGAACGTGGCGAACCCGCGAAGAGGCCGAGAACGCGTTGTTCACCTACATCGACGGGTCGTACAACCGCGAACGCATCCAGGCCCGGCTGGGATGGCAGTCCCCCGACGAGTACGAGCACACCTGGCACACCAGCCGAGCTCACCCGAGCCCGCCACCGCCAGGTAGGAACCACTCCGGGCTACCGGGGGAAACCTCACCAGGCCCGCACCCGCCACTACCGACAACGCGGATACCACCTATAAGGGCCGTTGCAGTACTAAACGCACTGACATGTGTGGATCAACGACGAGGCCTTCTCTCTGGCCCGACGTGCCCCGGCCCGGATGGCGAACGCACGGCCCCTGTCGGTCGTCGGCTGTCTTGATTGCCGCGAGCGGCGGCTGTCCTGGCCAGCGCACCTCTCTCTATCTAGGAGATGGAGGTATCGGTGGACAGAGGGCAAGCGCTGCTGCGAGCGTGTCCCCGGTCTGCGGGTCGATGACGAGGAACGAACCGGTCGCGGCAACCCGGTCGTAGCGGTCGAGCGGCAGGGGCTCGGCGACGGTCACCGCGACGCGTCCAATATCGTTGATCGCCAGGGCGCCCGGGTCGGGCTCACGCTTAAGGGTCTGCATGTCAAGACGGTCGAGGACTTCAGTGATTACGGCTTGAGTGGTGCGGGTGCCGTGCTTGAGCAGCAGGCGGGCGCCGGGACGCAGGGGCTTCTCGTGCAGCCAGGCGAGCGTCGCGTCGAACTCCGTGACCGGCTCCGGCGCGCCCGGCGCCGCGAGCAGCGCGCCG